>NZ_CP045643.1:5113871-5427743 GCF_009498275.1 Streptomyces fagopyri | reverse complement strand
TGACCTCGTGGCCGGCTTCGATCAGGTGCTGCGCGACCACACTGCCGACATATCCGGCGCCACCGGTGACCAGGTACTTCCCACTCATGTACTCGCTACCTCTCGCAGTCGCTGAGCCGCGGCCTCCGGCGGCACGTCGTTGATGAACACACTCATGCCGGACTCGGAACCCGCGAGGAACTTCAGCTTGCCGGAAGTGCGGCGAATGGTGAAAAGCTCGAGGTGGAGCGCGAAGTCGTCGCGGTTGACGCCTTCGAACTCCTCCAGCGGGCCGAACGGCGCCTGGTGCCAGGCGGCGATGTACGGCGTCGGAGGCTCCCCCGCCCCTTCCTTCTCTCCACCCGGCCCGTCGAAGATCCGGTCGAAGCGCTTCAAGAGTTCCAGATAGACCTGAGGGAATTCCCTGCGTGCGCCCTCGTCGAGGCCGAGCAGGTCGGGCACCCTGTGCCTGGGGTAGAGGTGGACCTCGTAGGGCCAGTGCGCGGCGTACGGCACGAAGGCGACCCAGTGCTCGGTCTCCAGGACGATCCGTTCCCCCTCCGCCAGCTCGCGCGCGACGACGTCGTCGAAGAGGTTCCCGCCGTCGGTCGCCTCCTTGTGCGCGGCCACGGAGCGCAGCATCAGTGCCGTGCGCGGGGTGGTGAACGGGTACGCGTAGATCTGCCCGTGCGGGTGGCCGAGCGTGACGCCGATCTCGGCGCCGCGGTTCTCGAAACAGAAGACCTGTTCGACGGAGGGGAGATGGGACAGCTCCGCCGTCCGGTCCGTCCATGCCTCCAGGACGAGCCCCGCCTGCTCCTCGGTCAGGTCCGCGAAGGACGAGTCGTGGTCGGAGGTGAAACAGACGACCTCGCAGCGGCCGGAGTCGCCGGCCAGGGAGGGGAAACGATTCTCGAAGACCACGACGTCGTACGAGGAGTCGGGGATCTCGCTCAGCCGGTCGCCCTGGGAGGGACACAGGGGGCATTCGTCGGCCGGCGGGTGGTAGGTGCGGCCCTGACGGTGCGAGGCGATCGCCACCGCGTCACCGAGGAGCGGGTCACGGCGCACCTGGGAGCTGGTGACGGTCGGCTCCAGCGGACGCCGGTCCACCGCGTCGCGCACCGTGTCGTCGCGTGAGTCGTAGTAGATCAACTCACGGCCGTCGGCAAGCCGGGTCGAGGTCTTCTTCACCGCTGGACTCCTCATCCGCACCGCTTCGAACCAGCAAAGCCATCCAACAGAACCCAACACAACAAATCACAATGCAACAGTAACGTCAATGCCTGTGCGGGTTTGGGGGGTCTCTGTGAAGCTTGGGCGGCCTCTGGGGCGCACGGGGCATAGATACCGGCATGCCTACCCCCACCCACCTGGCCGCCGGGGCCCTCCACCTGGCCTCCGGCCCCACCAACCACCTGGCCGAAGGGCTCCGGCTCCCCACGAACGGGCTCGACTACACGATCCTCGGGATCTACTTCGTCGTCGTCCTCGGCATCGGCTTCGCCGCCAAACGCTCGGTCAGGACCAGCCTCGACTTCTTCCTCTCCGGGCGCTCACTGCCCGCCTGGGTCACCGGCCTCGCGTTCATCTCCGCCAACCTGGGCGCCACCGAGATCCTGGGCATGGCCGCGAACAGCGCGCAGTACGGCGTCTACACCGTGCACTGGTACTGGATCGGCGCCATCCCCGCCATGGTCTTCCTCGGCCTGGTGATGATGCCGTTCTACTACGGCTCGAAGGTCCGCTCGGTTCCCGAGTTCCTTCTGCTGCGTTTCGACAAATGGGCACACCTGCTGAGTTCGATCCTGTTCGCCTTCGCGGCGATCCTGATCGCTGGCGTCAACCTCTACTCCCTCGCGATCGTCGTCGAGGCCCTGCTCGGCTGGCCGCAGTGGGTGGCGATCGTGGTCGCCGGCTTCTTCGTCCTCGCCTACATCACACTCGGCGGCCTGTCGTCCGCGATCTACAACGAGGTGCTGCAGTTCTTCGTCATCCTCGCCGCGCTGATCCCGATCGCGGTGCTGGGCCTGCACCGGGTCGGCGGCTGGAACGGTCTGACGGACTCGCTCGACAAGTCCCACGGCAGCCACTTCACCACGGCGTGGGGCGGCACCGGTATCGGCAGCGACAACCCGCTCGGCGCCAACTGGCTGACCATCGTGCTCGGCCTCGGCTTCGTGCTCTCCTTCGGCTACTGGACGACGAACTTCGCGGAGGTGCAGCGCGCGCTGTCGGCCAAGAACCTGAGCGCGGCCCGGCGCACCCCGCTCATCGCCGCGTACCCGAAGATCTTCATCGTCTTCCTGGTGATGATCCCGGGCCTGGTGGCCGCCGTCCTGGTCCCGAAGATCGGCACGAGCGGCTCGGGCCTCCAGTACAACGACGCGATCCCGTACCTGATGCAGGAACTGCTGCCCAACGGCGTGCTCGGCATCGCGGTGACCGGTCTCCTCGCGGCCTTCATGGCGGGCATGGCGGCCAACGTCTCGTCCTTCAACACCGTGTTCACCACCGACATCTGGGCGAAGTACGTGGTCACGGACCGGGAGGACGCCTACTACATCCGCTTCGGCCGTCTGATCACGGTGATCGGCGTCCTCGCGTCGATCGGCACGGCCTTCCTCGCGTCGTCCTTCTCCAACATCATGAGCTACCTCCAGACGCTCTTCTCCTTCTTCAACGTGCCGATGTTCGTGGTCTTCATCGTCGGCATGTTCTGGAAGCGGGCGTCCGTGAAGTCGGGCTTCTGGGGCCTGCTGGCGGGCACCACCGCCGCGATGGTCAACTACTTCGTCATCTACAAGCAGGGCATCATCGGCATCCCCTCCGACCAGGGCGCGAACTTCGTGTCGGCGATCGCGGGCTTCGTGGCCGGTGCCGTGGTGATGGTCGCGGTCTCCCTCTTCACCGCGCCCAAGCCGGCGGAGGACCTCCAGGGCCTGGTCTACGGCACCCGCTCACCCGGCACGGCCGAGCCCCCCGCCGCCGGCGACGACGCCTGGTACCGCAGGCCCGCCCTGCTGGGCTGGGGCGCGCTGATCCTGGCGGCGGCCTGCTACATCCCGTTCTCGCTCTGATCCCGCGCCCGCCCCCACGACGTAGAGAAAGGCCCAGGAGGAAACCATGTCCGACCACTATTCGGACCGCGACGTCCAGCGCGAGGTCACGGAGCTGGAGAGGAAGTCCGCGACCGCGGCCCGCCTCTTCGACATCCGCCGCATCATCGGCGGCCTGTTCGTCGTCTACGGCGTCATCGTCACCGTCGCCGGTCTGACCGCCTCGGACGCCGACCGCGCCAAGACGCAGGGCATCAACATCAACCTCTGGACCGGCCTGGGCATGCTGGCCCTGGGCCTCTTCTTCCTGGTCTGGCTGTGGCTGCGCCCGCTGGCACCGCCGGTACCACCACCGGCCTCCGGCGAGGAGGGGCCGGCCGAGTAACCGGCCGGCGACCGCCGCGCACGGGTCCGGACCTCACCGCCCGAGGTCCGGACCCGTGCACGGCGTCAGGGCCCGGCTACGTCGCCACCGGCCCCGCCCGGTCCAGCAGACCCGTCCGTGCCGCCAGCGCCGCCGCCTCCAGCCTCGACCCCACACCCAGCTTCATCAGCACCCGCTGGACATGGGTCCGGGCCGTGGAGGGCGCGATGCCCATCCCCGCCGCGATCAGCCGGGTGTCCTCGCCGTCGGCGACCCGGACCAGCACCTCGACCTCCCTGGGCGTCAGCATCTGGAGCAGTCGCTGACCCTCGTCGTCCGGCTGGGCCGCGGGGTTGAGCAGCTCGCTGAAAGCACCCTGGAGCAGGCCCGGGGCCACCGCCGCCTCACCCGCCCTCGCCTTCATGATCGCCCGCTCGACGCCCTCTATGCGCTCGTCATGGCGTACGTATCCCGAGGCGCCCGCGGCGAACGCGGCGGCTATGCCACGCGGGTTCGGCACCGGCCCCAGCACCAGGACCGCCACCTGCGGACGCTCCCGCTTGATCTTGACCACCGGGTCGAACATCCCCGGCTCGGCGGGTGTCGCCGTACCGATCAGGCACACCTCGGGTGCCCTCGTGATCACCAGTTCCGCCGCTCCCGCGGCGGGCGCCGCCGCCGCGAGCACCCGGTGCCCGCGCAGCTTCAACGCCGAGGCCAGCGCCTCGGCGAGCAGCCGGTGGTCGTCGACCACCATGAGCCGCACTCCCATCGAGCAACCCCCCAGTCCCCCCAAGCATCCCCACTGGTTCCCCGTGGATTAGGAGCCCCCCGGCTCTCCATCCCCCGGAAGCTACACGCTTGTTCGACGTTGCGCTTCCCCTACCGGCGAGAAGCGCCCCGGAATACCGAAATTCCCCGCATTCGGGAATGCCGAGGGGTAAGCGCGCGGCCCCGCCCCTGAGCAGGGACGGGGCCGTGGTGACGTCGTGCCGGTCAGCGCGCGCCGAACGCGATCGCCAGGTACTCCTTGTCGTCCGCGCCGGTCGGCTTGTGGGCGTAGACCGCGGACATGTAGAGACGGCCGCCGCCGTAGAGGATCTCCGCGTAGTCCGGGAGCATGCTCGTCTCCGCGTCGCGGACCGATCGGGTCGCCGGGTTCTCCAGGAGCTTGGTCTCCTTGAAGGTGGTGCCGTCGATGCTGACGATCTGACCGCCCTTGTCGTACGGCGGCCGCTTGTACGCCAGGATGCTGGTGCCGTCCATGCGCAGCGGGGAGATCGTGTAGCCGTCGCCCGCGTTGGCGCGCTGACCGGTCTGCTTCCCGGTGCCGAGGTCGAAGGCGACGATCTCGTTGGTCTGGCTGTACTGGCCGGTGCCGTCGTGTTCCTCGGTCGGGATGTAGAGCTTGTCGTTGCCGACCGCCAGCATCGTGCAGGCCTCGGTCTTGCTGATGCCGTCGCACTTGGCCGCGTACGTCTTTCCGGGCGCCGAGATCCTGATGCGCAGCCGGCCGGTCCGGTTGTCGATCGAGAAGAAGTCGGAGATGCCGCTGCCGTCCCCGGCGCTGTCGCCGACGTCGGCGGCGACCACCAGCGGGTTGGTCGACACGACACTCGCGTACTCGATGCCGGGCGACATCTTGTACTCGGAGATCACCTTCCCGGACTTCGGGTCGATGGTCTGGATGTGCAGCTGACGCGCGCTGACGTACGCGCCGCACTTGCGCACGGCGACCAGCTTGTCGCCGCCGGCGTACCCGGCGTCGTAGCAGCTGTCCGTGGGCTTCGGGGACCACAGCGCCTTGCCGGTGGAGATGTCGAACGCGGCGCCGCCGCTGGTGCTGCCCGTGGCGACCGTGTCGCCGCTGACGGTGACGTTGTCCAGGCTGATCTTCTGGTCGCCGGACTTGACGGACTTGGCCCACAGCTCCTTGCCGGCGGCGAGGTCGAGCGCGGCGACCTCGCTGCAGCCGTGCGAGGGCTGGGACTTGGTCGGCATGGCGGGCTCGTAGACGATCGCGGTCCGGCCGGCGTCGGTGACGTGCCGGCTGGCCGAACACACCGGGCCGGGGAGTTTGATCGTCCACAGCTTGGCGCCGGAGTCGGGGTCGTAGCCGTCGACCTCGGCGTTGCCGCTCTTGGCGTACACCTTGCCGGTGAGCCACGAGCCGACGGTGGTCACGCTGCTCCCGGCGGCCACGGACGGCGCGGGGACCTGGAAGAGGACCTTGGAGCTGGTGTCGGCCGGCACCTTCTCCGCACCGTTCGAACCGGTGGTGCCGCCGCCACCCGTACCGCCCTTGTCCTTCTTCCCGCCGGTGCCGCCGGTGCCGCCCGAGGAGTTGTTCCCGCCGTCGTCCTTGCCGGAGGAGGTCGCGTACAGCACACCGCCGCCGATGATCAGGGCGACGGCCACGACGGCCGCCACGATGATGACCGCCTGGCCGCTCATCCTGCGCCCGCCGCCCCGCTGGGGAGCCTGCGGCTGCATGGGGTAGGTCGGCGGCTGCTGCGGATGGCCGTAACCGTACGGCGGCTGCGCGGACTGCTGACCCGGGTAGCCGTAGCCCGGCTGGGACGGGGGCGGGGACGTCTGCGGGTAACCGTAACCGGGGCCCTGCGGAGGCTGCGGGGCGCCGAAACCGCCGGGCGGCGGTGCCTGCGGGGCGCCGAAACCGCCGGGCGGCGGCTCCTGGGGCGCACCGAACCCACCCGGCGGCGGCTCCTGGGGCGCACCGAACCCTTCCTTCGGGGGCTCGTTGGGCGGCGGCGGGGGCGGCGGCTGGCTCATGATGTGTGTACCTCGGATACTGATGCGTGGGGGACGTGGACGGAGAAGGTGCCGAAGGCGGCGTGAGCGCGCCTCACTTGCCGTACGCCAGCATCAGCTTCTCCCTCGACTGGTCGTTGCCCGTCAGACGGGTGGTGGAGATGTAGAAGCGCCCGTCCACGTAGGCGACGGCCTTCGAGTAGAACCCGTTCTCGATCGACGCCGTGCCCTGCGGGTTCTGCAGCAGCTTCGCCGGTGTGTGGCCACTGCCCGTGGTCGGTATCGACACGACCTGACCGCCGGCGTCGTAGGACGGCTCGACGTACGCGATCAGCCGGGTGCCGTCCATCTTCAGCGGCAGCATCGACTCGTCCGCCGGGGACTTGACGCGCCACCTCTCCTTGCCGGTCGCCAGGTTGAACGCGACGACCTCGTTGGCGCCGGTCTTCGCCTCGGTCGGCAGGTAGAGGGTGTTCGCGTCGGCTACGGCGCCGAAACAGCCCGGCAGGTCACGGTCGATGATGGCGAACCCGCACTCGGGCGCGAAGGAGTCCTTGCTCGACAGCTGCGAGCGGACACCCCCGTCGTCCTTGAGGGTGGTGACGTTGACCGTCTTCTTGTCGTCGTTGGTCATGTAGAGGACGACGGGGTCGACGGAGTAGGCGCGCACGACCCGCCAGCCCTTGGGGATCTTCGTGGTCCATTCGGCCTTGCCGGTGGCCGGGTCCAGCTCCTGCACCTCGTCGTGCTGGGTGGTGCTGCCGGCCCCGCAGGACGCGACGGACAGCAGTTTGGCGCCGCCCGCGAAGGCGGCCGGATAACAGGCCGGGCCGTAGTTCTTCTTGTCCCAGAGCTTCTTGCCGGTGGTGGCGTCGTAGGCCGTGCCGGACTGCGAGCGGCCGACCATCAACGTCTTCCCGGTGAGGGACAGTTCGACGCTGAGCGTGCTGTCGAAGAGCGCGCCGTCGGCGACCTTCCCGTTCCAGCCCTTGGCTCCGGTCGCGAGATCGATCTGCTGGAGCTGGTTGCACTTGGCGCCGTCGCCCGCGCCGCTCATGTACGCCACGACGACCTTGTCGTCGGACGTCTTCTGCGGGGTGACCGCGCAGATCTTCTGCGGAAACGTGATCGGGGCCCAAGTGGGCTTTCCGTCACCGACGTTGTAGGCGAACACCTGCTTGTACGCGGCCTTCACGGCGGCCTTGCCGGTGATCCACAGACCGGGGGCGTCGGCACCCGAACCGGGCGCGTCCGGCGCCTGCTTGTACCAGAGCACCTTCGCCTCACCGGCCTTGCGGCCGTCGTTGAGGTTCTCCGGGTCCCCGCCACCGTCGCCGCTGCCGTCACCCGGGTTGACCGGGTCCTGCGACGCGGTCTCCTTGCCCCCCTTGCCGTCCTTGCTGTGCTCGGCGACCGGCTTCTTCCCGTCGTCACCACCGTCGCCGCTGACGGCCCAGACCGTCCCGCCGATGACGAGCAGCGCGGCCACGACCGCTCCGATGATCACCGCGGGCCGTCCCTTGAAGGGGTTCCCGGAACCGCCGGGTATGCCGGGCGGCGGAGTACCGGGCGGGCCCGGGTAGGGCGCCTGTCCGGGATGGCCGTACCCGGGCCCGTACCCCTGCCCCTGTGCGGGCGCCTGCCCGTATCCCGGCTGCTGGGCGTACGGACCGGGCTGACCGTAGGGGCCCGGCTGCTGGGCGTAGGGACCGGGCTGGGCGTACGGCCCCGGCTGCGCGTACGGGCCGGGCTGCTGCGGGTAGCCGTAGCCCGGCTGCGGCGGTCCGGCCGGCGCGCCCTGCGGGGGCGGCGGCGCCTGGGGCGGCTGCGCGGGCGGCGGCGGTGTCGCCTGCCGGGGATCCTGGGGCGGGCCGAAACCCTCCGCCGGTGGCTGGTCCTGCGGTGCTCCGAAGCCACCCCGCGGCGGCTCGTTCGGCGGCTGACTCATCAGCGCGTCCCCCTCATTCACTGATGTGGCACCCCACCGGCGGCGTCGGCGGCCCGACCTCGCACGGGGCTCGGCCGCACCTCCGTCTCGCGCCACGCCGGTGGTTCTCAGACTGTTCTCAGACGGCCCTTTGTATCACTCCGCGCCCCTCGTACGAGGGGCCGGTCGTTCCCCTGTTCCCAAGGGAGGACCGGCCCGTGATGCCCTCGTTACGCGCCTTCACGCCCCCTTCACGGGACGTGCGCGCCGCCCGACCGGGGCTTACGCGTCCTCCGCGAGCTCCAGCCAGCGCAGCTCCAGTTCCTCGCGCTCACCGGTCAACCCCCGCAGTTCGGCGTCGAGTTCGGCGACCTTCCCGAAGTCCGTCGCGTTGTCGGCGATTTGGGTGTGCAGCTTGGTCTCCCGCTCGGAGATCTTGTCGAGCTGCCGCTCGATCTTCTGCAGTTCCTTCTTGGCGGCGCGCGCGTCGGCGGCCGAGGCGGCCTTGGCGGGCGCCGGGGCGGCGGCGAGCACGGCGGCCGCGGCGACCTCCTCGATCCGCTTGCGCCGCTCCAGGTACTCGTCGATCCCGCGCGGCAGCATGCGCAGCGTGGCGTCGCCGAGCAGGGCGAACACGTTGTCCGTGGTCCGCTCGACGAAGAACCGGTCGTGGGAGATCACGACCATGGAACCGGGCCAGCCGTCGAGCAGGTCCTCCAGCTGGGTCAGCGTCTCGATGTCGAGGTCGTTGGTCGGCTCGTCGAGGAAGAGCACGTTGGGCTCGTCCATGAGCAGCCGCAGCAGCTGGAGCCGCCGTCGCTCACCACCGCTCAGGTCGCCGACCGGCGTCCACTGCTTCTCCTTGTTGAAACCGAACGTCTCGCACAGCTGCCCGGCGGTCAGCTCGCGGCCCGTGCCGAGGTCGACGCGGTCACGCACCGCCTGGACGGCCTGGAGCACCCGCCAGGTCGGGTCGAGCTCGGCGACCTCCTGGGAGAGGTAGGCGAGCTTGACGGTCTTGCCGGTGACGATCCGGCCGGCGGCGGGCTGCCGCTCGCCCTCGCTGCGGGCCGCCTCGGCCATGGCGCGCAGCAGCGAGGTCTTTCCGGCGCCGTTCACGCCCACCAGCCCGACCCGGTCGCCGGGGCCGAGGTGCCAGGTCAGGTGCTTGAGCAGCACCTTGGGTCCGGCCTGGACGGTCACGTCCTCCAGGTCGAAGACGGTTCTGCCGAGCCGGGAGCTGGCGAACTTCATCAGCTCGCTCTTGTCGCGGGGCGGCGGCACGTCCGCGATCAGCTCGTTGGCGGCCTCGACGCGGAAGCGGGGCTTGGAGGTACGGGCGGGGGCGCCGCGGCGCAGCCAGGCGAGCTCCTTGCGGACCAGGTTCTGCCGCTTGACCTCCTCGGTGGCGGCGATGCGCTCACGCTCGGCCCGTGCGAAGACGTAGTCGGAGTAGCCGCCCTCGTACTCGTACACCGAGCCCTTCTGCACGTCCCACATCCGGGTGCAGACCTGGTCGAGGAACCACCGGTCGTGGGTGACGCACACCAGCGCGGAGCGGCGCTCCCGCAGGTGCCGGGCGAGCCAGGCGATGCCCTCCACGTCCAGGTGGTTGGTGGGCTCGTCGAGGATGATCAGGTCCTGCTCCTCGATGAGCAGCTTGGCGAGGGCGATACGGCGGCGCTCACCTCCGGAGAGGGGGCCGATGACGGTGTCCAGTCCCTGCGGGAACCCGGGCAGGTCCAGTCCGCCGAAGAGTCCGGTCAGCACGTCCCGGATCTTGGAGTTCCCCGCCCACTCGTGGTCGGCGAGGTCGCGGATGACCTCGTGGCGGACGGTGGCCGTGGGGTCGAGCGAGTCGTGCTGCGTCAGCACCCCCAGGTGCAGGCCACCGGAGTGCGTGACGCGTCCGGTGTCGGCCTCCTCCAGCTTGGCCAGCATGCGGATGAGGGTGGTCTTGCCGTCGCCGTTCCGCCCGACCACACCGATCCGGTCGCCCTCGCTGACGCCGAGGGAGACTCCGTCGAGCAGGGCACGGGTGCCGTACACCTTGCTGACGGACTCGACATTGACCAGGTTGACGGCCATTTCTCTCCTGCCAAGGGGGACGATCGACCCTCAAGAGTAGTCCGGCCGACCCCGCACCCGATCCACCCCTTTCCTCGCCCCCGCCACGGCTGCGCGTCACGTACCTGGGGCTCCGCCCGGCTTGAGCGTCTTGTCCTCAAGCGCCGGACCGGCTGTCTCAGTCCGTCCGGCGTTTGAGGACGAGCTCTTCGGGCGATGCGGGGGTCCAGGGGGCGCGGCGCCCCCGGCGGGGTCCGGGGCGGAGCCCCGGGGACGGGACGGGTAGGGGCGGCGGGGGCGGGGACACCCCGGTCACGTGCGGCCCGTACCAGCGTCATGGCGACGGCGACCGGCGCCGTCACCCGCACTGCGACCAGCACCGCCGTGCGCCCGTCCAGCATCCCCCCGAAACCGACCAGCGACAGCCCGAGCACACCGAACAGACACAGGACGACGCCCACGGCGGCACCCACCCGCCCACTCCCGGACGCCCCCCGCGCCCCCTTCACCACGGAGGGCCGCTCGAAGCCCCGGAACACGGCGACGAGCCCCGCGGTCACCACCCCGGCGACCACCCCCCGTACCGGCACCTGCGCCCACCACTCCCCCGTCGCCGGCTCCGGCAGCCGTACCCCCAGCCCCAGCAGCACCCCGTACACCCCGAGCATCGCGGTGAGGTGCCATAGGAAGGCGGTCATGGAGACCCCGTTGGCCGCGACGACCAGCCGCCACACCCGCGGCCTGCGCAGCCACCGCCCCGCGGCAGCGCGCAGCAGCTCGACCCCGCCGACCAGCCACAGTCCGTGGCACAGCAGCGCGAAGGTCGGCGGCGCCATGTTCGAGATCCGCTCGCCGGGCATGCCGACCATGGAGAGCGGATACGGCCCGCAGGCCACCAGGAGCACCGCCCCGCCGAGCCCGGCACCCGCGAGGACGTACGGCCGGCGCAGTCGCCCGTCCGCGCGCAGGAATCCGAGCTGATGGACCGCGAGCCAGACGAAGGCGAAGTTGAGGAACCCGGCGTACGGGACACCGAAGCCGAACCGCAGGACGTCCACGCAGCCGGCCGCGGCGACGAGTCCGCCGAACGCGCCCCATCCCCATCGCTCGTGGAGCCGGAGCAGCGGCGGCGTGCAGGCCACCATCGCCAGATAAATGCCTATGAACCACAGCGGCTGGGCGACCAGACGCAGGGACACGTCCAGGAGTCCGCCGCTCGCGCCGGCGAGCTGCAGCAGGAGAGCCGCCGACCCCCACACCCCGATGAACACCATGGTCGGCCGCAGCAGCCGCTGGAGCCGCGCGCGCAGGAAGACGGCGTAGAGCGCCCTCTCCCCCGCCGTGTCCGCTCGCTCCGCCCCGCGCCGCAGCGAGCGGTACGACAGGGCGTGCGAGAACCCGCCGACGAAGAAGAAGACGGGCATGACCTGGAGCATCCAGGTGAGCAGTTGCAGCCGGGGCTGTACGGCGAGCAGGTTCCCGACCCCGACCCGTCCGTCGTCGCCCACGGAGACGGCTGCCATCAGCCAGTGCCCCAGCACCACCGTGCCGAGCGAGGCGACCCGTAGGAGGTCGATGTACTTGTCGCGCGTGGCGGGGGTGGCCGCGGCGAGGTCACGAGCGCTTGATCCCATAGGGGTACGGTCGCGCCGCGGGGCGGCCCGGCATCAGCGCGCCCGTACTCAACTCACCTCTGAGTACGGGCCGATTCCGTGCGGACGGGTCACACGGGTCACAGGGGTCAGATGATGGTGGCGCCCTGCGCGGGGCCGTCGGTGACCCTCACCGTCCGGCAGGTTCCGGAGGCGCGCAGTGCCCCGGCCACCGTCCGCGCGGACTCGGCGTCGGCCGCGAGGAAGCCGGTGGTCGGCCCCGAGCCGGAGACCAGCGCGGCGAGGGCTCCCGAGGAGCGGCCCGCGGTGAGGGTGTCGGCGAGGGCCGGGAAGAGGGAGAGGGCGGCGGGCTGGAGGTCGTTGGAGACCGTGGCCGCGAGGGCGGCGGCGTCGCCCTTCGCCAGAGCGTCGAACAGCTCCTGCGAGGCGACCGGTTCGGGGATCCGCACCCCTTCGTTGAGCCGGTCGAACTCCCGGAAGACCGCCGGGGTCGACAGCCCGCGCTCGGCGACGGCGAAGACCCAGTGGAAGGTCCCGCCGACGTCCAGCGTGCGCAGCCGTTCGCCGCGTCCGATGCCGAGAGCCGCCCCGCCGACCAGACTGAACGGCACGTCGCTGCCCAACTCGGCGCAGATGTCGAGGAGTTCCGCGCGCGAGGCGCCGGTTCCCCACAGGGCGTCGCAGGCGAGCAGCGCACCGGCGCCGTCGGCACTGCCGCCCGCCATGCCGCCCGCGACGGGGATGTCCTTGGCGATGTGGAGGTGCACGGCGGGTTCGATGCCGTGGCGGCGGGCGAGTTCGAGTGCGGCGCGGGCCGCGAGGTTCGTACGGTCCAGGGGGACCTGGTCGGCGTCGGGGCCCGAGCAGGTGACGCGCAGCTCGTCCGCCGGCGTCACCGTGACCTCGTCGTACAGGCCGACCGCGAGAAACACGTTGGCCAGGTCGTGGAACCCGTCGGGGCGGGCGCCGCCGACGGAGAGCTGGACGTTGACCTTGGCAGGGACGCGTACCGTCACCGTCTGCGTCACGGCTGGACCGGCTCCTTGTTCTCGGCGGCGTTCCCGGCGTCGCGGTTCTCCGCGATGCGGGCGAACTCCTCGACGGTGAGGGACTCGCCGCGGGCCTGCGGCGAGACCCCGGCGGCGACGAGCGCGGCCTCGGCCGCGACGGGGGATCCCGCCCAGCCGGCCAGGGCGGCACGCAGGGTCTTGCGGCGCTGGGCGAAGGCGGCGTCGACGACGGCGAAGACCTCGCGCCTGGAGGCGGTCGTCGCCACGGGCTCGGCGCGCCGGGTGAGGGCCACGAGGCCGCTGTCGACGTTCGGGGCGGGCCAGAAGACGTTGCGGCCGATCGAGCCGGCGCGCTTGACCTCGGCGTACCAGTTGGCCTTGACGCTCGGCACGCCGTACACCTTCGAGCCCGGGTCGGCGGCGAGCCGGTCGGCGACCTCCGCCTGCACCATGACGAGGGTGCGCTCGATGGTCGGGAAGGTGTCGAGCATGTGCAGCAGCACGGGTACGGCGACGTTGTACGGGAGGTTGGCCACGAGCGCGGTGGGCCCGGGGCCCGGGAGCTCGGTCACCTGCATGGCGTCGGAGTGCACGAGCGCGAACCGGTCGGCGCGGGCCGGCATGCGGGCCGTGACGGTCGCGGGGAGCGCGCCCGCGAGGACGTCGTCGATCTCGACGGCGACCACCCGGTCGGCCGCCTCCAGCAGCGCGAGGGTCAGCGAGCCGAGGCCGGGGCCCACCTCGACGACCACGTCGTCCTCCCGGACGCCGGCGGTGCGCACGATGCGGCGCACGGTGTTGGCGTCGATCACGAAGTTCTGGCCGCGCTGCTTGGTGGGCCGGACGCCGAGCGCGCCCGCGAGTTCGCGGACCTCGGCGGGGCCCAGGAGGGCGTCGGGGGTGGGGCTGTTCACGCAGCCAGGGTACGGGGGTGACGGGCCTGGCCGGTTCCACCGGCCCTCTGCGACGGGCTTCGCCATGGACCGGGGGTGGGTGGGGGCCGGTCGCGCAGTTCCCCGCGCCCCCTAAAAACACCTGCGCACCCGGCACCCTCGCGGACCCCACCTGCGGCTTCGCCCTCGGCTGCGGGCACGCGGGGGCTGATCGCGCCGTTCCCCGCGCCCCCTCAGGGCGCCTGCGGCACCCTGCGCACCCGGCACCCTCGCGGACCCCACCTGCGGCTTCGCTCTCGGCTGCGGGCACGCGAGGGCCGGTCGCGCAGTTCCCCGCGCCCCTTAGGGGCGCATGCGGCACCCGGTGTCCTTTCAGCCCGTCCGGCGTCTGAGGACGAGGCCGTTCAGGCCGACTCAGCCCGTCCGGCGATTGAGGACGAGGCCGTTCAGGCCGACTCAGCCCGTCCGGCGTCTGAGGACGAGGCCGTTCAGGCCGAGCGGGGCCGGAAACACCGGAGGTCAGCCGTGGAGGTGTGCGCCGCAGTGGGGCCACGGGGTCGCGCCCCGCCGCACGTACAGCTTCTTCGCCCGCATGGTCTGCTCCGTGGCGGGCGCGTCCTGGGGCCGTCCCGACCCCCCGAGGCTGTGCCAGGTGTGGGTGTCGAACTGGTAGAGGCCCCCGTAGGTCCCGGAGGCGTCGACGGCGGAGGGCCGCCCCCCGGACTCGCACGACGCCAGCCCGGACCAGTTCAGGTGGTCGGCCCCCTTCACGGAGTCCGGCCGCGGCTTGGTACCGACCCGCACGACCTGCGCCCGCGGTTCCCGCACCACCTCCGCCCCCATCCGCCGGGGCCGCTCCTTGACCCCGTTGACGGTCCGCAGCAGGTACAGGACCCGCCGGGTCCCCGGTTCACCGGCCCGGTCGACGACCTCCGTACCGCGGAAGAGCGAAGGATCGTGCGTCCGCCTCACCTCGTAGGGGATCGCCTCCTCGCGGATCTCCCTGGACCCGGTGATCCGCATCACGCTGACCGTCTGCCCGTCCCGCGGGAAGTTCCCGGACGGTACGGACGTCGTGTCCTGGTTGCGCAGCGTGATCCCGGCCTCCTCGACGGCCTCCGCCACGGTCGCCGCGTTCGTCCGGATGGTCCGCGCCCGGCCGTCGGCCATGATCGTCACCGAGCGCTCGGTGCGGACGTCGAGCGCGAGGCCCTCCCGCCCGATGGGCCGGGAGCGCGAGGTCGACACGTACGCCCCCTCGGCCCGCACCCCGAGCTGCTCCAGCGCCCCGTCCACGGTGCCCGCCGTCGTCCACACCCTGCGGCGCTGCCCGTCGAGAGTGAGGTGCACGGGCCGCCCGTAGCGGACCGCGACCTCGTCGCCGCTGGTCAACGGGGTGCCGGGGGCGGGCGCGACGACGTCGTGCGGGCCCACCCGCACGCCCTCGCGGGCGAGGAGTTCGCTCACGTCGTCCGCGAAGGTGTGCAGGGTGCGCGGCTTCCCGTCGACGGTCAGCTCGATGGCCTTGTCGCTGGCGACGAAGGCGGAGGTGCCGCCGGCCAGGAAGGCGACGACCAGCGCCTGCGGGAGCAGCCGGCGGAGCGGATCGGCGCGTTCGGTGGTCCCCCGCCGCCGGGGCGCGCGCCGGGCGGCTCGCCGCGCCTCCGCCCGCCCACCGGTCCGGGCCTCCGCCGCAGCGGCCCCGGCCTCCACCGGGACCGCCGGTGCCACCACCGGCCCCTGCACCCCTTCTACCCCCTGCACGTACTGCTGGCGGGGCAGGAGGGGCTCCGTGGGCGCCTGGGACAGCAAGGTGGTCTGTGACACCTGGGTCGTCCGGTCGGCCAGAGCCTCGTACGCGGGCCGGTAGGTGTCGCCCCCGAAGCCGCCCGGCGAACCGGCGGAAGCGTCCGCGTGGGCGTCCGGAGGACCGTCCGGACCGCCGTCACCGTACGGCTCGGGGTTCCCGTACGCCTCACCGGACCCGTACGCCTCACCGGACCCGTAAGTCCCGTAGGACTCATGGGTCACGTACGGCCCGTACGGCTCATACGGCTCATACGGCTCATACGGCCCGGACGTCTCGTACGGCGTCGCGGTCAGGCCGGCCGTCTCGTACTGCGAGTTGCTCACGACGACACGCTCCAGGGTCCGGATCGGGCGACCAGAACCTAGCGGAGCGGCCGTCACTCTCCCAAGCAACGCGGCTACGCTGTGTCGCGACACTGCCCCCGGCCGAGCCCCCGGAAAACGCCTGCGAGCGTTATCGCTCAGTAATCGAAAGCGCGCGCGGTGTTCGCCGAGAGCGCCGTCGCCAGCACGTCCTCGTCGAGGGAGCGCACGGCAGCCATGGCGCGGACCGTGACCGGAATGAGATACGGCGCGTTGGGCCGTCCGCGGTACGGCACGGGCGTCAGGAAGGGCGCGTCGGTCTCGACGAGGAGCAGTTCCAGCGGCGCGACCGCGATCGCGTCGCGCAGCGGCTGGGCGTTCTTGAAGGTCATGTTGCCGGCGAAGGACATGAAGTAGCCCGCGCGGGCGCAGATCCCGGCCATCTCGGCGTCGCCGGAGTAGCAGTGGAAGACGGTCCGCTCGGGAGCGCCCTCCTCCTTGAGGATGCGCAGCACATCGGCGTGGGCGTCGCGGTCGTGGATGACCAGCGCCTTTCCGTGCCGCTTGGCGATCTCTATGTGCGCGCGGAAGGACCGTTCCTGGGCGGCTTCGCCCCCGGGACCCGTACGGAAGTAGTCGAGCCCGGTCTCACCGACGCCCTTGACCTGCGCGAGCGCGGCGAGCCGGTCGATCTCGGCGAGGGCCTCGTCGAGGGCGTCGTCGCCGCCGGGCCGCCGCGCGCCCTGGCGGGACCAGCCGTCGGGGTCGCCGTGCACGATACGGGGCGCTTCGTTGGGGTGCAGCGCGACGGTCGCGTGGACGGCCTCGTACGCGGCGGCGGTCTCGGCCGCCCAGCGCGAGCCGTTCAGGTCGCAGCCGACCTGGACGACCGTCGTCACACCCACCGAAGCGGCCTTGGCGAGACCTTCCTCGACCGTGCCGGACTGCATGTCGAGGTGGGTGTGCGAGTCGGCGACGGGCACCCGCAGCGGTGCGGGGAGCGGGGGCGCTTCGGTCTTGTCGGAAGGCATGCCCCGATCCTACGAAAGGGGCATGCCCCGTCTCACCCGAGAGGCGCCGGTCTCGTCCCGGAGGCACCGGTCCCTCCCGGGAAACGCGCCGGAGGGACGCCGGTCGTCAGCTCGCCCTGCGGTGATGGAAGGGGTGCAGCAGGTCGGAGAGCTGCCAGTGGTGCGGTTCCCCGGGCGCCATCGACCGTTCGGCGTCCTGGTCCGGGGCCTCGCCGTGCGTCTTCGCGGGGCGGGGCAGCGGGCGCTCCGGGTGGTGCGGGCGGTGCATGGAGTTCTGGACGGAGGACACCTGGCCGGCGCGCATGATGCGCACCACGTGACCGTCGCAGTTCTGGCAGGAGGGGCGGCTCAGCGGCGACGGCACGACACGGCCGTCCGCCACGTACTTCACGAACTCGCCGCCCTCGGCGTCGTGGTGGTGCTCTATCTCGTACGACTGCTCCCAGCCGTGCCCGCAGCGCATGCAGGCGAAGGAGTACGACTCGTTGACGACGGCGGTCGCCGTGCCTCGATGGCCCGTGCGCTGCCCGGTGACCGGGCCTTCGACACGGCCGGTCCGTCCCGCGATCTCACTCATGCCAGTGCTCCTCTTGCCCGCTGGACAAGCGCCTTCGCCGCAGGGATTCCCCCTGAATTCCTCCGGCCTTTCGAAGACTGGGGACCGATGCGTCCCTTCAACCAGTGGACGCTTCTCCGAGCGCGAACGCATCCGGCCTGTCGAGTGTTGGAGCCGTCTTGGCCTTTCCTTGTCGGAACGGTCTCGGAACACGGTCCGAGCTTTGCTTTTGGTGACCACCCTTTGCCCTTCTATGGGGCGGTGTGTGCCGCGTTCTTTGCCGCGACGACCGCATCGAAGACATCGCGCTTGGGAATTCCGGCCTCGGCGGCGACCGCGGCGATGGCCTCCTTGCGGCGCTCGCCCGCCTCCTCGCGCACCCGCACGCGGCGCACGAGCTCCTCCGCGTCCAGTTCCCCGGCGCCCTTGGCGGGCGCGCCCTCGACGACGACGGTGATCTCCCCGCGCACGCCCTCGGCGGCCCAGGCGGCCAGCTCGCCCAGTGGCCCGCGCCTGATCTCCTCGTACGTCTTGGTCAGTTCACGGCAGACGGCGGCCCGCCGGGTGTCCCCGAAGACCTCGGCCATCGCGGCGAGGGTGTCGTCGAGCCGGTGCGGCGCCTCGAAATAGACCATCGTCCGGCGCTCGTCGGCGACCTCCCGCAGCCGCGACAGCCGCTCGCCCGCCTTGCGGGGCAGGAACCCCTCGAAGCAGAAGCGGTCGACGGGCAGTCCGGACAGCGCGAGCGCGGTGAGCACGGCCGACGGACCGGGTACGGCGGTGACCTTGATGTCCTTCTCGACGGCCGCCGCGACCAGCCGGTAGCCGGGGTCGGAGACCGACGGCATACCCGCGTCGGTCACCAGCAGCACCCGGGCGCCGCCCGTCAGCGCCTCGACCAGCTCAGGGGTCCGGGCCGCCTCGTTGCCCTCGAAGTACGACACGACCCGCCCGGTGGGCTGCACCCCCAGCGCCTGGGTGAGCCGGCGCAGTCTGCGGGTGTCCTCGGCCGCGACGACGTCCGCGCTCTCCAGCTCCTGGGCGAGCCGGGGCGGGGCGTCGGCCGTGTCGCCGATCGGGGTGCCTGCCAAAACAAGGGTTCCTGTCACGGATCCATCCTCGCAGGGGCGATCCGCGGCAGCCTCATCCACCCATTAAGGCCCGTGCACGGGACTCCCACAGACCTGTTCCCTACGATGGCGCGGTGACCAGTACCGCGTCCTCCACGGACACCCGGCAGAGCCAGGCCGCCGAAGCGCAGCAGCCGTCGTGGCAGCAGCGGCTGCGCCGCTTCGGATACACGGCGCCGCCGAGAACCGATGTGCGCGACCGGCTCGTGCCGCCGTACGCCGAACCGAGCCCACGGCTCTGGGCCACGCTCGGCCTGCGCCACCAGGTCGCCGACCGCCTCACGCGCTGGTCGGGCTGGGGAGGACCGCTTCTGGTGACGCTGCTCGCCGGGCTGATGCGGTTCTGGAACCTGGGCAGTCCGAAGGCGGTGATATTCGACGAGACGTACTACGCCAAGGACGCGTGGGCGCTGATCCACCGCGGGTACGAGGTCAACTGGGACAAGAACGCCAACGACCTGGTCCTCCAGCACAACGGACACGTCTCGGTCCCCACCGACGCCGCCTACGTCGTCCATCCCCCGGTCGGCAAGTACATCATCGGAATCGGCGAATGGATGTTCGGGTTCAATCCGTTCGGCTGGCGCTTCATGACGGCGCTCCTGGGCACGCTGTCGGTGCTGCTGCTGTGCCGGATCGGGCGCCGGATGTTCCGCTCGACCTTCCTGGGCTGTCTGGCGGGCGCGCTGATGGCGGTGGACGGGCTGCACTTCGTGATGAGCCGCACCTCGCTCCTCGACGGCGTGCTGATGTTCTTCGTCCTGGCGGCCTTCGGCTGCCTGGTCGTGGACCGGGACCGGGCGAGGGCACGGCTGGCGGCCGCGCTGCCGGCCGACGCGGACGGGGTCGTCCGCCCGGACGCGCACACCGCCGAGACGACCCGCCTCGGCATGCGGCCCTGGCGCTGGACGGCGGGCCTGATGCTCGGGCTGGCGCTCGGCACCAAATGGAGCGGCCTCTACGTCCTCGCCGCGTTCTGTGTGATGTCCGTGCTGTGGGACGTCGGCGCGCGCCGCACCGCGGGTGCCCGGCACCCGTACGCCGCCACCCTGAAGCACGACACGGGCTTCGCGTTCCTGGCCACGGTCCCGGTGGCGATCGTCACGTACCTCGTCTCCTGGACCGGCTGGATCCTCTCGCCGGACAACGGCAAGGGCGGCTACTTCCGCAACTGGGCCGTGACCGACGGCAAGGGCGGCAACTGGACCTTCCTGCCCGACTGGCTGCGCAGCCTGTGGCACTACGAGCACGAGGTGTACAACTTCCACGTCCACCTCTCGTCGCCGCACACCTACCAGTCGAACCCGTGGAGCTGGCTCGTCCTGGGCCGCCCGGTCTCCTTCTTCTACGAGTCCCCGCTGCCCGGCAAGGACGGCTGCCCGTCCGACGCGGGCGACAAGTGCGCCCGCGAGGTGCTCGCACTGGGCACCCCGATCCTGTGGTGGGCCGCCTGCTTCGCGGTCGTCTTCCTGCTGTGGCGCTGGGCGTTCCGCCGCGACTGGCGCGCGGGCGCGATCGCCTGCGGCATCGCGGCCGGCTACCTGCCCTGGTTCCAGTACCAGGAACGGACGATCTTCTTCTTCTACGCGGTGATCTTCGTCCCGTTCCTGTGCCTGGCCGTCGCCATGATGATCGGCGCGATCCTCGGCCCCCCCGGCTCCACGGAACGCCGCCGCGTCATCGGCGCGGCGAGCGCGGGCATCCTGGTCCTGCTGATCGCCTGGAACTTCATCTACTTCTGGCCGCTGTACACGGGCACGTCGATCCCGATAGAGCAGTGGCGGTCGCGGATGTGGCTGGATACGTGGGTCTAGCCGGGCGGACGTAGCGAGGGGGCGCGGCAATCTGCCGGGCCCCCTTGGCCGTTGCCGGCCGTTGGCGGTTGTCGTTGGCCGCCCTCGGACGGCCCGAGGACGGCCCGGGAGGGTGAGCTGTCCCGCAACGGACGAGCTGTCGTCGGCGGGGGTGTCCGATATCTCCCGCCTGACCGGCCCGTTCTCCCGTCATCAGGCATCGAACCCTGCTTGTCGAACACGGCCAAGCCGTCCCCCACCCCCATGGGGCCGCATGGTCCCCATGACCACGGCCCCTGCAGCCAAGCAGCTTATGCCTGCCATCAGGTGCACCGTTCAGCAGATGCGGTTCGTTTCTGCTGGTCCGCTCTCCTTCACCCTGCTCCCGCGTGCCTACCGCCTTGCTCCCGCGTGCCTACCGCCTTGCTCCCGCGTGCCTACCGCTACCGCGTCGATCTCGCCCGACCGGTCCGACCGATGACGCCGGGCCGGTGGCGGGCTCACGCGGCGATGATGCGCGCCCGCCGCACCTGCCCGGCCTGTCGGCGCGACACCGGATACGTCATCCCCGCCTGACTCGGCACCTGCGTGCCCTGCGCCGGCCCGGCCGGGTGAGGCGGGACCGCCTCACTTCCCGAGGCCGAGCCACGAATACGCGTGCACGGCGAAACGCGCAAGCAACAGAAAGAAGTGCAGGCCCAGCCGGTCCGCCGCCACCGCCAGGAAAACCGCCGCGCCCGCTATCTGCCCGGCGAGACGGCGCCATGAGGATCCGTCCTCAGTGCTCGGTGCCTTCGGCGGCTCGGCACTTCCCTCGGACGTGCTGTTTTCACCTGTGACGGCGCCGTGCGCCTCGAACTCCCCACTCATGCGCGGACCTTACCGCTCCCGCGGAAACGACAGCTCTGCCCGCCCACCCCAACTCCCGTCCCACGAAGGCAATCCAGCATGGGCAACGCCGACACCCCACGCCTCGATCGCGAGATCCACAAGACGATGCGGAAGCTCGAAGCGGTCCGCCGTGGCGAGACGTGGCCGCTCACCGGTTCCGAGCGCCGTGCCGCCCTGCGTGCGCTCGCCGGCGCCTCCTACCGGGTCGCCCGCGGCAAGAGCCCCTCCCGCGCGAAACAGCGGCTGGAGTCCGTCTCCAGTGCTGCGGGGACGCGGCTGAACGCGGAGTTGTCCGCGCTGCACGGCGAGCGGCAGCGGCTCATCACCGCCCGGCTACGCGTCGAAGTGGCGTACCACCTGGGCCGCGACAGCGCGTGCCGCGCGGGAGGGACGGCGGCGGCTGTGGCGGGCCAGCTGGACGGAGACGTCGGGGAGGGAAGGGCCGGGTACCGCCGTCAGACGGCCGGCGCGCAGTGATCCGGCCACGTTCGCGTGAGGGAAGACGGTGAGGCCGAGCCCGGCTTCGACACAGGACCGGGTGGCCTCGATGCTGCCGAACCGCGTCAGCCGGGGCTGCGCTCCGGGAACCGCCCGGAGGTGCTGAGCGAGCCGGTCGCTGTAGGAGCAGCCTTGCTCGTGGAGGAAGAAGTCCTCGCGCGCGAGCTCCCGCCACGTCACCGGCTGTTCGCGGCCGGCCAGGTGGTGGCCGGGGGCGCACAGCAGGACCAGGGGCTGGCCGGCGACGCGCTCGGCCGTGACGTCCGGGAACGCGACGTGCTCCTCCAGCAGGAGAGCGCAGTCGAGTCTTCCCGCCCGCAGCCCTTCTACGGCGTCGGTGGTGCCGCACGGCTCCAGCCGCACCTCCACGTCCGGGTGGAGGCCGCGCAGCGCGACGATCACGTCCGGCAGGTGGGCCGAGCACAGGGTCTCGCCCGCGCCCACCACCACCGTCCCGGCGACCGGGCCGTCCTCGGTGGCCGCCGCGAACAACCGCGACTCGGCCTCCAGGACGTCCTCGGCCAGGGTGAGCAACCGCCGCCCCGCCTCGGTGAGCAGCGCGCCCCTGGCCAGTCGGTCGAAGAGCTGGGTGCCCAACGCCTTCTCGAGGGTTCTGATCTGCACGGTGACCGTGGACTGTGCGAGCTGGAGTTCGCCGGCGGCGCCGGTGAAGCTTCCCGCCCTGGCCAGCGCGGTGAAGGTCTGCAACAACCGGGTGTCCATGACCCGAACCCTAACAAGCCATCGGGAAAGTCGATCGATGCCATGAAAAACCATCGTTGGCAATAATGCGGCCGGGATGGAACCGTGAAGGGCATGACTTCTTCGACGGCAACCCCGGTCCTGCGCTACACGGCGTTCACCTCCCACCCCGACGGCGGAAACCGGGCCGGGGTCGTCCTCGACGCCTCGCGACTCGACGAACGGCGGATGCTGGCGATCGCCGCCGATGTCGGGTACTCCGAGACCGCGTTCGTCACCGCCCGGGACGACCGGCGGCGCCGGTTCGCGCTCCGCTACTTCAGCCCCCTCGCCGAGGTCGCCTTCTGCGGCCACGCCACTGTCGCCGCGTCGGTGGCGCTCGCCGAACGCATGGGCCCCGGCGCCCTGGTCTTCGACACGCCCGCGGGTGAGATCGGCGTCGAGACCGTGACCGACGCCCGCGGAAGTGTGCGGGCGACGCTCACCAGCGTCCCCACCCGGTCCCGTCCGGCGCGGGCCGTGGAGGTGGACGCCGCGCTCTCGGCCCTGCGGTGGGAAAGGGACGACCTCGACCCGGCGCTGCCTCCGCACGTCGCCTTCGCCGGCAACGAACACCTCGTGCTCGCGGCCGGCTCCCGTGCCCGACTGGCCGACCTGGACTACGACTTCGAGGCCCTCACCGGTGTCATGCGCCGCCACGGCTGGACGACGGTGCACCTGGTCTGGCGCGAGAGCGACGACCGCTTCCACGCGCGAGACCCGTTCCCCGTGGGCGGCGTCGTCGAAGACCCGGCCACCGGAGCGGCGGCCGCGGCCTTCGGCGGGTACCTGCGCGCGCTCGGCCTCGTGGCCACGGCGAGCGTGATCGCCCTTCGCCAGGGCGAGGACATGGGACGGCCGAGCGATCTGACCATCGAGGTGGACCCGCACGACCCGCGGGTGCGCGTCACCGGCCAGGCCGTGCCGATCGCCGGATGACCACGACCGGAGCGCTGCGCGGATCCGGGCAGCCGAGAGGGCGCGGCACGCCGCCGCGCCCTCTCGTTCGCCCCTGACCGGCCGCCGTGCGGGCGTGTGCCGTGCACGCGGGCCGTGTCACGGGAACAGGGCGATCCCGACGAGGATCAGCAGGATGATGCCGGCGACGAGGGCGACGGTCGCCCATGTCCCCCGGTGGTGCAGCGGTGTCGCGGGGCTGCCGCCGCGCGGCCGGTCCTCCGGCAGCAGCGGGTCGGCCGGGCGGCCGTGCGCGTAGAACTGTTCGTCGGTCGGATAGACGTTGCGCGGGTCGCTCAAGGCGCGCGGATCGATCTCGTGTGGACTGGTCATCTCGACTCCCGGCACGGCGCCTCGGCGGGGCCGGGGGCCGGGGACGCCTGGGCTCGCGCCAGGGACGGTGACTCACCGCCTCCCGGACGCGCAGTCCTTCGGGAAGACGCCGCACGGGCTCTCGCCCCGCTCGCCGCGCACTCTTCGATCGTATACCCGGGCCGTCCACGCGGCCTGGGCTGCGGATACCTCATCCGTGACCATTGTTCAAGGATGTGACCGAAGCCTGGTCTAACGATTCGGAAAATGTAGACCCCACGCGTCCCCCCTCCCGCATACAGTGCTACGCAGGCCGATTTTTCTGAACGCGTTCAGAAGTTTGGGGGAGCGGTCCACGGGGAGGGTTTCGCGCGATGCGCAAGGGGGCAAAGGCCGCCATCATCGGCAGTGTGTTCGCCGTGATGGTGGGGGGCGCCGGATACGGCGCGTTCAACGTGGTGACCGCGCTCGACGGGAACGACAGCGCGGGCGGGCCCGCGCCGGTGAAGACCGGTCCGCCGAGCGGGGCGGAGGTCAAGGAGACCTCCGCGAAGTTCCTCGCGGCCTGGGAGAAGGGCGACGCCGCCAAGGCCGCGACGTACACGAACTACGCGAGCCAGGCCGAGGGTCTGCTGGCCGGCTACCGCGCCGACGCCCACCTCACCGGCGTGCGGATCACACCAGGCACCCCGTCCGGCGCGTCCGTGCCGTTCTCGGTGAAGGCCACGGTGTCCTTCGAGGGGAAGTCCAAGCCCCTCGCGTACGACTCGGAGCTGACCGTCGTACGCGGCCAGACCACCGGCAAGGCGCTGGTCGACTGGAAGCCGTCGGTCGTCCATCCCGACCTGAAGGAGGGCGACACCCTGGTCACCGGCGAGTCGGCGAGCCCCCCGATCGAGGCCGTGGACCGGAACAACGTTGTCCTGGCCAAGGACAAGTACCCCTCGCTGGGCCCGATCCTCGACGCGCTGCGCGAGAAGTACGGCGACGACGCGGGCGGTACGGCGGGCATCGAGCTGGCGATCCATCACGCGAGCGAGGGCGCCGGGGACACCACCCTGCTGACCCTCGCCCAGGGGAAGCCGGGCAAGCTGCGCACGACGCTCAGCGCGAGCGCGCAGTCCGCCGCGGAGAAGGCGGTCGCGCGCTACGCCGAATCGTCCGTGGTCGCGGTCAAGCCCAGCACCGGTGAGGTGCTGGCGGTCGCCAACCACCGCGCGGACGGCTTCAACGCGGCCTTCCTCGGCAAGCTCGCCCCCGGCTCCACCATGAAGATCATCAGCGCGGCCACGTTCATCGACAACGGCATCACCACGGCGAGCGGCCCCGCGACCTGCCCGGACAGCGCGGTCTCGGAGAGCCAGACCTTCCACAACCTGCCGGGCATGGCACCCCAGTTGAACGCGACGCTCTCCGACAGCTTCTCGCGCTCCTGCAACACGGCGTTCGTGAAGTACGCGGACACGGTGAAGGTCGACTCGCTCACCAACGAGGCCGAGCAGCGCTTCGGTCTCGGCCGGAACAACTGGAAGACCGGCATCGAGTCCTTCGACGGCTCCGTCCCGGCCTCCGGCGGCCCCGACACGGCCGCCAACCTGATCGGCCAGGGCCAGGTCCAGATGTGCCCGCTGAACATGGCGTCGGTGACCGCGACCGCGATGACCGGTGTCTTCCGGCAGCCGGTCATCGTCTCGCCCGGCCTCGACCACCGTGAGATCGCCACCGCCAAGGGGCTGCCGCCGGGCACGGTCGCCCAGCTGCGCACGATGATGAACCGGACCGCGGTCAGCGGTACCGCCGCTCAGGTGATGGCCGGTCTGACCGGCAGGATCGGCGCCAAGACCGGCTCCGCCGAGGTCGACGCGCAGTCCCGGTCGAACAGCTGGTTCACGGGCTACCGCAACGACATCGCGGCCGCCGCGATGACCCAGCAGGGCGGCCACGGCGTCGACGCGGCCGGTCCGATCGTCGCAGCTGTGCTACGAACCGGCGCCTGAAGTCACCCTTCACAGGGCGGGACCCTAGGCTGGGACCCCTCGTTGAGCAGCGTGAGGGCACCGGGGGCCAGGGGAAGCAGCGGAGGATCGGGAACCGTGGGGAAGAGAAGGCGCGTCGCCGAACAACGGAAGACGAAGCCCGCCGTGATCGGCGGGCTGATCGCCGTGGCCGTCGTCGGCGGGGCGTTCGGCGCCTACAGCCTGTACGGCGGCGGCGCGTCGGCCGAGGACCGGTCGACGACCGCCGGCCGCAAGGCCGTGAAGACCGGTCCGCCGACCGCCGCCGAGGTCACCGCCCTGTCCACGCGGTTCCTCACCGCCTGGCAGGGCGGTCAGGTCGCGAAGGCTGCCGGCGCCACCACCGACGCCGGGGCCGCGACGGCCGCGCTGACCGGCTACACCAAGGACGCGCACATCAGCGGCGTCACGGTCACCGCGGGCAAGCCGTCGGGAGCCTCCGTCCCGTTCTCCGTCAAGGCCACGGTCACCTACAAGGGCAAGAGCCGGCCGCTGGCGTACGAGTCGAAGCTGACCGTCGCCCGGCGGGCCGAGGACGGCGTCGCGCTGGTCGACTGGAAGCCGTCCGTCGTGCACCCGGACCTCCAGGACGGCGACCGTCTGGTCACCGGCGCGGCGGGCACTGCGCCCATCACGGCGCTGGACCGCGCCGGCGGTGAACTGACCACGACCAAATACCCCTCACTGGGCACGGTCCTGGACGGGCTGCGCGAGAAGTACGGCAAGACCGCCGGCGGCACGGCGGGCATCGAGCTGCGGGTGGTCCGCAAGGCCGCGGCGAAGGGCGCCCAGAAGTCGCCCGACAAGACGCTGGTGACCCTCAGCGAGGGCACCCCGGGCACGGTGAGGACGACGCTCAGCGCGACCCTCCAGGCGGACGCCGAGCAGCAGGTCGCCAAGAAGACGCGGGCGTCGGTCGTCGTGATGCGTCCCTCGACCGGCGAGATCCTCGCGGTCGCCAACCAGAGCCACGGTTTCAACACCGCCCTCCAGGGTTCCCTGGCCCCCGGCTCCACGATGAAGGTCATCACCTCGTCGCTGCTGATCGACAAGAAGCTCGCCTCGGCGGACAAGCCGCACCCGTGCCCGAAGTACGTGACGTACGGCGGGTGGAAGTTCCAGAACGACGACAAGTTCGAGATCAAGGGCGGCACGTTCAAGGCGAGCTTCGCGCGGTCCTGCAACACGGCCTTCATCAGCCAGGCGAAGAAACTGCAGAACGACGACCTGACGCGCCAGGCCCAGCAGGTCTTCGGGCTGAGCATGAACAACTGGGCCATCGGCGTCCCCACCTTCGACGGCTCGGTGCCCGTCCAGTCGGCGGCCCAGATGGCGGCCTCGCTGATCGGCCAGGGCGGCGTCCGTATGAACCCGCTGAACATGGCGTCGGTCGCCTCGACGGTCAAGTCGGGCATGTTCCACCAGCCGTACCTCGTGTCGCCGGACGTGGACCACCGCAAGCTGGCGACCGCCTCCCGCACCCTCTCCGCGGGCACGCTCTCCCAGCTCCGCGAACTCATGCGGTACACGGCGGGGTACGGTACGGCCGCCGAGGCGATGTCCGGGCTCGGCCCCGACTACGGCGCGAAGACGGGCTCCGCCGAGGTCGACAACCAGAAGAAGCCGAACGGCTGGTTCACCGCGTGGAAGGGCGACCTCGCCGCGGCGGGCGTGGTCCAGCAGGGCGGCCACGGCGGCGACACCGCGGGCCCGATCGTGGCGGCGCTCCTGAAGGCGGGGAGCTAGGCCGGGGACGGCACACCGGTGCGCGTACGCGAGTGGGGCCGGTGACCCCACAGGTCACCGCGGCGGTGCTTGTTCGCCGCGCTCACCCACGCCGGCTGGAACGCCATCGCGCACCGCGTCACCGACAAGCCGGCCGGCTTCGCCCTGATCGCGGACGGCGGCCTGCTGATCGGTCTGGCGTCCGTCCCGTTCGTGGCCCCGCGTCACCCCCCGATCGCCGCCCGCACCGCCCGGACCAGTGCCTGCGCCCGCGGGTCGGCCGTCACGCTCTTGCGGAAGCCGTTCGTCACGTACCCGAAGGCGATCCCCGACTCCGGGTCGGCGAACCCGAGGGACCCACCGCGTCCGGGGTGTCCGAAGGAGCCGTCGCCCAGCAGCGGGGACGCGCTGCCGTGCAGCATGTATCCGAGGCCGAAGCGGGTGTGCACGACCAGGACCCGGTCGGGCCCCGCGGACTGTTCGGCGCGGGCCAGACCGGTGCTCTCCGGCGTGAACAGCCGTACGCCGTCCACCTCCCCGATCAGCGACGCGTAGAAGCGGGCCAGGCCGTCCGCCGTCGCGACACCGTTGGAGGCGGGCAGGACGGCGGCCCGGTAGGCCGGATCGTTCTCGTCCGGCTGCGGGGTGATCGCGCCGAAGGCGCGGCGGGTGAGCGACGAGGGGTCCGCGTACGCCTCGGAGACCGCCCGCTTCGGACGCAGCCGCGGGCCGCCGCCCCCCGCCGGGGCCTCGATCTGGGCGACTCGGCCCACCCGGCCCGCCTCCGCCGCCGGCAGCCCGACCCACAGGTCGAGTCCCAGCGGCCCGGCGATCTCCTCGGCGATCCAGGTGCCGATCGAACGCCCGGTGACCCGGCGCACCAGCTCGGCCGTCAGCCAGCCGTACGTCTGCGCGTGGTACCCGTGGTCGCTCCCCGGCTCCCAGGCCGGCGTCTGCGCTGCC
Source organism: Streptomyces fagopyri (assembly GCF_009498275.1). Taxonomy (NCBI): domain Bacteria; kingdom Bacillati; phylum Actinomycetota; class Actinomycetes; order Kitasatosporales; family Streptomycetaceae; genus Streptomyces; species Streptomyces fagopyri. The sequence goes on along the minus strand of NZ_CP045643.1, from coordinate 5,399,335 downwards.
ACGGCGGCGGCGGTCACGTCCGGGTCCGCCGCCTCGGCCGGGGTGAGCGGACGGTCGAGGACGGGCACCCCGGCCCGGTGCGCGAGCACGTGCCGGACCAGGGCGCGCTCCTTGCCGCGCGCCTTGAACTCGGGCCAGTAGTGACCCACCGGGGCGTCGAGGTCCAGTTCCCCCCGCTGGGCGAGCAGCAGCAGGACGGCGGCGGCCACGCCCTTCGTCGCCGAGCGCACGATCTGCGCGGTGCCGTGCTCCCAGGGCGCCGCGTCAGCGTCAGCCCTGTCGGCCGCGTCAGCCGTGCCAACCGTGCCAACCGCGGAGCCGGTGTCCCCTGCGCCCCCGGTACCCCCGGTGCCCCCGGTGCCGTCCGCGCCGGCCGCCCCGGTCGCGTTCTTCGTGCCGCCCCACAGGTCGACGACCTTGCGCCCCTCCCGGTACACGGTGACCGCCGCGCCCTGGTCCCCGAGCGTCTCGAAGTTGCGCAGGAACGCCTCTCCGACCGGCTCGAAGCCCTCGGCCACTGTGCCGTTCACGTTCACGTCCGCACTCCGTCCACTCGCCTGCGACAGTGGCTCCAACACTCGTGCGAAGGTCCGGATTCCTAGCCCAGCAGGATCGTGACCTCGATGTTGTCCCGGGTCGCGTTCGAGTACGGGCACACCTCGTGGGCCGCGGCCACCAGCTTCGTCGCGACTTCCCGCTCCACGACGGGCAGCGAGACGCTCAGGGCGACCGCGAGACCGTATCCGCGCTGCTTGTTGGGCCCGATGCCGACCTTCGCCGCGACCGTCGACCCGGACAGGTCGTAGCCCGCCCGGCGGCCCACCAGGACCAGCGCGTTGTGGAAGCAGGCGCTGTAGCCGGCGGCGAAGAGCTGCTCGGGGTTGGTCCCGTTGCCGTCGCCGCCGAGCGCGGGCGGCATCGCTACCTTCAGCTCGATCTGGCCGTCCTGGCTGGTGACGTAGCCGTCACGGCCGCCGTGCGCGGTCGCCTCGGCGACGTACATGATCTTCGTCGGACGGCTGTCGACAGCGGTGCCATCGGTCATGGCGGACCTCCCCCAGGGCGGGAAACACAGGAGTGCGCAAGTGCATCGCGCACAAGATACCGACCGGTACGTAACCCTGGACCGGCAGGGGGCGGAGACCGCCGGTAACCCCTCGCGCCGGAACGAGGCAGGTCAGCGGCCCCGTCCGGCGACGTACTGGCGCGTCACGCGCCGGTCGTCAGGGAGCGCAGGGCGTCACGGGGTGCCGATGGCCACGGAACGCGGGTCGAACCCGAAGGGCAGTTCCAGCCGGTGGGTGCGCATCAGGGCGTCATCGGAGAGGAGTTCACCGGTCGTGCCGTCGGCCGCGATGACACCGTCGCTCAGGATCAGTGCCCGGGGACACAGTTCGAGCGCGTAGGGCAGGTCGTGCGTGACCATGAGGACGGTGACGTCCAAGGACCGCAGGATGTCGGCGAGTTCGCGGCGCGAGGCCGGGTCCAGGTTGGACGAGGGTTCGTCCAGGACCAGGATCTCCGGCTCCATGGCCAGGACGGTGGCCACCGCCACCCGCCGCCGCTGGCCGAACGAGAGGTGGTGCGGGGGCCGGTCGGCGAAGGCGTCCATGCCGACCTGTTCCAGGGCCGTACGGACGCGTTCCTCCAGCGCGGCGCCCTTCATCCCGGCCGCGGCCGGTCCGAAGGCGACGTCCTCGCGCACGGTCGGCATGAAGAGCTGGTCGTCCGGATCCTGGAACACGATGCCGACCTTGCGCCGGACCTCGGCCATGTGCCGCTTGTCCACCGGCAGTCCGGCCACCGTGACGGTCCCGGCGCCGCCGGTCAGGATGCCGTTGAGGTGCAATACGAGGGTGGTCTTGCCGGCGCCGTTCGGACCCAGCAGCGCGACGCGTTCGCCGCGGCCGACGGTGAAGTCGACGCCGAAGAGGGCCTGGTGCCCGTCCGGGTAGGCGAAGGCCAGTCCGGCCACTTCCAGTGAGGGTGCGGAGATCACAGGGTCCATCCCAACAGGCAGACGAGCAGGGCGGCGAGGGGGAGGGCGAGAGCGTACGACCACTGCGCCCGGGACGCGGTCACCTCGTCGATGACCGGCATCGAACCGGCGTATCCGCGGCTCACCATGGCGAGATGCACGCGCTCGCCGCGTTCGTAGGAGCGGATGAACAGGGCGCCCGCCGACTTGGCGAGGACGCCCCAGTGCCGTACTCCGCTCGCCTCGAAGCCGCGCGACTCCCGGGCGATCCGCATCCGCCGCATCTCGTCCGTGATGACGTCGCCGTACCGGATCATGAAGGACGCGATCTGCACGAGGAGGGGAGGCAGCCTCAACCGCTGGAGTCCGAGGAGCAGTTCGCGCAGTTCGGTGGTCGAGGCGAGCAGCACGGAGGCCGCCACGCCCAGCGTGCCCTTGGCCAGCACGTTCCACGCGCCCCACAGGCCGTTGACGCTGAGGGACAGGCCGAGGACGTCCACCCGCTCGCCCTCGGCGACGAACGGCATCAGCACCGCGAAGGCCACGAACGGGACCTCGATCAGCAGCCGTTTGAGCAGGAACCCGGCCGGTACCCGGGCCCGCCACGCGACCGTCGCGAGCAGCACGGCGTAGAGCGCGAAGGCCCACATCGCCTCGCGCGGGGTCGAGACGACCACGACCACGAAGGCGAAGACCGCGGCGAGTTTGGTGTGCGGGGGCAGCGAGTGCACCGGTGAGTGCCCGTGCCGGTAGAGGCGGTGTGCGTGGCCCGCGCCCACCTCAGACGCCTTCGGGGAGGGAGGCGGGTGACGTGTCGGCCGTACGGCGCCTGCGCAGCGCCCAGAAGACGCCGGTGCCCGCGACGATCGTGACGCCCACGCCGATCACGCCCGCGAGGCCGCCGGAGATACGGGCGTCGGAGATGTCCTTGACGCCGTACCCGGCGAGCGGGGAGTCCTCGGTGTGGTGCTTCTTGGCGCGCTGGTCGATGCCCTGGTCCTTGGCGACCTTCTCCAGGCCGTCGGGGCTGGCGGAGGCGTAGAAGCTGACGAAGCCCGCGAGGACGAGGGAGGTGGCGAGGCCGGTGATCCACACCTTGCGGCGGGAGACCGGCGCGGCGGCGGGCGCGACGGGGGCGGCCGCGTCGACCAGTTCGCCGCCCACCCGCAGCTTGAGCCGCTGCTGGAGGCCGCGCGCTCCGTACACGAGGTCCGGCCGTACGGCGATGACCGCGCCGACCGTGAGGGCGGTGATCGCGGCTTCGCCGATGCCGATGAGGACATGGACGCCGATCATCGCGGTGGCGACCTTGCCGATCGCGACGTCGGTGGTGCCGCCGAGCGCGTAGATGAGGGTGAAGGCGACGGCGGCGGCCGGGACGGACAGCAGCGCGGACACGAAGGCGGCCACGGTGATCGAGCGCCGTCTCCTCGGGAGCACCCTCAGCAGGCCGCGGAAGACGGCGTAGGAGACGACGGTGGTGACGATCGCCATGTCGGTGATGTTCACGCCGAGCGCGGTGAGGCCCCCGTCGGCGAAGAGGATGCCCTGCATCAGCAGGACCACGGAGACGCACAGGACCCCGGTGAAGGGGCCGACGAGTATCGCCGCCAGCGCGCCGCCGAGCAGATGACCGCTGGTCCCGGCCGCGACCGGGAAGTTCAGCATCTGTACGGCGAAGATGAAGGCGGCGACCAGGCCGGCGAGCGGCGCGGTCCTCTCGTCGAGTTCGCGGCGGGCGCCTCGCAGGCTCACCGCGACGGCGCCGGCGGCGACCAGTCCGGTGGCGGCGGAGACCGGGGCGTTGATGAATCCGTCAGGCACATGCACCGTTCGATGATAGTGCCTTGTTGCGAATGGCTTGCAAGAGCGATGCGCCTATGAATAGCGATACACCTATGAACAGTCGGGGGTGCGGCGAGCCGCGCACACGAGGAACCGCCGGGCGCCCCGCCGCACGTCCCGTCACGTGTCGTGCCCCACAGGGCCGTGTCGCGAGGGCCCCACCGGGGTACCCGGAGTCCAAGAGCGGAATCGACGGAATGTGCGACATTGGAAAGGTGACGGTTTCATAGATTCCGCACAGGTCACGCAGCGTAAGGAGTCGGTTCATGTCTGCCGTCGAACAGTACGCACGCGCCCATATCGTCACGGACACGGCCGACTCCCCCGAGGACGAAGGCAGAGCTGTTCCGGTGGCCTTCCACTACGACGCCGAGGCCGACTCCCGTCAGGTGCGCATCACCCTGCCCGGCCCGCACGAGTGGGTCTTCCCCCGTGAGCTGCTGGAGCAGGGCCTGCGGGTCCCCGTCAGCAACGGCGACGTACGCGTCTGGCCCTGCGGCCGGGTGCAGGCGGTCATGGAGTTCCACTCGGCCAAAGGGGTGGCGGTCGTGCAGGTCGACTCGAAAGCCCTGACGCGCTTCCTGCGCCGTACCTACATGGCCGCCACCCCGGTGACTCACTGACGTCGGACGGTCAGACCCGCACCAGCTCGCGGTCGTCGTCGTTCTTGCGACCGTCACCCAGCTTGCGCAGCCCCTCGCCCTCGACGTCCACGTTCGGCAGTGCCCGGTCCAGCCACCTCGGCAGCCACCAGGCCTTCTTGCCGAGCAGCGCCAGGACCGCCGGGACGAGCGCCATGCGGACGACGAACGCGTCGAAGAAGACGGCGATCGCGAGACCGAAGCCGATCATCTTGATCATCGACTCGCTGGAACCGATGAAGCCGGAGAACACCGCGATCATGATGACGGCCGCGGCCGTCACCACCCGTGCGCCGTGCTTGAAGCCGGTCACGATGGCCTGGCCGGGCTTCCCCCCGTGCACGTACGCCTCGCGCATCCGGGTCACGAGGAAGACCTCGTAGTCCATCGCGAGGCCGAAGACGACACCCACCATGAAGATCGGCATCATCGACATGATCGGGCCGGTCTGCTCGACACCGATGAGGTTCGCGAGCCAGCCCCACTGGAAGACCGCGACCACCGCGCCGAGCGCGGCCATCACGCTCAGCAGGAAGCCGAGTGCCGCCTTCAGCGGGACCAGGATCGAGCGGAAGACCACGATCAGGAGCAGGAAGGCGAGGCCGACCACCAGCGCCAGATACGGGATCAGCGCGTCGTTGAGCTTCTGCGAGAAGTCGATGTTCATCGCCGTGCTGCCGGTGACCAGCACCTCGGCGTCGGTGCCCGCCTTGATGCCGCCGCCCGCGTCGCGGATGGCGTGCACCAGGTTCTCGGTCTTCACCGAGGACGGATTCGAGTTGGCGATCACGGTGATCATCGCGGTGTCCCCGGGCTTGTTGTACGTCGCCGGAGTCACCGAGACGACACCCTTGAGGTCCTTGACCGTGTCGTGGACCCGGGCGACCGCGCCCTTCGGGTCGTCGCTCGCCTTGGCGTCCACGACCAGCATCAGGGGACCGTTGAAGCCGGGACCGAAACCGTCGGACAGCAGGTCGTAGGCCCTGCGCTGGGTGGTCGAGGCCGGCTGCGAACCGTCGTCGGGCAGGCCCAGTTCCAGCGAGGCCGCGGGCACGGCGGCGGCGCCGAGACCGACCACACCGAGCAGCAGCACGGCGAGCGGGCGACGGACGACGAAGCTCGCCCAGCGGGTGCCCATGTTGGGCCGGCCCGCGTTCTTCGCGGCCCGGCCGCCGCCCAGCAGCCTGCTCTTCCGGCCGGCCGGCTGGACCTTGCGGCCCGCGTAACCCAGCAGGGCCGGGATCAGCGTGAGCGCGATCAGGACCGCGATGGCGACCGTACCGGCCGCCGCGACACCCATCTTCGTCAGCATCGGGATGTTCACGACCGACAGGCCGACGAGCGCGATCACGACCGTCAGGCCGGCGAAGACCACCGCGGAGCCCGCCGTGCCGACGGCCCGTCCGGCCGCCTCCTCGCGCTCGCGGCCCTCGGCGAGTTCGGCGCGGTAGCGCGAGACGATGAACAGCGCGTAGTCGATGCCGACCGCGAGGCCGATCATCATCGCGAGCGTGGAGGTGGTGGTGCCCAGGTCGAGCGCGTTGGCGAGGGCGGTGATGGTCGAGACGCCGATGCCGACGCCGATCAGCGCGGTCAGCAGCGGCAGCCCGGCGGCGATCAGCGAACCGAAGGTGATGACGAGGACGACCGCGGCGATCGCGATACCGATGACCTCGGTGGAACCGGTCTCCGGCGTGGCCTGGAGCGCGTCACCGCCCACCTCGACGGTCAGCCCGGCGTCCCGCGCCTGCTGCGCGGCCGCCTCCAGGGCGTCCTTCGATGAGTCCTTCAGCTCCATTCCGGAGACCTTGTACTTCACCGACGCGTAGGCGATCGAACCGTTCTTGCTGACGGCCTCGGCCTTGAACGGGTCGGTGACGGAGGTGACCTCCGAGCCGTCCCCGAGCGCCTTGACGGTCTTCTCGACGGTCGCCTTGTTGGCCTTGTCCGCCATCTTCTCGCCGCTGGGCGCCTTGAAGACGACGCGCGCGGTCGCTCCGTCGGCGCTCATGCCGGGGAAGCGCTGTTCCAGCAGGTCGAAGGCCTTCTGCGCCTCGGTGCCGGGTATGGAGAACGAGCTGGCGCCGGCGGCGGGCGCGTTGGCGGCGCCGACTCCCGCGAGCGTCAGCAGCGCCACCCAGATCAGGGCGACGAAATGCCGTCGCCGGAAGGCGAATCGGCCGAGTTTGTAGAGGAATGTGGCCACGAGGGCGTACTCCCGGTCAGGTCGTGGGACGGCAGGGGCTGGTGAGGTCACCCGGTGGGGGCAGGGGAGATCAGCCCGACGACGTGAGCGGTCGCGTCAGGTACGGATACAGGGGGCGTCCCGGAGGTGTCCGGGATCAGGCGCCGAGTGCGGGGAGGATCACGGCATCCACGTACGAGGTGAGGAAGGCACGGGTCGGTGGCCGTTGGTCGATGACACCGCGCACCGCGAAGGCACCGATCAGCATGTGCAACACGTACTCCTGCGCGGGGTTGTCCGGACGGATCTCGCCCCGGGCGACGGCACGCTCCAGTACGCGGCGCAGCTCAACGGTCTCCGGTTCGATGATCAGTTCCCGGAAGGCCTTCAGAAGGTCGGGGTTCCCGTGCAGCGCCATGGCCAGACCCCGCATCAGCGCGGAATTCTGCTCCATACGGCAGTCGTCCTCACGCATCACCAACGCGTGGAAGTCGCCTGCCAGGGATCCCGTGTCGACGTCGCCGGCACTCGGCTTCTCGTGCCGCAGCGCCTTCACGACCAGCTCGGCCTTGCCGCCCCACTGGCGATAGAGGGTGGCCTTGCTGGACTTGGTGCGAGCGGCGACGGCGTCCATGGTCAGGGCGTCGTAGCCGACCTCCCTGAGCAGGTCGAGCACGGCCCGGTACAGCTCGGCCTCGCGCTCGGGCGTGATCCGACTGCGACGCACCGTTGCGGCTTCAGTCATCCCACTCACCATCTCCCGCTCAGAACGACCCGGTTCTGTACGTCATCGTCGTACGGCGTCTTCTTCGTCTTCGTACGTTTTTCAAGATACCCCGACCATCAGCGAAACGAAACCGTTTCGTACGTGTGCTGGGTCACGCACGCCGTCGGGCGCACCCTCACGCGCACCCCGCGCCGAACGCGTCCCCCGCACAAGTTGCCGGGGCCCTCCGAGGGGAAAAGCATGGGGAGGTGAGCGACGAGTACGAGAAGGCGACCGCGGACAAGGACACCACCGACCACACCGCCGGATACCTGCGCCTCCCGCACCTGAGCGGCGACCGGCTGTGCTTCGTGACCGAGGACGATCTGTGGGTGGCACCGCTGGACGGGCCGGGACGGGCCTGGCGGCTCACCGTGGACCGCACCAAGGCCGGACACCCCCGCTTCTCCCCCGACGGGAGAGACATCGCGTACACGAGCTGGCGCAGCCTGGTGCCGGAGATCCATCTGGCACCGGTCGACGGCGGCCCGGGCCGCCGCCTCACCTACTGGGGCAGCGCGGACACCCGGGTCTGCGGCTGGTCCCCCGACGGCGACATCCTCGCCGTCGCCTCGCACGGGCAGCCCTTCTCCTACTTCACCTGGGCCCACAGCGTCCCGACCGACGGCGACCCCGGCGGCAACCTGCCCTGGGGACCGGTCTCGGACATCGCGGTCGCCGACATCGACGGCGAACGCAGGACCCTGCTGCTCACCGGCACCCCGCCGCACGATCCCGCCTCCTGGAAGCGTTACCGGGGCGGCGCCATGGGCCGGCTGTGGCTGCACGGACGGCGTCTGCTCGCCGACATCGACGGCCACCTCGACTCCCCCATGTTCGTCGGCGGCCGGATCGCGTTCCTCTCCGACCACGAGGGCATCGGCAACCTGTACTCGTGCGCGTACGACGGTTCCGACCTGCGCCGGCACACCGACCACGACGCGTTCTACGCGCGCAACGCCTCCAGCGACGGCAGCCGGGTCGTGTACCAGTGCGCCGGGGACCTGTGGATCGTCGACGACCTGTCCCCCGACTCGCTGCCGCGCCGGCTCGACGTCCGCCTCGGCGGGCAGCGCGCGGGACGGCGCCCCTACCAGGTGCCCGCGGCCCAGCACGTGGACGCCATCTCCGTGGACGAGACCGGGCGGGCCGGCGCCGTCGTCGTCCGCGGCAGCCTGTACTGGCTCACCCACCGCGACGGGCCCGCCCGCACCATCGCCGACACCCCGGGGGTACGGGTCCGGCTCCCCGAGATGCTCGGCTCGGGCGGCCAGGTCGCCTATGTGACGGACGCGGACGGAGAGGACGCCGTCGAGATCGCCTATCTGCCGCGGGCCTCCGGCGCCCGCGAGCCACGCCGTCTGGCCTCCGGCGAGCTGGGCTGCGTCCTGGAGCTGGTCTCGGACCCCCAGGGCGAACGGCTCGCCATCGCCTCGAACGACGGACGGCTGCTGCTCCTCGACGCGACGGAGGACGCGGGAGAAACGGACGGGGCAGCGGAGGGGACGACGGAGGGGGCCGGAGAAACAAAGGAGACAGAAGAGGTAGGGGGGACAGGAGAAGCAGGAGCGACGCAGGAGACGGACGCGGCGGAGGCCGCGGAAGAGGCCACCGGGACGACGGCGGGCACTGCGGGCACTGCGGCGGAGGAGGGCAAGGGCGCCGAGGAGGCCGAGGAGGCGGGGGAATCCCGCGGGACCGGCCGGGCGGAACACGGGGGCGGCGAGGTCACGGAGCTGATCCGCTCCCTCAACGGACCGGTCCGGGATCTCGCGTTCTCCCCGGACGGAGCCTGGCTGACCTGGTCGCACCCGGGGGTGGGACGGTCCCTGCGCCAGATCAAGATGGCGCGGATAAAGGACCGGCTCGTCGTCGACGTCACCAACGGGCGCTTCGAGGACGAGAACCCGGTCTTCACCAGGGACGGCCGCTATCTGGCCTTCCTCTCCTGGCGCGGCTTCGACCCCGTCTACGACGTCCACACCGGCGACCTCTCCTTCCCGCTGGGCTGCCGCCCGTATCTCGTCCCCCTGTCCTCCGCCACCCCCTCGCCCTTCGCCCTGAACCCCGACGGACGGCCGGTCGCCGGAGGCCTGGACCCGGTCGAGGACGAGGGCGCCGACGGCGCCGTCAGCGTCGAACTGGAGGGCCTGGAGAGCCGGGTCACCCCCTTCCCCGTCACCGCCTCCAAGTACTCGGCGCTCCACCCGGTCGCGGGCGGCGGCCTGGTCTGGCTGCGCTGGCCGATCTCCGGCGCGCTCGGCGAGACCTTCGCCAACCCCGACGACACCTCGGGGCGTCCGACCCTGGAGTACTTCAACATCTGCAAGGCGAAGAAGTCCGAACTCGTCGGCCACCTGGACTGGTTCGCGGTCAGCGGCGACGGCTCCCGGCTGGTCGTGGTCGACGAGGGCGATCTGCGCGCCGTCCCCTCGACCGAGCCCGGAGACAGCGACTCGACGGTCTGGATCGACCTGCGCCGCATCCTCCACGAGGTGGACCCGCCCGCCGAGTGGCGCCAGGCGTACGACGAGGCGGGCCGCATCATCCGCGCCTACTTCTGGGAACCCCACATGTGCGGCATCGACTGGGACGCCGTGCTCGCCCAGTACCGCCCGCTGGTCGAACGGGTCGCGTCGCCGGACGAGTTCGCCGACCTGCTGCGTGAGGTCCTCGGCGAACTGGGCACCTCCCACGCCTACGTCGCCGCCGCCCGCCGCAACGAGGGACCCGGTCACTACCAGCGCTGGCAGGGCCTGCTGGGCGCCAACTTCGTCCGCCGGGACGGCTGCTGGACACTGAAGCGGATCCTGCCGGGCGACTCGTCCGACTCCAAGGCCCGCTCACCACTGGCCGGCACCGGCATCCGCGAGGGCTCGGTGCTCACCCACATCGACGGCCGCCCGGTGGACCCGGTGACGGGCCCGTACCCGCTGCTCGCGGGCGCGGGCGGTACGACGGTGGAGCTGACGTTCGTCCCGTCGTCGGGCGAGGGACCCTCGCGCCGGGTGGCGGTGGTGCCGCTGATCGACGAACGGCCGCTGCGCTACCAGGACTGGGTGGCCAAACGCCGTGAGGTGGTCAGGGAGTTGAGCGGCGGCCGCTGCGGCTACCTCCACATCCCGGACATGGGCGGCTCGGGCTGGGCGCAGTTCAACCGTGATCTGCGTCTGGAGGTCTCGCGCCCGGCGCTCCTCGTCGACGTACGCGGCAACGCGGGCGGCCACATCAGCGAACTCGTCGTCGAGAAGCTGACGCGCAGGATCCTGGGCTGGGACCTGACGCGCAACGCCCAGCCGGTGTCGTACGCCTCGAACGCCCCGCGCGGCCCGGTGGTCGCCCTCGCCGACGAGGCGACCTCCTCCGACGGCGACATGATCACGGCCGTCTTCAAGCTGCTCGGGCTCGGTCCGGTGGTCGGCCAGCGCACCTGGGGCGGGGTCGTCGGCATGACCGGCCGGCACCAGCTCGGCGACGGCACGGTGATCACGGTCCCGATGAACGCGGCCTGGTTCGACGCGTACGGCTGGTCCGTCGAGAACCGGGGTGTCGCCCCGGACCTGGAGGTCCTGCGCACCCCGCTGGACTGGGCCGAGGGCCGTCACGCCGAGATGGACACCGCGATCCAACTCGCCCTGGACCTGCTGAGCACCCACCCGGCGGCCTCGCCGCCCGACCTCTCGGACGTACCGGACCGCACCCGCCCGAAGCTGCCGCCGCGCACCCGCTGACCGGCCACCGTCCACCGTCCACCGGCCACCGGCCACCGGCCACCGGCCATCGACCGACGCCTTCGCCCCTTCACCGGCGTCCGGCCACCGGCCGACACCAGCCCACGGACCGGCTTCATGCCCGCCGGCCGACACCCGCCCGCAGACCGGCTTCTGGTCGCCGAACGACGCGCAGCCGAATGGGGCGCCCCGAAGTCGGGGCGCCCCACTCAGACTTCAAGCTTCAAGCAGACCTCTGACGTCAGGCGTCGTAGTCCTGGTCGAAGCGGTCCTGCGCCTCACGGCGCACGCGCTCGTTCTCCGGCATGGAGCGGTCACGCTCCTGGGCCGAACCCTGCGTGGAACGCTGGGCCGAACCCTGGGCGGAACCCTGGGCCGAACCCTGCGCCGAACGCTGGCCCGCCGCCTGCGGCGAACGCTGGGCCGAGCCCTCCTGCGGGGCCCGGTGGCCCGTCCCCTGGGGAGAGTGCTGGCCGGACTGCTGCGGAGAACGCCGTCCCGGCTCGCTGATCTCCTGGTCCATCTTCTTCTTGCCCTGCTGCTTCATGTGCTCCGCCTTGTTCTGCATCTGGTCCTTCTTGCCCATGCTGTTTCACTCCCATGTTGTGGGTGAGGGGATCGGGCTCGACCAGACTTACACGGGGACACTACGCACGCATTTCGATCAGTAACCCACAGTGATGCGGGGCGAATAACCCGAGGTCAGGTGCCCTGTTCTCGTCCGTCGTCGGCTGCCCCGCCGGCTCCTACGAGTCCTTTGCCGACGCTCCCCAGCCGTGGCTCGAACCGCCGCATCTCCCGTTGTCCGACCGCCCCGATGACCCCGGGCAGGTAACCGCGGAGGCCCTGCACGCCGCGCAGCCACCACTGCGCGTACACATGGCTCGACCGCCGCTCGATCCCGGCGACGACCCGGTCGACGGCCGGTCCGAGCGGATAGGTCTTGTTGGACGGCCAGGGCAGCCGCTGCCGCAGTTCGCGCATCACGTCGTCCTGGTCGGCCCCGCGCACCATGTCGGTGTCGGTCCAGGACAGATACCCGACGCCGACGCGCACCCCCTTGTGGCCGACCTCCGCGCGCAGGCTGTGCGCGTACGCCTCGACACCCGACTTGGAGGCGCAGTACGCGGTCATCATGGGCGCCGGCGTCATCGCCGCGAGCGACGCGATCTGCAGCAAGTACCCCCGGCTTTCCATGAGTACGGGCAGGAACGCACGGGCGGTGACGGCCGAGCCGATGAGGTTGACCTCGATGACCCGGCGCCAGGCGACCGGATCGGAGTCCACGAACGGACCGCCGTTCGCGACACCGGCGTTGGCGACGACGATGTCCACCTTCCCGAACCGTTCCTTCACCTCGCCCGCGACCCGGGTCATCGCCTCGTGGTCGGTGACATCGGCGTACCAGTGGTCGCTCTCGCCGAGCAGCCGCTCCGAGACCTGCTTGAGCACGTCCGGTTCCAGGCCGACGAGCGCGACCTTGGCGCCCCGCGCGGACAGCTTGCGGGCGAGAAGCTCACCGACCCCCCGCGCGGCCCCCGTGACGACCGCGACCTGTCCCTCCAGGCTCACCCTGCTCATGCGCCCTCCTTGATCTGTGCGTAGTCGGCGACGAGTTCACGTATCCGTCCGGTCACCACGTCCGGAGCCTCCACGGGTGTCATGTGCCCGAGTCCGGTCAGCTCGGTGAGGCCGACACAGTTCGGCAGCGTCGCGACCAGGGCGCGCGCGTGCGCCAGGGGCGTCAGCCGGTCCGCCGTCCCCGCCACCACCGCCGTCGGCACCGTCAGCTCCCGCACCCCGTGGTCGAGGTCGAGCAGATCGAGCACCTGCGACCAGGCGTGCCGCACCGCGCGCGGACAGGCGTGCACGATCCGCGCACACGCCTCGACCATGCCCGGCGACGAACCGGGGCCCATGGTCGCGTACTTGAGGATCGCGCGGGCGACCGGCGTGATAGGCCCGAGCGGCGCCCGCGACCCGAGGACCCGTTTGGTGATCCCGGTACGCAGCCGCCCCGCGGGAAGCGGCAGCACGCGCGCCTCGGCCACCAGCCGTGAACTGCCCGTGCTGCACAGCAGGGCCGCCACCGCGTGCTCCCGGAACCGCGGTCGCGTCGCGGCGGCCATCAGTGTCATCCCGCCCATGGAGTGCCCCACCAGCACCGCCTTCTCGCCCGGCCGGAGGGTCGCGGCGAGCACGGCCTCCAGGTCGTCGGCGAGCGCGTCCGTGCCGCACGCGTCGCTCGCGGGGCTGCGCCCGTGCCCGCGCTGGTCGTACGCGATCACCCGGTGGTCGGCGGCGAGGTCCCGTATCTGCGCCGCCCAGAACGCGGTCGAGCAGGTCCACCCGTGTGCGAGAACCACGGTGGGCACCGTGGCGTCCGCGGGTCCGTGCACCTCGACGTGCAGCCGGGCGCCGTCGGCGGAGACCGCGGTCAGCTCGCGGGCGGGGGCGGGCGGCGCGTAGGGGCCGCTCGTCACATGCGTCGGTCGGCTCACGCCCCGGCCTCCGCCTTCGTCTGGTTCCCCGGCCGCTCGCCCTGCCGCCGCCCCTGTTCCCCCGGCCGCTCCTGCCCGGCGTCGTCGTCGCGCCCGGCGCCACCCGCCGGGCGCGGTCCCGGGGCCCGCAGCACCTCGTACTCCCCCAGGTCCAACCGGCGCGTGGCCGTGCGGAACTCGGTCGTCGTGCCCGGCCAGACCGTCGTGTTGCGGCCCTGCGCGTCGAGGTACCAGCTGGTGCAGCCGCCGGTGTTCCACACCGTGCGCTTCATGCGCTCCTGGACCTTGCGGTTCCAGTCCGCCACCGCGGCGGGCCGCGCGTCGAGGGCCACCCGTCCGCCGAGCACGCCCAACTGCCGTACGAAGTCGGCCATGTAGTTCAGCTGGGACTCGATCATCAGGATCATGCTGGAGTTCCCGAGACCGGTGTTGGGCCCGATGATCGTCATCCAGTTGGGGAAGCCGGCCGCGGAAGCTCCGCGCAGGGCGCTCATCCCGCCCTGCCACGCCTCGGCGAGGGTCCTGCCCTCCGCGCCCACCACCCGGTCGGCGATCGGCATGTCCGTGACGTGGAAGCCCGTACCGAAGACGATCGCGTCGACCTCGGCCGTGCTGCCGTCGGCCGCGACGAGCGTGGACCCCTCGATCCGGTCGAGCCCGGAGGCCACCACGTCCACGTTGGGGCGGGTGAGCGCGGGGTAGTAGGCGTTGGAGAGCAGGATCCGCTTGCAGCCGATCCGGTAGTCCGGCGTCAGCTTCGCGCGCAGCTCCGGGTCCTTGACGGCCCGCGCCATGTTGCGCCTGGCCAGCCGCTCGATCAGGCCCAGTTCGTCGGGCCGCTTGGTGAACGCCTGGACCTGAAGCTCACGGATGCCCCAGAGAACTCCGCGACGGGCCTGGGCGGTGAACGGGAGTACGCGGTGCAGTCCGCGTTCGAGTCCGCTGATGGCACGGTCGACGCGGGGCATCACCCAGGGCGGGGTGCGCTGGAAGAGGGTGAGGCGCGCGACCTCGGGCTGGACGGCGGGCACGATCTGGATGGCCGAGGCGCCGGTCCCGACCATCGCCACGCGCTTGCCGCGCAGGTCGTAGTCGTGGTCCCAGCGGGCCGAGTGGAAGACCTTGCCGGGGAAGGAGTCGATCCCCGGGATGTCCGGGATCCTGGGATCGGAGAGCGGTCCGGTGGCGGACACGACGAGGTCGGCGCTGAGGGACCCGCTGCTGGTCTCGATGTCCCACCGCAGCTTCTCGCCGTCCCACGTCATCCGCTTCACCTCGGAGTCGAGGCGCAGGTGGGGGCGGAGCCCGAAGACGTCGGTGACGTGCTCCAGATAGGCGCGGATGTGTTCCTGCCCGGAGAAGGTGCGGGGCCAGTCGGGGTTCGGCGCGAACGAGAACGAGTACAGATGGGACGGTACGTCGCAGGCGCACCCGGGGTAGCTGTTGTCCCGCCAGGTGCCGCCCACGCCGCCGGCCCGTTCCAGGACGACGAAGTCGGTGATGCCTTCACGGCGCAGTCGCACCGCCGCCCCCAGCCCACCGAACCCGGACCCGATCACCGCCACGCGTACATGTTCGTGCTCGGTCATCCCGACGCCTCCCTAGCCCGCACGACCCCGCCAGTGAACACTGGCGCAATGGGGAGCGTAGAGCAGCTCCGTACTGATGGGTAGGGGTCGCGACCGGGAAAGTTACCGGGGGTACGACGTAGGGTGCGCACGTGGCGGAGAAGCGTGAGTACCGGATGGAGGAGCTGGCCGAGGAAGCCGGCATCACGGTGCGCACCCTGCGCTTCTACCGGGAGCGCAAGCTGATACCGCCGCCCCGCCGCGAGGGCCGCATCGCCTGGTACGACGACACCCACCTGGCCCGTCTGCGCACGATCTCGGCGCTGCTGGAGCGCGGCCACACGCTCAACGGCATCGCGGAACTGGCCGAGGCCTTCGACCACGGCCGCGACGTGGGCGAGCTCCTCGGCCTGGGTGAGCCCACCGAGGAGACCCCGGTCCGCCTCTCCCCCGAGGAACTGGCCGACGTCTTCGCGGGCCAGGCCACTCCGGAGAACCTCGCCGCCGCCCTCGACCTCGGCTACCTCGGCACCGACGGCGGCGAGATCGTCCACATCAGCCGCCGTCTGCTCGACGTCTCGGCGGCCCTGGTCCGCGAGGGCATCCCGCTCGCCGACGTCCTGACCACGGCCCGCCGCGTCCGCGACCACGCCGAGGCGCTCGCCGACCTCTTCGCCGGCATCGTCCTGAGCGAGAACCGCACGACGGAGGACCTGACCCGGCTGCGCCCCCTGGCGAAGAGCGTGGTGGAGGCGGAACTGTCGATGGCCCTGGACCGGCGGCTACGGGACCAGCGGGACCAGCGGCCCTAGTCCACCGTCACGAGCCGCACCCCCGACCACCGGTCGTGGACCACTACTACAGGCCGCAGACCATGGGCGGCGACCGAAGAACCACGGTCATCGGTCGAAGACCGCGTTCAGCCGCCGACCACGGTCACCGGTCGTAGACCACGGTCACCGGCGCATGGTCCGACCAGCGCTCCGCGTGAGTGGCCGCCCGCTCCACGAAGCCCTTCACCGCCCTGTCGGCGAGTCCCCGGGTCGCGATCTGATAATCGATGCGCCATCCGCTGTCGTTGTCGAAGGCCCGCCCCCGGTACGACCACCACGAGTACGGACCCTCGGTGTCCGGGTGCAGAGCCCGTACGACGTCGACGTATCCGCCGTCGGACGCGTCCAGGACCCGGCCCAGCCACTCGCGCTCCTCGGGCAGGAAACCGGAGTTCTTCTTGTTCGCCCGCCAGTTCTTGAGGTCGGCCTCCCGGTGGGCGATGTTCCAGTCGCCGCACACCACGACCTCGCGCCCGTCGGCGGCCGCACGCTCGCGCAGGCCCTTCAGGTGGGTGAGGAACTCGCCCATGAACCGCGTCTTCTCGTCCTGCCGCTCGGTGCCGACCTCCCCCGAGGGCAGGTAGAGGCTGGCCACGGTGACGCCCGGGAGGTCCACCTCGACGTACCGGCCGGAGGTGTCGAACTCCTCGGAGCCGAATCCGACCTGGACCCGGTCGGGTTCGCGGCGGGTGTACAGGGACACGCCCGCGCGGCCCTTGGCGGCGGCCGGGGCGTGCACGACGTGCCACCCTTCGGGCGCCCGCACCTCCTCGGGCAGCTGTCCGGGCTCCGCCCGCACCTCCTGGAGGCACAGGACATCCGCGGAGGTCTCCGCGAGCCACTCCACGAAACCCTTCTTCGCGGCGGCCCGGAGCCCGTTCACATTCACAGAGGTGACAGTCAGCACCCGGGCACGATACTTAATCCGTTCCGCTCCCCGCATGCATACATGTACGATCTTTAGTATGCATATCCACCCGGTCCCTTTCGACCACCCCGACGCCGTCAAGCTCAACGACCAGGTGCAGGCCGAATACGCCGAGCGCTACGGAGACGAGGGCGATGTCACACCGCTGGACGCGTCGATGTTCAAGCCGCCGCTCGGCCTGTACCTCCTCGCGTACGACGAGCGGGACCGCCCGGTCGCGACGGGCGGCTGGCGCGGTCAGGACGAGAACGACGAGGGGTACACGGACGGCGACGCCGAGCTCAAGCGCATGTACGTCGTCCCGCAGGCCCGCGGTCTCGGCCTCGCCCGCCGCATCCTGGCCGCCCTGGAGGACGACGCCCGCGCGGCCGGCCGCACCCGGATGGTCCTGGAGACCGGCGCCAAGCAGCCCGAGGCGGTCGCCCTCTACACCTCCAGCGGCTACGCGCCCTGCGTCAAGTTCGGCTACTACCGGTTCCACGACCTGAGCATGTGCTTCGCCAAACCGCTGTCCACGTCCTGAGCCGGGGCGCCGGGGTCGCGCCGAAGCATCCGCGACATCCCGCGGCATCCCGAACACGCGGAAACCCCGCCGGACGAATCCGGCGGGGTTTCTGAATTGCGGTGGACCTGTGGGGATTTGAACCCCAGACCCCCTCGATGCGAACGAGGTGCGCTACCAGACTGCGCCACAGGCCCTTGCAACGAGTGAAACTCTAGCATCCTCATCCGGGTGCTTGGAAATCCGTTCCTGGCTGGTCAGCCGGGGCTCCCGAACAGACGGTCACCGCGGGCCGCGCGCCCGGGGCCGCGCGGCCCGCGCCCGGGGTCACTCGTTGGCGGCGCGCGGCCGCTCGCCGTCCTCGTACTGGTCGAACAGCGGGGTGCGTCCGCGCTCGCGGGCCCGCCGGGCGGACGCGGCGCGCCGCGCGTCGCTGCGACCGTCGCCGTCGGCCTCGGCCCCTTCGGCGGCCTCGGCTGGTCCGCCCTCCTCTGCGGGCTCACCCTCCGGCTCGGCCGGCTCGACCGCGCTGGAGCGCGCGGAGCTCCACGTGTCCGGCGCCCCCAGGTCGACGCTGGAGGTGGCCCGCGGTGCGACGGGCGCGGTCACGTACGTCGGCAGCGGTACCGGCACCGGGTCCCAGCTGTCACCGCGGCCGGGGCCACGCCGGCGCTCGCGCTGCTGGTCGACCCACTCGGCGTGGTCGGTCTGCTCGACGAGGGCGCGGCGGTCGGCCGCGAGCGCGGACAGACCGGGGTCGGTCTCCGGCTCGGGGCCCTCGTCCTGGTCGTCGACGCCCGCGTCGAGGACGGCGCGCCGGCGGGGCTGCCGCTCGCGCAGCCGCTGCGCGGCGACCTCGGCCCGGCGGCGGTCCATGACATAGGTGAAGCGTCGCCGCTCCTGGGCCCGCAGATAGACGATGTACGAGCTCAGCATCACGGCGGGCACGCCGGGAGCCCACAGGAACGCGAGTCCCCCGACGGCCGCCACGATCGCGCCGCAGGTGAAGGCGAGGAAGATCATGACGGTCGTGCGCCGCCGGCGCGCGAGCACCTTCGAGCGCCGGGCGCGTGCTGCGGCCTCCGCCGCGGAGACCCTCCGCTCGGCGGCGACCCGCGAGGCCGCGGCCGCGCCGGAGGCCGACGGCGACGATGCCGCGGGCAGGGGTTCGGGGTGCGCCGGCTGCTGCGGCACCGGTCTGGCGGTCGCGGCGGAGCCCTGCGGGGCGCTCTGCCGGGCGGCCGGCTGCGGTGCCTGCTGGGGCTCCGGCTCGGCGGACTGCGGGAGTTGGGCCTTGGTGTGTTCCCGGGCCGGAGGCATGGCGAAGGCCCGGACGTCCACCGAATCGGTGGCGCCGCCCGGGGCTGCGCTGGGCTCCCCCTCTTCGGTGGAGCGCGTCCGCAGGTCCTTGGCGTACCGGCGCTCCATCCCCGCCCGTCCGGACAGCAGCCGGATGGCGGTGCTGAAGCGTTCCGTCGGACGGGCTTCGTTCAGCTCGTCCTGCCTACGGAGCCACATCGGCACCAAGTAGGCGGCCCAGGCCCCGACGATGACTGCGTAGATGAGGCCGCTGCTGCTCACGCCTCACACGGTAGAGGGGTTTGCGTGAGGCCATCTGCCAATTGAGTCGGTGTGTCGCACGATCTGGCTGATATTTCGAGCTTTTTTTGTGACCGATGCGATCAGCAGGCCGCCGGGACGCGTGAATTTAATGCCGTGGGACGACTCCGAGAGGCACCGAGATGGTTCCGAGGTGATCGCCGACCGATCAATTTCGAACACGCATTTCATTTACTGGGTACTCGGCCTGCTCCGGTTCTGTGAGCGTGCCCGCTGCCAGCGTCCGAGAAGCCCCTCGGGCACCTCTTCCGCGGTGAGCGCGAAGACGAGATGGTCGCGCCAGGCCCCGTCGATGTGGAGATAACGCGGCCGGAGCCCTTCCTCGCGGAATCCGAGTTTCTCCACGACGCGGCGGCTGGGTCCGTTCTCCGGGCGAATGCAGACCTCGATACGGTGCAGTCCCACCGTGCGGAAGCAGTGGTCGGTCGCCAGCGCCACGGCCGTCGGCATCACCCCGCGCCCCGCCACCGCCTGGTCCACCCAGTAGCCGACGTGCCCCGAGCACATCGAGCCCCAGGTGATCCCGGCGACGGTCAGCTGGCCCACCAGACGGCCCTGGTACTCGATCACGAAGGGCAGCATCCGGCCCGCGTTCGCCTCGGCGCGCAGATGGCGGACCATCTGCCGGTAGGTCGGCCGGTGCGCTATCGGCCCGCTGGGGGTGGGGGGCGGAATGGTCGCCTCCCAGGGCCGCAGCCAGTCGCGGTTGCGCCGGTTCACCTCGCGCCATGCCCGCTGGTCGCGCACCTTTATCGGCCGGAGGACGACGTCGCCGTCCACCAGTTCGACGGGCCAGGACGGGCTGTTCAGCTCGCACCCCCACTGCCGCTGGGTCTGGGGTGGTCGCCGCCGCGGATCTGCTCCACGGCGTGGACCAACAGGGGCTCCAGGACGGCCAGACCGTCCTTCACCCCGCCGGTGGAACCCGGCAGGTTGACGATCAGCGTCCGTCCCGCGACTCCGGCGAGCCCCCGGGACAGCGCCGCCGTCGCGACCTTCTCTCTTCCGAACGCCCTGATGGCCTCAGGAATGCCCGGCACCTCGTGATCCACTACCCGCCGGGTCGCCTCGGGCGTCCGGTCGGTGGGCGAGATCCCCGTGCCACCGGTGGTCACGATGACGTCGTACCCGGCTTCCACGCCGGAGCGCAGCGCCGCCTCCACGGGGTCGCCGTCGGGCACGACCCGGGGGCCGTCGACGGTGAAGCCGTACGCCGTGAGCCCCTCCGCGACCAGGGGCCCGCCCCGGTCCGCGTAGACACCCGCGGCGGCCCGGTTGGAGGCGGTGACCACGAGGGCGCGGTACGACGGTGACGTCATGCCCGGCTCCAGTCGCCCGACTTCCCGCCGGTCTTCTCCTCGACCCGTACGTCCGTGATGACCGCCCCCTTGTCGACCGCCTTGACCATGTCGATCACGGTCAGGGCCGCCACACTCACCGCGGTGAGGGCCTCCATCTCGACGCCCGTACGGTCGGTGGTCCGCACGGTGGCGAGGATCTCGACGGCGTCGTCCGCGACCGACAGGTCGATCTTGACACCCGACACCGACAACGGGTGGCACAGCGGGATGAGATCCGGGGTGCGCTTGGCGCCCATGATGCCCGCGATGCGCGCGGTCGCCAGGGCGTCGCCCTTGGGCACTCCCCCGCCGCGCAGCAGTTCGACCACACGGGGGGAGACCAGGACACGGCCGCTCGCGCGGGCGGTGCGCGCGGTCACGTCCTTCCCGGAGACGTCGACCATGCGGGCGGCGCCCGCCTCGTCGATGTGGGTCAGTCGGTCCTGCGTACTCATGTGCGGCAGCGCTCCCGGTCGGGCCTGTTGTGCGCGACACGGTACCGCCAACTCGGGGCGGGCAGCCGGGCAGGACCCTCCGGGGCCGCGGCCGGTCAGCCGAGCAGAACCACTTCGACCTCGGTGCCGGGCTCGACCGAGGTGGTGTCCTCGGGCACGACGATCAGCGCGTCGGCGTGCGCGAGGGCCGCGACCAGGTGGGATCCGGCGCCGCCGATGGGTGTCACCCTGCCGTCCTCGTACGTCCCCCGCAGGAACTGCCGGCGGCCCGAGGGCGAGGTCAGCGCCTTCTCGGTCTCCAGGGTCGCTCTGGCGGTGGGACGGTGGACGTCGTCCACGCCCATGAGCGTGCGGATCGCGGGGCGGACGAACAGTTCGAAGGAGACGTACGACGACACGGGGTTGCCTGGCAGGGCGAGCAGCGGGGTGTGGTCGGGGCCGATGGAGCCGAAGCCCTGGGGCTTGCCCGGCTGCATGGCGAGCTTGCGGAAGTCGACGCCGGCGCCCTCCTCGTCCTCGTCGCCCACCGAGGACAGGGCCTCCTTGACGACGTCGTACGCGCCGACGCTCACACCGCCGGTCGTGACCACCAGGTCGGCGCGGATGAGCTGGTCCTCGATGGTGGAGCGGAGCGTCTCGGCGTCGTCGGCGACCGCGCCCACGCGGTAGGCGATGGCCCCGGCGTCGCGGGCGGCGGCGCACAGGGCGAAGCTGTTCGAGTCGTAGATCTGGCCGGTGTCCAACGGCTCGCCCGGCTGGACCAGTTCACTGCCGGTGGACAGGACGACCACGCGCGGGCGGGGGCGCACGCGGACGGTGCCGCGGCCGATCGCGGCCAGCAGGCCGAGCTGCGGGGGGCCGAGGACCGTGCCCGCTCCGAGAGCGAGGTCGCCCGCCCGCACGTCGCTGCCCTTCGCGCGCACGTGGGCGCGTGCTTCGGCCGGTCGGTGCACCCGCACCTGGCCGGAGGCGCCCTCGGGGGCGGCGCTGTGGGCGCGCATCCCGGAGACCGGGCCCTCGCCGAGCCCTCCGTCGGTCCATTCCACCGGGACGACGGCTTCGGCGCCGGGCGGCAGCGGGGCACCGGTCATGATGCGGGCGGCCTGCCCGGGACCCACGTGCGGCAGCTCGCCCACGCCAGCCGCGACATCGCCGACGACGGTGAGCACCGCCGGGTACTCCTCGCCGGCGCCCGAGACATCCGCGACCCGCACCGCGTACCCGTCCATCGAGCTGTTGTCGAACGGCGGCAGGGAGACCGGCACCGTGACGTCCTCGACCAGGACGCAGCCCTGGGCGTCGAGGAGTTGCAGCTCGATGGGTTCGAGGGGGCGGACGGTCGCGAGGATGTCCTCCAGGTGGTCGTCCACCGACCAGAGGCGGTCCTGGCCGGTGGTGCGGGCGGCGGCGCTGCTCAAGATCCCTGCATCTCCTCGGCTACGTAACTGCGAAGCCAGGTCCGGAAGTCCGGGCCCAGGTCTTCACGTTCGCACGCGAGTCTGACAATGGCACGCAGGTAGTCGCCGCGGTCCCCGGTGTCATAGCGGCGGCCCTTGAAGACGACGCCGTGCACCGGACCGCCGACCTTCTCGTCGGCGGCGAGCTGCTGGAGGGCGTCGGTGAGCTGGATCTCGCCGCCGCGGCCCGGCTCGGTCTTGCGCAGTATGTCGAAGATGTGGGGGTCGAGGACATAGCGTCCGATGATCGCGTAGTTGCTGGGCGCGTCCACCGGGTCCGGCTTCTCGACCAGGCCGGTGACCTTGACCAGGTCGCTCTCACCGGTGCTCTCGACGGCGGCGGAGCCGTAGAGGTGGATCTGCTCGGGCTCGACCTCCATCAACGCGATGACACTGCCGCCGTGCTGCTCCTGGACCTCGACCATGCGGGCCAGCAGGGGGTCGCGGGGGTCGATCAGGTCGTCGCCGAGGAGCACCGCGAAGGGCTCGTGACCGACGTGCGGGGCGGCGCACAGAACCGCGTGACCGAGACCCCTGGGGTCGCCCTGGCGCACGTAGTGCATGGTCGCGAGGTCGCTGGACTCCTGGACCTTGGCGAGCCGGCTGGCGTCGCCCTTCTTCTGGAGGGCCGACTCCAGCTCGTAGTTGCGGTCGAAGTGGTCCTCGAGGGGGCGCTTGTTGCGGCCCGTGATCATCAGGACGTCGTCGAGACCCGCCGACACGGCCTCTTCGACCACGTACTGGATCGCCGGCTTGTCGACGACCGGCAGCATCTCCTTGGGAGTGGCCTTGGTGGCAGGCAGGAACCGCGTGCCGAGGCCTGCTGCGGGGATGACAGCCTTGCTGATCCTGGGGTGCGACTCAGTCATGCCCGTAACCATATCCGGTGGCTATGAGCAGAATCTGTGGCTCCGGTCAGTTGGCTCTCATATGAGCAGATAAAGAACCACGGGGAGCGATCTGTGCATCACGCCGGACGTGAGGCCGAGCCTGACAAGCGAATGTTGCGCCAAGGATTCCTGGCGGTGAGAAGCAGGTTGACAGCCGGTGACCTGCGGGAGACGGCCGAAGCCCTGGCCGTGCGCGCGCTGGAGCTGCCGGAGTTGGCGCAGGCGCGCACGGTGGCGGCATACGTATCCATGGGGAGTGAGCCGGGCACCCGCGCGCTCCTGGACGCCCTGCACGCCCGCGGCGTGCGTGTCCTGCTGCCGGTCCTCATGGCCGACAACGACCTGGACTGGGGCGCGTACACGGGCGAGGGCTCTCTCACCCGGGTCCAACACGGTGGGCGGATGGCCCTCTTGGAGCCCGCGGGTGAGCGCCTGGGCCCCGAGTCCGTCCAGGAGGCCGACGCCGTCCTGCTGCCCGGCCTCGCGGTGGACCGGCGCGGACTGCGTCTGGGGCGCGGCGGCGGCTCGTACGACCGCGTACTGGCCCGTCTGGAGCGCGCGGGGGCCGATCCGGCCCTGGTGGTGCTCCTGTACGACACCGAGGTCGTCGAGGACGTCCCGCGCGATCCGCACGACCGTCCGGTGCACGCGGTGGTGACGCCTTCGGGGGTTCGGCGCTTCCGGTGACGTGCCCCGTGACGTGCCCCGTGGCGGCCCGGCCGGGTGCGGGCGGCCCGGCGGGCCCGCGGGACGCGCGAAGGGCCCTCCACGCGTGCGTGGAGGGCCCTTCGCGCTGATGCCGTCAGCGCCTCACGGCTTGAGCACCAGGGTGTCGCTCGTGCTCTTGTCGACCGCCTTCGCCGAGAAGGCCCACGGCAGCAGCTCACCCTCCGCCCACTTTTCCGTCTGGTCGGTGTAGTGCGCGCTGTAGGCGTGCCCGGACGCCCCGGAGAGGTTGATCCACTTCGACTTGTCGAGGTCGTCGAGGTTGACCACCATGCGCATCGACGGCACCCAGACCACTCCGTAGCCGCCCGCGGCGTTCCAGCCGGTCGCGTTGACCGTCGCCTCGCCGCCGCTGAGCTTCCAGGGGCCGCGGTTGAGCATGTACTTAAGGAAGGCGGGTCCCTCGGTGCCCAGGGTCTGGTTCTTCAGGAACAGGCGGTGCAGCCGGCCCCAGCTCCAGGTGTCGAGGTCCTTGCCTAGCTTGGCGGTCAGCTCCCAGCGGGCGTCCTTCATGGCCCGCACGAACAGCTCGTCACGGGTGTCGATCGCCCTGTCGAGGCGCGTCTTGGGCGCCTTCCACCAGTCGTTGTGCTCATCGTCGATGATCTTGCGGACCACCTCGAACCAGCGGTCGCCGCCGTCCGGCTGCGCCTGGTCGGCGTCACGCTGACCGCATTCCAGGACCTTACGGTCGTCGTCCGCGGGACCGGTGTTGTCGACCGGGTCGACGTACAGGCACTGGCCCTTGACCCGCAGCTCCTTGGGCAGCTTGTTGCCGAAGGCCAGCTTGAGGATGTTGCGCCAGACCGCGTTGAAGTAGGCGGCCGCCGCGGAGTCGGCGTCCTGGGTGTAGTCCCAGCCCTCCAGGAGCTTCTGCGCCTCACGGACGTTCTTGTCGGCGATGTCCAGCTTGAGCAGCTTGGGCACGATCAGCTTCGCGATCTCGCTGCTGTTGTCCAGCTGCATCTGCCGCATGTCGTCGGTGGAGATCTTGCCGCCACCGCCGGTCTTCGTCGTGATCAGATCGGTGATCCGCTGGCTGCGCGCGCCGTAGCCCCAGTCCGTGGTGAGCGTGTACGGGTACTTGTCCTTGTCGACGACGGCCTGGTTGGCGGTGACGATGTAGCCGCGCCTCGGGTCGTACTCGTAGGGCAGTTCGGCCTGCTTGATGTAGCCGGTCCACCTGTACTTGGGGTCCCAGCCGGGCGAGGGGAGCGAACCGTCGTCGCCCTTGGGGCGGGTCGGGATCTTGCCGGGCAGCTGGTAGCCGATGTGGCCCTTGGGGCCCTTTCCGTCGGCGTAGACCAGGTTCTGCGAGGGCACCTCGAAGGACTCGGCCGCCTTGCGGAACTCGTTCCAGTCCGCCGCCTTGTCGATCCGGAAGACGGCGTCCATGGAGGTGCCGGGGTCCAGCGCGGTCCAGCGCAGCGCGATGGCGTAGCCGTCGCCGCGGTCGGGCGCCGCGGAGTCGACGGTGGCCTTCTTGCCGACCTTGACCAGTTCGTCGTCACGGTCGGACAGGAGGGGTCCGTTGTTGGTGGTGCGCACGACGATCGTCTTGCTGCCGCCGCCCGCGATCCTGATCGTTTCCTTGCGGGTGGTGAAGGGCTTCACCTTGCCGTCGTACTGGTACCCGTCGCCGGTGATCTTCTCCAGGTACAGGTCGGTGACGTCGACCCCGGAGTTGGTCATGCCCCAGGCGATGTTCTGGTTGTGGCCGATTATCACGCCGGGCATGCCGGCGAACGTGTAGCCGGAGACGTCGTACGAGCACTTGCTGGAGACCGCGGTGCAGTGCAGGCCCATCTGGTACCAGACGGAGGGCAGCGAGGCCGACAGGTGCGGGTCGTTGGCCAGCAGCGGCTTGCCGGTGATGGTGTGCTCGCCGGACACGACCCAGGAGTTGGAGCCGATGCCGTTGCCGCTGACGCCGACGGCCGTGGGCACGTCGTCTAGGACGTCGTAGAGCTTGGAGAGCTGGCTCTGCAGACCGCCCGGCGCCGTCGTGTCGCCGGCCAGCCCGGTGCCCGCCACCGACTGGCCGGTACCACCGGTGCCCGCCGAGCCGCCCTGGACGTACGACTGCGTGACGCTGTCGTACGCGCCGTTCTGCGTGATCGTCTTGTTCCGGTCGTACGGGTACTCCGGGTACAGGTCGGCGATCTGCTTCGGGCCCAGGCGGCTGGTCATCAGGGAGCGGTCGATCTCCTCCTGCATGTTGCCGCGCAGGTCCCACGCCATCGCCTTGAGCCAGGCCACCGAGTCGACCGGGGTCCACGCCTCGGGCGCGTAGTCGTTGGTGAAACCGAGGGCCGCGTACTCCAGGGAGATGTCCTTGCCGTCCTTGCCCTTCAGGTAGGCGTTGACTCCCTTGGCGTACGCCTGGAGGTACTTCTTCGTGGAGGCCGACAGCTTCGTGTCGTACTCCTCCTTAGCGACCCGGTTCCAGCCCAGCGTGCGCAGGAACTCGTCGTTCTTGACCTGGCCCTTGCCGAACATCTCGGACAGCCGGCCCGAGGTCATGTGGCGGCGCACGTCCATCTCGTAGAACCGGTCCTGCGCCTGGACGTAGCCCTGGGCCATGAACAGGTCCTCGTCGGAGGACGCGTAGATCTGCGGGATCCCGTAGCCGTCCCGCTTCACGTCGACGGGCCCGGAGAGCCCTTCGAGCGTGAGGGAGCCCTTGGTCTGCGGGAAGGAGGCACGGACGGTGCTGACTCCCCAGTACCCCCCGTAGGCCACGCCTCCGATCAGGGCCAGAACCAGGACGATCAGGATCAGACGGGCTCGGCGCCCCTTCTTCCTGCCGGACTTGCCGGGCTTTTGGCCGGAAGAGGCGGTGGTGTTCGGGGGCATCGCTGTCCTTGCTGTCCTAACGCGAGCGGCAGGCGGTCCTGGAGTGCTGGAGCAACCATAGGCGCAGGGCCCACCGCGCCTTGACGCGGAGTCGGGTACCCGGACGGCCGAGCGTTTGATCTCGGCCTCAGGAGCGTCAAGAAAGCGTCAAGAGTTAGGTAAGGTAACGAAGTACTTGGACCGCTGTACCGACTTCCGGCGTTCGGATCGACAAGCTCGGATCCCGTGCCCGGATCGGCGAGAAGGGAACGGCCGCTGACTGTCCACCACCTCAACCAGCTCCTGCTCGTCTGCTCGCTCGTCCTGCTCGTCGCGGTGGCAGCGGTTCGGATCTCCTCGCGCAGCGGGCTCCCCAGCCTGCTCGTCTACCTGGGCATCGGCATGGCCATGGGCCAGGACGGCGTCGGCGACATCCACTTCAGCAACGCCGAGCTGACCCAGGTCATCGGATACGCGGCCCTGGTCGTGATCCTGGCCGAGGGCGGCCTCGGCACGAAGTGGAAGGAGATCAAGCCGGTCCTTCCGGCCGCCGCCTCGCTGGCACTGGTCGGCGTCGCGGCGAGCGTGGGCGTCACGGCCGCCGCCGCCCACTATCTGATCGACCTGGAGTGGCGGCAGGCGCTCATCATCGGCGCGGTGGTGTCCTCGACGGACGCCGCGGCGGTCTTCTCGGTGCTGCGCAAAATCCCCCTCCCCTCCCGCGTGACGGCCGTCCTGGAGGCCGAGTCGGGCTTCAACGACGCCCCGGTGGTCATCCTCGTCGTCGCGTTCAGCACGGCCGGCCCCGTCGAGCACTGGTACGTACTGGTGGGAGAGATAGCCCTGGAGCTGGCCATCGGCGCGGCCATGGGCCTCGCGGTCGGCTGGCTCGGCTCCTGGGGGCTGCGGCACGTGGCGCTGCCCGCCTCCGGCCTCTACCCGATCGCCGTGATGGCGATCGCCGTCACCGCCTACGCGGCCGGCGCCCTCGCGCACGGCAGCGGCTTCCTCGCCGTCTACCTGGCCTCGATGATGCTCGGCAACGCCAAGCTGCCGCACTGGCCCGCCACCCGGGGCTTCGCCGAGGGACTCGGCTGGATCGCCCAGATCGGCATGTTCGTCCTGCTCGGCCTGCTGGTCACACCGCACGAGATGGGCGACGACATCTGGCCCGCGCTCGTCATCGGCCTGGCGCTGACCGTGGTGGCCCGGCCCCTGAGCGTCTTCGCCGCCCTGCTGCCCTTCCGCATCCCCTGGCAGGAACAGACGCTGATGTCCTGGGCGGGGCTGCGCGGCGCCGTGCCCATCATCCTGGCGACCATCCCGATGGTGAGCGGCATCGAGGAGAGCCGCCGGATCTTCAACATCGTCTTCGTCCTGGTCGTCGTCTACACCCTCGTCCAGGGCCCCACGCTGCCCTGGCTGGCCCGCACGCTGCGGCTGGGCGAGTCCACGGGCCCCGCCGACCTGGGCATCGAATCCGCGCCCCTGGAGCGACTGCGGGGGCACCTGCTGTCCGTGGCGATCCCCAAGGGGTCGCGCATGCACGGCGTCGAGGTCGCCGAGCTGCGCCTGCCCGCGGGCGCGGCCGTCACCCTCGTCGTACGCGAGGGGACCTCCTTCGTACCGATGCCCACGACGGTGCTGCGGCGCGGCGACGAACTGCTGGTGGTGGCCACCGACCCGGTCCGCGACGCGGCCGAACGGCGGCTGCGCGCGGTGGGCCAGGGCGGCAAGCTCGCGGACTGGCTGGGCCCCCTGGGCGGCGGCAGCGGACGCTGAGACGCCGGGAATCCACCCCGTTGCGCATTCACAGGCGAGCGGCACGGTGGTGCTCGCTTTCACAGGTACCGCACGCATCTCCCCCTGTACCATGAAGGCATACTTTGATCGAACCAACTCTGCCTGACGCAGAGCTGGCGCGACCGTATGGCGGTCGCGGTGCCCTCGCAGTGGGCGGCGCGGCATCTACCGCAGTTCCGCGCAAGAGGACAGCTCTCGGCGCCCCCGCACGGGCGCGCTACCAGGCGGCAGAAAGGCACGGGCCGTGGCATCCACGGTCACCTCCCGCCCCGGGTACGGACAGCTGCTGCGCACCCGCGGCGCCTGGACGTTCCTGCTTCCCGGCTTCGCGGCGCGCCAGCCGTTCGCGATGCTGACCATCTCCCTCGTGCTCCTCGTCCAGCACACCACCGGCTCGTACGGGGCCGCCGGCGCCGTCGCCGCGGCCACCGGTGTCTCCATGGCGCTGTTCGCGCCCTTCACGGGCCGTCTCGCCGACCGCCACGGACAGCGGGCCGTCCTGCTGCCCGGCGTGCTGGTGCACGTGCTGGCCGCCCTCTGCCTGACGGCCCTGGCCCTGTCGGACGCCCCCCTGTGGGCCCTCTTCCTCGCCGCCGTGCCGACCGGCGCCTCGGTGCCGCAGATCGGGCCCATGATGCGCGCCCGCTGGGGCGTGAAGCTCCACGACTCGCCCCTGATGAGCACCGCGGCGGCCTTCGAGTCCGTCACGGACGAGCTGACCTTCGTCCTGGGCCCGCTGCTCGCGACCGCCCTGTGCACCACCGTGCACCCGGCGGCGGGCCTGCTGACCGAGGCCACGCTCACCCTGGTCGGCGGCCTCCTGTTCGCCGCGCAGAAGAGCACCCAGCCCGCCACCGCCCGCGAGGGCCACGCGCGCGTGGAGCACGGTTCCGCGCTGCGGATCCCCGGGGTGCGCGTACTGATCGTGACCTTCCTGGGCATCGGTTCCGTCTTCGGCGGCATGCAGGTCTCGCTCGCCGCGTTCAGCGAGTCCATCGGCGAGCCCGGTATGAACGGCGTCCTGTACGGCGTCTTCGCCGCGGGCAACATGCTGTCGGGCGTCGTCTGCGGCGCCATCGCCTGGAAGGTGGCCCCCCGCAGGCGCCTGGTCGTCGGCTACGCAGCCCTCACGCTCACCGCGTCCGGACTGTGGGCCGCCCACTCCGTGGCCACGCTCGTCGGCATCGGACTCCTGGTCGGCATGTGCATCGCTCCGGCCCTGATCACCGGCTACACACTGGTCGAGGGGCTGGTGCCGGCCGGCGCCCGCACCGAGGCCTTCACCTGGCTGACCGGCGCCGTCGCCCTCGGCCAGGCCGCTGCCGTCACGGTGGCCGGGCAGATGGAGGACCGCCTGTGGGACGGCGCCGGATTCCTGGTGCCGATGGGCGGTACGGCCCTGGCGCTGATCACCCTGCTGGCCCTGCGCTCACGGCTCGCGACACGACCCGCCGGCCGCACCGTCGCACGTGGCGTCGGTCACCGAGTGCCGGTGACAGTGGACTGATCTCTCGGAATACGTCAGTATGGACCGTCGTTAGCACTCACTGAGTGAGAGTGCCAGGAGGAAGACAAGTGCCGACCTACCAGTACCAGTGCACCGAGTGCGGCGAGGGCCTCGAGGCGGTGCAGAAGTTCACCGACGATGCCCTGACCGAGTGCCCCAACTGCGGTGGCCGCCTGAAGAAGGTGTTCTCGGCCGTCGGCATTGTCTTCAAGGGCTCCGGTTTCTACCGCAATGACAGCCGCGGCTCCTCGTCGACGAGCTCGCCGGCGTCCAAGCCGTCGACGTCCTCACCGGCGTCGTCCTCTTCGTCCTCGTCCTCGTCTTCGACGACCTCGTCGTCCTCGGAGTCGAAGTCGTCGGGCAGCGGTTCGTCCAGCAGCTCCGCCGCTTAGTCCGCCACGCGGGACGCGGTGCGGTCCGCCACGCGGGACGCGATTTCCACCAGGCCCTGCCGTCAGCCGACGGCGGGGTCTTCGGTGTGCCCCGGCCCCGGCCCCGGCTAGGGTGCGGTTCATGGCGAACACGGAGAACCCACTGAACCCGGCCGGGGAGCAGCAGCCGGCCGCGGCTGAGATCGGCGTCATCGGCGGCTCGGGCTTCTACTCCTTCCTCGACGACGTGACCGAGATACAGGTGGACACCCCCTACGGGCCGCCCAGCGACTCCCTGTTCCTCGGCGAGATCGCCGGGCGACGGGTGGCCTTCCTGCCGCGCCACGGCCGCGGCCACCATCTGCCGCCGCACCGCATCAACTACCGGGCCAACCTGTGGGCGCTGCGCTCCGTCGGCGCCCGGCAGATCCTCGGGCCCTGCGCGGTGGGCGGTCTGCGCCCCGAGTACGGGCCGGGGACGCTGCTCGTGCCGGACCAGCTGGTCGACCGGACGAAGGCGCGCGCGCAGACGTACTTCGACGGACTGCCGCTGCCGGACGGCACGGTGCCGAACGTGGTGCACGTGTCGATGGCCGACCCCTACTGCCCTGTCGGCCGCGAGGCCGCTCTGGTGGCGGCGCGCGGGCGGGACTGGGAGCCGGTGGACGGCGGCACGCTCGTGGTGGTCGAGGGGCCGCGGTTCTCCACCCGCGCCGAGTCGCTGTGGCATCAGGCGCAGGGCTGGTCGGTGGTGGGCATGACCGGCCATCCCGAGGCCGCGCTCGCTCGTGAACTCGAGCTCTGCTACACGTCGTTGACCCTGGTCACCGACCTGGACGCGGGCGCGGAGGCCGGCGAGGGCGTCTCGCACGACGACGTCCTCAAGGTGTTCGCCGCCAACGTGGACCGGCTGCGGGACGTGCTGTTCGACGTGGTGGCGGGGCTGCCGGAGAACGGGACGCGGGACTGCCTGTGCACGACGGCGATGGGCGGCATGGATCCGGGGTTCGACCTGCCGTGACGGTCGGCGCGCGGGGAGGAGCCGGGGGGACGGGCCGGTGAGGACGAACCGGTGGAGAGGCTGGTGGAGAAGCCGGTCAAGAAGCCGGTGCGGAGGCTGGCGCGGATGCCGGTGAAGGGGCTTGGAGGGACTGGTCGGGAGACCCGTCCGGACGGGTGGAACTCCTCGTTCGGGTGAGGGAGTTGTCCACAACTCGTCGGGGATCCACCGGCTCCGACGGGATCCGCCGCGAGGCCTCATCGTGGGATCGCAAGCCCGGTCCCTCGTCGCAGGTGGTGGTTCCCCATGGCCCAGCTCTCTCCTTCCGTCCGGCCGCTCCCCACGGCTCCCGTCCTCCCCTGGGACGCGGTGGTCCCCTCGGGCCCGCCCGACCCCTATGACGTGTACGAGCAGCGTCCGCCCAGCGTGGACGCGCCCCCGACCTGCGAAGTGCCGCAGTTCCCGCCCGTTCGCGTACGCGGCGGGCGGTACGGGCTGCGGCGCCTCACCCGGCACCGGCGGCGGGCGGTGGCCGCTGGTCTCGCGGTCACCGCGGCGGCCCTCGTGGCGGCCGGCCCCCGAGCCGTGGAGCGGGCGCGCGGTCACCCGGCGTCCCCGGCCTCCGCCTCGCCGTCGGCCCCACCCGCGTCCGCTTCCTCCTCCGCTTCCTCGTCGTTCCCCTCCTCACCCTCCCGTTCCGCCTCCGGTGCCGTACGGGGAACCGGCGGGGGCGAGATGGTGGCGGCGCCGGTGCGGATCGCCGACGCGGCCACGGTGCGGCTGCTCAGGCCGGGGGACCGCGTCGACGTGGTCGCGTCGGACGGCCGCGGTCAGGGGCGCGTGGTCGCGGCAGGGGCCCGGGTGAGCGCGGTGCCGGACTCCGGAAGTACCGAACCCGGTGCGCTGGTCGTGCTGTCCGTACCCCGGCCCGCCGGGGCACGGCTGGCGGGCGCGGGCATCACCTCACGGCTGGCGGTGACACTGTGCTGAGGACTCCGCCTGATATCGAATCAGTGTCAAGTCCCACACCGGAGCTACGGAATTGGACAGCTCCCGCATGTCCTGCCGTAGGTTGCGGAGCTGTTTGTTCCGCAACTTGTGCAGAGGGGCCTCTTGGTGAGCGAGAAGCAGCAACCCGGCGTCTGGGAGGGTTTCAAAACCTTCCTCATGCGGGGCAATGTCATCGATCTGGCCGTCGCGGTGGTCATCGGAGCCGCCTTCACCAACATCGTCAACTCGGTGGTGAAGGGCATCATCAACCCCTTGGTGAGCGCGGTCGGCACGAAGAACCTGGACAGTTACACCTCCTGTCTGAAGGGGCCGTGCCACGGCAGCGGGGACACCGCCACGGGCGTCCGCATGATGTGGGGTTCGGTGCTGGGCGCCACGCTCAGCTTCGTGATCACCGCGGCCGTCGTCTACTTCCTGATGGTCCTGCCGATGTCGAAGTTCCTGGCCCGGCAGGCCGCCCGCCAGAAGGCGAAGGAGGGCACGCAGGAGGTCATCGAGGTGTCCGAGCTGGAGGTGCTCAAGGAGATCCGCGACGCCTTGCTGGCTCAGCGCGGTTCGGGGCAGCGGCCCGACTAGTTCACGAAGCCGCGGGGACCGGCGGGGGGCCGGTCCCGACGGGGCGGGGGCCGCTGTCGGCGGCCCCACTGCCCGGCTCAGATGTGGTGGGGCGGCTTCTCGTCGAGGAAGCGCTTCAGGTCCGCCGCGCTGTCGCCGTCGCCGCCCGACCGCTCGCCCCACCCCTGGTCCGTGTCGTCGGAGGACTGCTGGCTCAGCGGGTCGTCGAAGACCAGCGTCGGCTTCCGCGGCGCGGGACGTGCCTCCCCGGACGACTCGGTGCGCGGTTCCGGGGTGTCGCGCGGTTCGGGCGCGGGGGTGCCACTCATGCCTTCAGGGTACGCCGAGGGCGTGCCGGCCCCGCACGCCACGATCGGGAGATCAGGCCCCCCACGTGGGCGTTCCGGGTTCTTTTCTGCTGTGCTTGGCCGCATGACGTCCAGTTCCGCTTCCGAACCCGCACCGACGCCCGACACGTCCCGGCTCGGGCCCCTGCGCAGGATGACCGCCCGAGGGCGGGACGAGACGCACCGGGTCGCGACGCCGCTCGAGCTCTTCTTCGACCTGTGCTTCGTCGTGGCGATCGCCCAGGCCGGTGCCGAGCTGATGCACTCCATGGCCGGGGGCCACGCGGGCGAGGGCATCCTCAACTACGTGATGATCTTCTTCGCCATCTGGTGGGCGTGGATGAACTTCACATGGTTCGCCTCGGCGTACGACAACGACGACGTGCTCTTCCGAGTGGTCACGCTGGTGCAGATCGCCGGTGTGCTGGTGCTCGCCGCCGGGGTGTCGCGAGCATTCGAGGACCACGTCTTCCTGGCTGTCTGGCTCGGCTACGTGATCATGCGGTTGGCGCTGATCACCGAGTGGCTGCGAGTGGCTCGCTCCGCCGGGGGCGCCGAGCGCACGATGGCACTGCGGTACGCGGTCGGCGTGCTGCTGTGCCAGGTCGGCTGGCTCGGGCTGCTGGTCCTGCCGGACTCCGGCCGCGCCTGGGTGTTCCTGGTGATGGCACCCTTGGAGATGTGCGTCCCGCTGTACGCGGAGAAGGACTTCGTCACCTCGTGGCACGCGCACCACATCTCCGAGCGGTTCGGCCTGTTCACGATCATCGTGCTCGGCGAGTCGATCTCCGCGGCCACGGTCGCGGTGAAGACGGGCGTGGACGAGCACGACGCGCTGGGCCACCTGCTCCCGATCGCCGTGGGTGGACTGCTGATCGTCTTCGCCGCGTGGTGGATCTACTTCGCGGTGCCCATCCACGGCTTCCTGCGGTCCAACAGGCAGTCGTTCCTGTGGGGGTACGGCCACTACCTGATCTTCTCGTCGGCGGCCGCGATCGGCGCGGGCCTGGAGGTCGCGGTGGAGGAGGCGGTCGGCAAGGCGCACATCTCGACACTCGCCGCGTCCGCGACGGTGACACTGCCGGCGGCGCTGTACTTCCTCATGGTGTGGCTCCTGCACGCACGCCACTTCAAGGTGGGCACCGCTCAGCAAGTGGTGCTGCCGACAGCCGCGTTGCTGATGATCCTGTGCACCTTCCTCGGCGAGTGGGCGGTGCTCGTGGCCGGAATCGCGGCGACCCTGGCGGTGGCGGTGGGAGTGGTTCTGGCCACGCGGACGAGCACGCCGGAGAAGCGGGAGACGGCGGGGGCCGCGTAGGGGCCGGGCGGGCATCACGGGCACGAGCGCGGGCGGGCGGACGGGCGGGGAGAGTCGGACTCGGGCAGAGGCAGGCGAAGGACAGAGGCAGACGGCCGGATAGAGGCGGACGCAGGCAGAAGCAGGTCCAGGCAAAGACAGACACAGGCGGGCGGCGAGTAGGGGAGGCGGCCACACGCGGATGGTAGGCGCGCGGTGAGCGCCGGACGGGGAGGGGGCGTCGAGGGCGGGGCGGTGGAAAGACTGGGCCCATGACAGTTGACGCTCTGACAGACGTCGCGGGGCTGCGCGTGGGGCACGCGACACGCACCGGCGGCGGTTGGCTCACCGGTACCACCGTGGTGCTCGCTCCCCCGGGCGGCGCCGTCGCGGCCGTCGACGTGCGCGGCGGTGGACCCGGCACCAAGGAGACCGACGCGCTCGACCCGCGCAACCTGGTGCAGAAGGTCGAGGCGGTCGTCCTGACCGGCGGCAGCGCGTACGGGTTGGACTCCGCGTCGGGGGTGATGGCCTGGCTGGAGGAGCGGGGCCGTGGCGTGCGGGTGGGTGTCGATCCGGCACACGTCGTACCGGTGGTGCCCGCCGCCTGCGTCTTCGACCTGGGCCGCGGCGGCGACTTCCGGGCGCGGCCGGACGCGGCCACGGGCCGGGACGCGGTCGAGGCGGCCGACGCGAGCGGGCCGGGAGCCCCGGTGGCGGAGGGGTGCGTGGGCGCCGGTACGGGGGCGACGGTCGGGGCGGTCAAGGGCGGGGTCGGATCGGCGAGCAGCGTGCTCGACTCGGGGATCACGGTGGCCGCGCTGGTGGTGGCCAACGCCGCGGGATCGGCGATGGATCCGGAGACGGGAGCGCTGTACGGGGAGTTGCTGGGGGGCGGCCGGGCGAAGTATCCCGGGGCCGGGGTCCACGAGGTGGCTCGAAGGCGGCTCGCCGCGGCCGCCGCGAGGAACACGCCGCCGCCGCTGAACACCACGCTCGCCGTCGTCGCGACCGACGCCGTCCTCACCCGGGCACAGGCGCACAAACTCGCCGGGACGGCACACGACGGCATCGCCCGCGCGGTGCGGCCGGTGCATCTGCTCAACGACGGGGACACGGTGTTCGCGCTGGCCACCGGCGTCCGGCCGCTCACCGCCGGGGACCCGCTCGCGCTCAACGAGATTCTGGCGGCCGGCGCGGACCTGGTGACACGGGCGATCGTGCGGGCGGTGCGGGCGGCCGGGTCGGTGGACGGTCCCGGCGGGACGTGGCCGTCGTACGAGGAGTTGTACGGGAGTCGGTAGGCGACTGTCGGTGGTCAGTGGGGTGGTCGGCAACCGGTGGCCGGTGACGGTGGTCGACAACCCGTGGCCGGTGGTCCGGGGGTGCCCACGAAGGGGGCGATTGTCCGGGTTCTGTCACCGGATGGCGTCAGACGGAGATCGCGGGAACCCATCTCCGCACCGCTCGCTCTTTCTCCACGCACCGGAGCGGATCACCCACATCACAAGGAACTGGAGAAGCCCGTGAATACGCCGAACTCAGCAGCGCGGCGCGCACTGGGGGCCTGTGCCGCCCTGATGGTCGGCGCCCTCGCCCTCACCGCCTGCGGCGGCAACGCCAGTGCCGACACCGACCGCAAGGGCGGCAAGAGCGGCAGCGGCTCGGCCAGGACGTCCACGGCGAAGATCGCCATCTCGGCCAAGGACGGTTCGACGAGCGCGTCCATCAACGCGACCGGCGTGAAGGTCAGCGACGGCAAGCTGACGGACGTGAGGATGACGGTGTCGGGGAGCGGGGCCGCCGTGCCGGGGGCGATAGCCGCGGACGGCGGCAGCTGGCGGTCGAAGGCACAGCTGGAGCGCGGGACGAAGTACGAGATCTCGGCGACCGCGAAGGACACGAGCGGGCGCACGGCGGCCGCCAACTCCATTTTCACGACGGTCTCTTCGGGCAACAGCTTCATCGGTACGTACACGCCCGACGACGGCAGCACGGTCGGCGTCGGGATGCCGGTCTCCTTCACCTTCGACAAGGCGATCAACAAGCAGAATGCCGTGCAGTCGCACATCAGCGTCACGTCCAGCAGCGGGCAGCGGGTGGTCGGGCACTGGTTCGGCGCGCAGCGGCTCGACTTCCGGCCCGAGGAGTACTGGAAGGCCGGCTCCAAGGTGACGATGAAGATCGACCTGGACGGCGTCGAGGGCGCGAACGGCGTCTACGGCGTCCAGAAGAAGACGGTCGCCTTCACCATCGGCCGCTCGCAGGTCTCGACGGTCGACGTCAACACGCAGACCATGACGGTGGTGCGGGACGGCAAGACCCTCAAGGCGGTGCCGATCTCGGCCGGCAGCCCGGAGCACACCACGTACAACGGGCAGATGGTGATCTCGGAGAAGTTCGCGCAGACGCGGATGAACGGCTCGACGGTGGGCTACGGCGGCGAGTACGACATCCCGGACGTGCCGCACGCGATGCGCCTGACGTCGTCGGGGACGTTCGTCCACGGCAACTACTGGTACAACCGCGGGAATCCGCCCTTCGGCCGGCAGGGCACCAGCCACGGCTGCGTGGGAATGGCCGATGTGCAGGGCGCGCAGGGGGACACGACCGCCAAGTGGTTCTACGACAACTCCCTGGTCGGGGACGTCGTGACGGTGAGGAACTCGCCCGACAAGACGGTCGCGCCCGACAACGGGCTGAACGGCTGGAACATGTCGTGGAGCGCGTGGACCGCGGGAAGTGCCGCGTGACGCGGGGCCGTTGACGCCCGAGCGGGCCGTGTGGGAACTTGCCGCGCGGCCCGCTCGTTTTTGTGTGCGTACGTTTTCTCGGTTCCCAGGAATGATGTCGGACCGAGGGGCTACGGTATGCACCCACAAGGTGACATGCAGCAACGCCGGGAGAAACCTTGAGCGTTCCGTACGAGACAGCAGCGTACGAACCACCCGAGTCGCCCGAGTCTCCGGAGGAGCACCTCGCGCGACTCCTCGGCCGTGCCCTGAACTCCTTCGAGCTGCCCGACGAGGCGATACGACGGCTCGACTGCGCGCTGGCGCACGACAGTTCCCTGCACTCCGCGCACCACAGCGCGGGACTGCACCGGGAGACGTACCGGCACAGCTGGCTGCTCGCCGACGGCTCCGCGGTCACGCTGTGGGAGCTCGTGCACAACACGGCGCCGGGAAGCGAGCCGCAGCACGAGGTGTATGTGGACGAGGAGGAGCTGCGTGCCGCCACGGCGCGGCTGCCGCTGCCGCCGGACGCGCCGGACTTCGAACTGCCGGTGACGGTCGGTCTGCCGCCGGTCCCCGAGCCGCGGCACGCGTACGTGCCCGACGATTCGGCGGATCACGCGCGGCGTCTGCTGCGGCGCGCGGAGAACGCGGACCGGCCGGGTCCCGACCTCGCGAGGCTGCTGCTGCGGACCGCGTTCGCGCACCAGATCACCCAGGC
The DNA here is from genome assembly GCF_009498275.1 of Streptomyces fagopyri. NCBI lineage: Bacteria > Bacillati > Actinomycetota > Actinomycetes > Kitasatosporales > Streptomycetaceae > Streptomyces > Streptomyces fagopyri. The sequence continues at coordinate 5,361,187 of NZ_CP045643.1, read as the reverse complement.
CTTCGGCCGCCCCTGCCGGGCCGGCCAGGTGGGCCTGTGCTTCTCGCTCTACGAGCACGCGTTCCTGCTCCGTGACGGCCGGGAGATCTCCCTGTGGGAGGTCGAGCACACGGCGACGCCGGACGGCCGGCACATGTGCGAGGTCTATCCGACGGAGGACGCGGCCCGCGCCGCGATGGAACGCCGGGCAGCACGGCTCGGCTGACGCGGGATGCCTGCGACGGCCCGGACGGGTACGACGCGCCCACGGCCCGGTCGGTGTCACGGACGCGCGGGTGGGCCCGGGGCCGCGAACACCGGCATTGGCGTGCAGCTCTCCGCTCCTGTCGCACGGACACGCAGGTGCGGGGCGATGGTCGCGGACGTACGGGCAGGGCCCGGGGGTCGGGGACACCCGCGTACGGCCCGGTGGTCGCGGACACGGCCATGCGGCTCGGCGGTCACGGACGTACGGGTGGGTGTGGACCAGGTGCCGCAGGGGGCGCCGACCCGGTGCGGCGACGCGGGACGTGCGTGACTACGGGCGGCTGTCGCTGAACTGGCGTACCAGGCCCGCGAACGCGGCACGTTCCTCGGGCGTGAGCTGGACGGACTCGACGACGGGACCGGAGCGGCGCTGGTCGGGCATCGCCCGCAGCACGGCTCCGCGGGGACGCAGAAGTCCCGCGGCACGGGCCCGTCGCGCCAGACGGATCAGACCGATGGCCCAGATGACGGTCACGAGGGCGAGGACGGCCACGCCTATCAGCTGGGAGATCGAGACATGCTCAGGCATACGCACCAGTAGACACCACGGTCCGGGGCTTGGCCCCGGACCGTGACGTATATCGCAGATGCCGCGAAGGCGCAGATCTGTCGCAGGTGCGGTGAACGGCTCACCACCGCCCCAATCGGGCGGACGGCGGCGCGTGCTCAGGCCGCGACCGGCTCCGTGGTACCGGCCTTCGGCGCTATGGGAGCGTCCGCGACACCCTCCCCCGCGCCACGGTCGGCGGAAGCCTGCTTCCGCATGCCCTTCAGGACGACCACCAGGGCGGTGGTGACACAGACGCCGGCCGCGATGGCGATCAGATAGAGGAACGGGTTGCCGATCAGCGGGACCACGAAGATGCCACCGTGCGGGGCCCGCAGCGTGGCGCCGAAGGTCATCGACAGGGCGCCGGTGACCGCACCGCCCGCCATGGCGGAGGGAATGACGCGCAGCGGGTCGGCGGCCGCGAACGGGATCGCGCCCTCCGAGATGAAGGAGGCGCCCAGGACCCAGGCCGCCTTGCCGTTCTCGCGCTCGGTCGCGGTGAAGAGCCTGCCGCGCACCGTCGTGGCGAGGGCCATGGCGAGCGGCGGGACCATACCGGCCGCCATCACGGCCGCCATGATCTTCATGGCCGAGTCGCTGGGGCTCGCGACCGCGATACCGGCGGTGGCGAAGGTGTACGCGACCTTGTTGACCGGGCCGCCGAGGTCGAAGCACATCATCAGGCCGAGCAGCGCGCCGAGCAGGACGGCGTTGGAGCCGGTGAGGCCGTTGAGCCAGTCGGTCATGCCCTTCTGGGCGGAGGCGATGGGCTTGCCGATGACCACGAACATCAGGAACCCGACGATCGCCGCGGAGATCAGCGGGATCACCACCACCGGCATGATGCCGCGCAGGGCCGCCGGGATCCTCACCTTCTGGATCCCGATCACCACACCACCGGCGATGAGACCGGCCGCCAGGCCGCCGAGGAACCCGGCGTTGATGGTGAGGGAGATCGCCCCGCCGACGAAGCCGGGCACGATACCCGGCCGGTCCGCCATGCCGTAGGCGATGTAGCCGGCCAGCACCGGGACGAGGAACCCGAAGGCGACGCCGCCGATCTGGAAGAGCAGCGCGCCCCAGCTGTCGGCCTGGGTCCACACGAAGTGGTCCATCACCGACGGCGCCTTGTTGATCTGGTAGCCGCCGATCGCGAACCCGAGGGCGATCAGCAGACCGCCGGCCGCGACGAACGGGACCATGTAACTCACGCCGGACATGAGCCACTTGCGGAGCATGGTGCCGTAGCCCTCACCGGAGGTGCCGGACCGCTCCACCGGTGTGCCGGGGGCGGCGCCCGCGGTGACCTCGCCGCGCTCCGCCTTGCCGCGGACCTCGGAGATCAGCTCGGTGGGCCGGTTGATGCCGGCCTTCACACCGACGTCGACGGTCGGCTTCCCGGCGAACCGGTCCTTGTCCCGTACGGGCACGTCGTGCGCGAAGATCACGCCGTCCGCGGCCGCGACGACCGCCGGGTCGAGCCGGGTGAATCCGGCCGAGCCCTGGGTCTCCACGACGAGTTCGACACCCGCCGCACGGCCCGCGTTCTCCAGCGACTCGGCGGCCATGTAGGTGTGCGCGATACCGGTGGGGCAGGAGGTGACGGCGACGATACGGAACGGACGCTCGCCGGTGGTGCCCGTGGCGGTGTCGGCGGAGGCCGCCGCCGACACCGCCACGGAGTCCTGGGAGTCCTGGGAGTCCTCGGCCGCCGCTGCCGCCCCGGTCGCGGACGTCACGCCGGTCGCGGTCGTCGCCGGGGGCGCGGCCGCGCTCGTGGCCCCGGCCACCGGGGACTCGTCGCCGCGGATGAGCGCGGCCGCTGCCGTCGCGTCGTCCACCGCCCGCAGCGCGGAGGTGAATTCGGCGTTCATGAGCTGGCGGGCCAGCGACGACAGGATCGTCAGATGCGCGTCGTCGGCACCCGCCGGAGCGGCGATCAGGAAGATCAGGTCGGCGGGCCCGTCGGGCGCCCCGAAGTCGATCCCGGCGGCGCTGCGTCCGAAGGCGAGCGTCGGCTCGGTGACGTGTTCGCTCCGGCAGTGCGGGATGCCGATGCCGCCGTCGAGACCGGTCGGCATCTGCGCCTCGCGGGCGGCCACGTCGGCGAGGAAGCCGTCGAGGTCGGTGACCCGGCCCTTGGCTGCCATGCGCTCGGCGAGGGCGCGTGCCGCCGCCTCTTTGGTCTCGGCGGACAGGTCGAGATCGACCAGGTCCGCGGTGATCATCTCGCTCATCGCGGGCTCCTTCGCACGCGTATCGCCCGTGGGGAGTGGGCGGGGGTGGGGACGGGGGTGCCGCACGCGGAGGGCTCCGGTGGTGCGGGGTCTGCGGGGGTGGCGGCGGAGGCGGGGCCGGGGAAACCCCGCCTCTTCAGAGCCGGTTCGGGGGGCGCTTTCACGGCCGGTCCGGGGAGCGTGCCCCGGCGCGCGGCCGGGCACGGCGCGGCGGTGTCCGTCATGACACCGGCTCCGTGAGGACACGGTCCACGGGGATCCGCGTCGTGACGGTCACGCCGGAGGGGTCGAGGTCGGCCGGTCCCGGCATGACACTGCCGGGCAACTGCACGGCGGCGGCACCGTGCGCGACGGCGGAGGCGAGGGCGTCCGGGCCGCGGCCGCCGGCGATCAGGAATCCGGCGAGCGAGGAGTCACCGGCGCCCACGTTGCTGCGTACGGCGTCCACCTGGGCGCTGCCGAACCAGGCTCCGGAGCCGTCCACGAGCAGCTGCCCGTCCGCGCCGAGGCTCGCGAGCACGGCGCCCGCGCCCATCTCGCGCAGCTCCTCGGCGGCCTTGACCGCGTCGCCCACGGTCGTCAGGGGGCGCCCGACGGCTTCCGCGAGTTCCTCGGCGTTGGGCTTCACCACGTCGGGCCGCTCGCGCAACGCCGCGAGCAGCGCCGGTCCCGAGGTGTCCAGGGCGATCCGGGCACGCGCCGCGTGGGCGCGGGCGACGAGGTCGGCGTACCAGGAGGGGCCGAGTCCGCGCGGCAGGCTGCCGCAGCAGGCGATCCAGTCGGTGTCGCCGGAACGATACTGCTGACGCACTGTCTCCAGCAGCGACTCGGCCTCGGCGGAGGAGAGTTCGGGGCCGGGAGCGTTGATCTTCGTCAGGGTGCCGTCGGGCTCGGCGACCGAGATGTTCGACCGGGTGGCTCCCGCGACCGGGACCGGGGCGACCTCGATGCCCTGCGCGTCGAGCAGCTCGGCGACGAGTGCGCCGGGCGCGCCGCCCAGGGGCAGTACGGCGATCGTGCGCCGCCCGGCCGCGGCGACGGCGCGCGAGACGTTCACGCCCTTGCCGCCCGGGTCCACGCGCTCGCCGGTGGCCCGGTTGACCTCGCCGCGATCGAGCGAGGGGACCTCGTACGTACGGTCGAGGGAGGGGTTCGGGGTGACGGTGAGGATCATGCGCGTACCACTTCCGTGCCACCGCGCTCGATGTCGGTGGCGTCTTCCGGGCTCAGACCGGTGTCGGTGATCAGCAGGTCCACGTCACTCAGGTCACCGAAGCGGGCGAAGTGCTCCTGGCCGTGCTTGGAGGAGTCCGCGAGCAGCACCACCCGGCGCGCCGCCCGCACCGCCGCACGCTTCACGGCGGCCTCGGCGAGGTCGGGGGTGGTCAGTCCGTGCTCGGCGGAGAAACCGTTGGCGGCGATGAACAGGACGTCGGCGCGGATCTCGCCGTACGCCCGCAGTGCCCAGGCGTCCACGGCGGCGCGCGTACGGTGCCGGACGCGTCCGCCGACCAGGTGGAGCTGGATGCCGGGATGGTCCGCGAGGCGGGCCGCGATCGGCAGGCTGTGCGTGACGACGGTGAGTGTCGCCTCCAGCGGGAGGTCGCCGGCGAGACGGGCGACCGTGCTGCCCGCGTCGAGGATCACCGTGCCCTCGCCGGGCAGTTCGGCGACGGCCGCCTGGGCGATCCGGTCCTTCTCGTCGGCCGCGGTGGACTCGCGCTCGGCGAGATCGGGCTCGAAGTCCAGACGCCCGGCGGGTATGGCCCCGCCGTGCACCCGGCGTACGAGACCCGCGCGATCGAGGGTCTTCAGGTCGCGCCGGATGGTCTCCGCAGTCACCTGGAACTCCTCGGCCAGCGACAGGACGTCCACCCGGCCGCCGTCACGGGCCAGCCGGAGGATCTCCTGCTGCCGCTCCGGTGCGTACATGTCCGTTCGCCTCCGACTCATGCCCGAATCTGTGGTTTCAGTCGGAGGCTACGCCCGGATTTCCAGAAAGTAAACAGGTTCGGGCGCAAGACAGACACAAACAGGCATCCGATCTTCCCGAGGACGGCTTGGGAAGGCCGGTGGGTGGTCCGAGACCGCGGGGGAAACGCCCTGTGCCCGCCCTCCGCCGACGGAGAACGGGCACATGACCTGGGCGCCGGCCCTCAGGGGCCGCTCGCTGCCGGACCTCGGGGGATCAGCCCGTCAGCACCGACTCACCGTCGGACACCGCCGTGCCCCCCGCCGAGCGCACGCCCTCGCTCCCGGCGGACGGGGACCCCTCCCCCACGGAGTCCTTCCCCACGGAGTCCTCTGCCACGGAATCCGACGTCACGGACTCCTCCACCGCACCCTCCACATGCTGCGCCGGCCGCTTCGGCAGCGCGAACATCAGGAGGAAGATGCCCGCCATGACCGCCGCGACCCAGACCAGCGCGTACTGGAAGGCGTTCACGAAGGACGGGCCCACCTGGGCCGGGGTGAGCCGGTCGGCGATCCGGCCGAAGAAGAGCACGGAGACCAGCCCGAGGCCGAGCGCGTTGCCCATCTGCTGCACGGTGTTGATGAGCCCGGACGCCGAACCGGAGTGCTCGCGCGGCACCTCCGACAGCACCGCGTCGGTCAGCGGCGCCACGATGAAGCCCATGCCCGCGCCCATGACGACCAGCGGAAGGGCCATCTGCCAGGAGGCGATGGACATGCCGTACCGGTCGGACTCCCAGATGTAGAGCAGTACGCCGACCGCCATGATCAGCGCGCCCGCCTGGAGCACCTTGCGTCCGAAACGCGGGACGAGCAGCTGAACCGACATACCCGCCGCGGCCGAGACCGCGATCGAGAACGGCACCCCGGTCAGCCCCGCCCGCAGCGCGCTCCACCCCAGACCGACCTGCATGTACAGCGTCCAGACCAGGAAGAAGATGCCGAGGCCGACCCCGAAGACGGTCTGCACGGCGATACCCGCCGCGAAGCTCTTCACCCTGAACAGCGACAGCTCGACCAGCGGCGAACCGTCCCGCGCGGCCTTCCGCCTCTCGTACGCCACCAGCCCCGCGAAGACGACGAGGGAGCCGGCCATCGACACGTACCCCCACAGCGGCCACTGCAGCTCACGTCCGCGGGTCAGCGGGTAGAGCAGCATCAGCAGGGCCAGCGTCACGAGAGCCACGCCGACGAGGTCGAGTTTGAGGGCCTTAGGGGCCTTGGACTCGCTGATGAAGCGCCGTCCCAGGATCAGCGCGGCGACACCCACCGGCAGGTTGATGAGGAAGATCGGCCTCCACTCCAGGCCGAACAGGTTCCACTGGGTGAGCAGCGCGCCGAGGAGCGGACCGGACACGGCTCCCAGACCGATGATCGCGCCGAAGAGCCCGAAGACCTTGCCCCGCTCGTGCGCAGGGAAGGTGGCGTGCACGATCGACAGCACCTGCGGCACCATCATCGCGGCCATTCCGCCCTGGAGGATCCGTGAGGCGACGAGCATCTCCGGGTTCGCGGCGAAGCCGCACAGCGCCGAGGCGACCGTGAATCCCCCTATGCCGAGGAGGAAGACCCGCTTGCGGCCGTGGATGTCACCGAGCCGCCCACCCGTGATGAGCCCGGCGGCGAAGGCCAGCGCGTAGCCGGCCGTGATCCATTGGATCTGGCTGAACGAGGCGCCCTCGTCCCGCTGGATCGACGGGATGGCGATGTTGACGATCGTCACGTCGACCAGGTCCATGAAGGCCGCGGTCATCACGATGGCCAGTGCGAACCAGCGCCGCCGGTCGGCCGCGCCGGCCGGGCCGCGCGCCTGCTCGGCGGTGCCGATGGGAGGGGTGTCGGTGGAGGTCATGGGAGAAAAGTAGGCCACCATTAGGTCAGTTCATGTCCTAGATGTGCGGCACTCTGGAAAACATGACGACGGACACACCGGCCCGGCTTCTCCAGTTGCTCTCCCTCCTCCAGACGCCCCGCGAATGGCCCGGCGGTGAGCTGTCCGAGCGGCTCGGTGTCTCCCGGCGCACCGTCCGCCGCGACATCGACCGGCTCCGCGAGCTGGGCTACCCGGTGCAGGCGACGAAGGGCTCCGACGGCGGGTACCGGCTGGTGGCGGGCAAGGCGATGCCCCCGCTGGTGCTCGACGACGAGGAGGCGGTGGCCATCGCGGTGGGTCTGCGCGCGGGCGCAGGGCACGCGGTCGAGGGCGTGGACGAGGCCTCCGTACGGGCCCTCGCCAAACTGGAGCAGGTGCTGCCGTCCCGGCTACGGCACCGCGTATCCACCCTGCAGGCCGCGACCACCCCGCTGACCAGCGGTGACGGGGCGACCATCGCACCCGAGACACTGACCGTGATCGCCTCCTCGGTGGCCGGCCGCGAGCGGCTGCGGTTCGCCTACCGCTCCGGGGACGGAACACCCTCCCGGCGCCAGGCCGAGCCCTACCGGCTCGTCTCCACCGGCCGCCGCTGGTACCTGGTGGCGTACGACCTCGACCGCGCCGACTGGCGCACGTTCCGCGTCGACCGCGTCACCGAACCCCTCTCGACGGGCGTGCGTTTCACACCGCGCGAGCTGCCGACGGGGAACGCGGCGGAGTATCTGCGCCAGTCGATGTACCGACGCCAGGAGACGTACGACTTCGAGGTCACCTTCGACGCCCCCGCCGCGTTCGTCGCGGCCCGGTTGCCCAACTGGCTCGGCGCGCCCGAACCGATCGACGAGCACAGTTGCCGGCTGCGGTCCTCCGCCGGTGACTCGGTGGAGTGGCTGGCCGTGCGGATCGCCCTGGTCGACTGCGAGTTCACGGTCCATCGGCCGCCGGAACTTATCGGCTACATAAGAGAGTTGGGAGAGCGCCTGACGCGCGCGACGGGGGGAACGGAGGGCTTCGGCACCGTCATCGGGTGACGTACGCCGGGGGTCGCGTCGGCGCGCAGGCTCCTCGGACTCCGCCGATTCCACAGATCCCGCAGATCCCGCAGATCCCGCAGATCCCGTAGATCCCGTAGATCCCGCGGGCACGGCCCACCGCTCCCGCCGTCCACCGGCCCCGCTCGCCGGTCCGGCCGCTCCGTCGAAACGGCGCGTCGTTCAGGCGGTGCCCCAGGGGAAATCACGTAGCGCTTCGAGGTGGCTCAGCGCGCGCGGTACCGGTCCGGCGGGACCGTCGGCCGGATCGTCCCCGGCGGCCCAGGTCTCCACCGCGACGCGCACCGCCGCGCCGGCGACCGCGGCACTGAGCCGGATCCCGGAAGCCGTCACGTGCCGCGACCCGACACCACCCGCCGCACCACCACGATCGGCACGACCACCACCCGCCGCACCACCACGATCGGCACGACCACCACCCGCCGCACCACCACACGACTCCTCATCACCCGGCTCTCCGACGCCCGGCTCGCCGTCCCGCGACTCCCCACCGCGCGGCGCACCATCGCCCGCGACCTCAGCCCGGTGGGAGAGCCGCGCCGCGAGCACCCCCTCCAGTGTCCGTTCCGCGCCCTGACACGCCTCGCCCCACACTCTGAGCAGGGCGGGGCTCCCTTCGGCCAGGCGGAGCAGGGAGCGGACCCACTCCATCGACTCCGGCCGCACCCCTGCACCCGGCGTGAGGGTCTGGACGACGGCGTGGCGCAACGCGTCGGGGACGGAGAGGCCGGCCGGCGCGTCGCGTACCGCCTCGGCCCATTTCTCGACACCCGCCGAGAAGAGCGGACCGAGGGCCTCCTCCTTGCCCGCGAAGTAGCGGTAGAAGGTGCGCGGCGCGACCCCGGCCGCGCGGGCGATGTCCTCGGCGCGGGTGGCCCGCAGACCGTGCTTCATGAAGAGCTCCGCCGCGGCGCGGGCGATCTCCATCCGGGTGGCGGCCTTCCGCCGCTCGGTCAGCGAGGGACCGGCGACGGCGGCGGAATCCGTAACGGCCCCCGGTCCGGCACCGGTGCCGGTACGGACAGCCGGTCCGGCGCCGGCGTCGTCGCCGGTGCGCCGCGCCGGGGAATTCCCCGCGTGGGCGGCAGAGGCACGGGCGGCGGCGCGGGCCGTGCGTTCGGGACCGGTCACGGTCGGCAGGTTATGCCGTTGTGGCAGACTCTGCCATCCGGGTCACCCCGGGGTTCAGGTACGGGGTGGCCCGTCGGCCTGCCCGGAATCCGAACCCATCCGGCTCCCCGTCACCTCCCCGGACGAAGACGCCGGACGAAGACGCCGGACGAGGGCTCCGAAAACGAGGACAAAAAGGAGCCGAGCCCCGGCGCCAGGGGGGGGAAGGCGCCGAAGCTCGGCTCTGGAAGAGTCCCGGCGCGGGGGGGGGAGTGCGTCGGGACTCGGTTCTGGGGGGTCTGGGGCCTTCGCCCCGGGACCCTGAACCCTGGGCCCTGAAGTCTTGTGCCCAGAGCTCAGCATTTTGAAGCGGCGTTACATGGCCATGTGCGGTCGAGTTATGGCCGACCTCAAGCGAATACGGATCAGCCGCACCGTCCGGACGTACCGGACGGGTGCTTCGGATCCCTACGAACCATACGCGGAGCGGAACGGTATGAACCGCACGAACCGCGCGAATCGCGCCTACTCATTACGTCGTCCTCGTCACGTCGCCCTCGTCACATCGCCGCCGTCACCCGGTCTCGTCGCCCGGTCTCGTCACGCGGACCGCGTCACGCCGCCGCGTCGAAGCCGGTGTCGCGCGCCAGCTTCTTCAGTTCGAGCAGAGCGTGCTTCTCGATCTGGCGGATGCGCTCACGGGTGAGGCCGTGCTCCTTGCCGACCTCGGTGAGCGTGCGCTCGCGGCCGTCGTCGATGCCGTACCGCATCTTGATGATCGAGGCCGTGCGCTGGTCGAGGCGGCCGATGAGGTCGTCCAGTTCCTCACTGCGCAGCAGCGTCAGCACCGACTGCTCCGGCGAGACGGCGGAGGTGTCCTCCAGCAGGTCACCGAACTGGGTGTCGCCCGCGTCGTCCACCGCCATGTTCAGCGAGACCGGGTCGCGGGCCCAGTCCAGGACGTCACCGACGCGCGCCGGGGTCGAGTCCAGCTCGGCGGCGATCTCCGCGTGCTCGGGCTCGCGGCCGTTCTTCCGGTTGAACTCGCGCTGCACACGGCGGATCCGGCCCAGCTCCTCGACGAGGTGCACGGGGAGGCGGATCGTGCGCGACTGGTCGGCTATGGAACGGGTGATGGCCTGGCGGATCCACCACGTCGCGTACGTGGAGAACTTGAAGCCCTTGCGGTAGTCGAACTTCTCGACCGCGCGCACCAGGCCCGCGTTGCCCTCCTGGATCAGGTCCAGCAGCGGGAGGCCGCTGCGGGGGTAGCGGCGCGCCACGGCGACGACCAGCCGCAGGTTCGAGCGGATGAAGACGTCCTTGGCCCGCTCGCCCTCGGTGATGAGCGCCTCTAGTTCCTCACGGGTCGCTTCCGCCTGGGGGGCATCCACCTCGCCGTCGATGATCTGCCGCGCGAACACACCCGCCTCGATGGTCTGGGACAGCTCGACTTCCTTGGCGGCGTCGAGCAGGGGTGTGCGCGCGATCTCGTCGAGGTACATGCCGACCAGGTCGCGGTCGGCGATTTCGCCGCCTACGGCGCGAACACTGCGTGCCGCGTCGCTGGTCTCGCCGGTGGCGGACTGACGACGGGCGACGGCACGGGTTGCCATGCGTGCTCCCTTGCGTATGGAGGTGCCCCCTGCTCGGGCCGGAGCCGAGAGCTCGGGGAGGGCTTGCGGGTCCTGGTGGCGGCTCGGCCACTCATCCGAGTGCCCGGCATCCGAAGGAAACAACGACTGGAATCCGGACAGAATTCCCAACCCGTTCCCCTATTTTTCTGATCATGCAGTACCCTGTGCCGCCACAGCAGGGGGTCAGATGACGTCAGAACGTACAGATGTGCAGGTCAGGGCCGGAGTCGAGAGCGATCTCGGTTTCCTCACCGAGATCTACAACCACTACGTGCGTGAGACGCCCCTCACATTCGACACCGTGGTCCTCACTCCGGAGGAGCGCCGTCCGTGGCTGCTCGCCCACCTGCAAGACGGCCCGCACCGCCTGATGGTTGCCACGGACACGGACCCGGAACCGGGGGCCGGTCGGATTCTGGGATACGCCACGTCCAGCGGCTTCCGCCCGAAGGCCGCCTACGCCACCTCGGTCGAGGTCTCCGTCTACCTCGCCCCCGACGCGGGCGGCCGCGGCATCGGCACGCTTCTCTACGAGGCACTCTTCGAGGCCCTGGCCGGCGAGGACCTGCACCGCGCGTACGCGGGCGTCGCCCAGCCCAACGAAGCGTCCGTGCGACTGCACGAACGCTTCGGGTTCCGGCATGTCGGCACGTACCGGGAGGTGGGCCGGAAGTTCGGCCGCTACTGGGATGTCGCCTGGTACGAGAAGGAACTCTGACCCGACAGCCGCCAGGCTCCCACCGTCCGGCTCCGCCCGGCCCCGCCGCCCGGCTCCGTCCGCCGGGCGAGGGGACTCAGCCGAACTGCACCGACCGCTTCGCCAGCCCCATCCAGAAGCCGTCGATCACGGTCTTCTGCCCGTCGAGCTCGCCCGTGGCGTCCGCCGCGCCCATCGTCACGAACAGCGGGGCGAAGTGCTCGGTACGGGGGTGGGCCAGCAGCCCGGCCGGCGACTTGCGGGTGAAGTCGAGCAGGGCGTCCCAGTCGTGGGCGTCCAGGGCCCGGCGACCCCAGTCGTCGAACTCGGCCGACCAGGACGGCACGCCACCCTGCCGCAGCGCCGCCAGATTGTGCGTGAAGAATCCGGAGCCCACGATCAGGACGCCCTCATCACGGAGGGGGGCCAGTTTGCGTCCGATGTCCATCAGCTTCACCGGATCGAGCGTCGGCATCGAGATCTGCAGGACGGGGATGTCGGCCTCGGGGAACATCTCGACCAGGGGCACGTAGGCGCCGTGGTCGAGGCCGCGGTCCGGGATGTCCTGGACGGGGATGCCGGGTGCGCGCAGCAGCTTCCGTACGGACTCGGCGAGCCGGGGGGCGCCGGGGGCCGCGTACCGCACCTGGTAGTAGTGCTCGGGGAAGCCCCAGAAGTCGTACACCAGCGGCACGGTCTCCACCGCGCCGAGGGCCAGTGGGGCCTCCTCCCAGTGGGCGGAGACCATCAGGATCGCCTTGGGGCGGGGCAGTTCGGCGGACCAGGCGGCCAGCTGGCCGGGCCAGACCGGGTCGTCGGCCAGCGGCGGGGCGCCATGACCGAGATAGAGAGCGGGCATGCGCTCCGTGGGGGCACGCCCCTCGGTGACGTCAGGCAGGGCGACAGACATGGCGGCTTCTCCCTCCGAGGGATTCATCGTAGGACCGATCAGCCAGTTATTTGAAGTCTCAAGCTCTATTCGACGACTCTACCCCCGACTTGTTTAATCTTCAAGGAGAGGCTCGTACAGTGGAGTACATGAACACGGCATCCGCACCCGCTGAAGAGCCGCGCTGGCTCACCGACGAGGAACAGCGCACCTGGCGTGCGTACATGCACGCTGCCACCCTCCTCGAGGACCATCTCGACCGTCAGCTGCAGCGCGACGCGGGCATGCCGCACGTCTACTACGGGCTGCTCGTCCAACTCGTGGAGGCACCGCGCCGCCGCCTGCGGATGACCGAGCTGGCCATGAACGCCAAGATCACCCGCTCCCGTCTCTCGCACGCGATCGCCCGCCTGGAGAAGAACGGGTGGGTGCGCCGGGAGGACTGCCCCTCCGACAAGCGGGGCCAGTTCGCGGTGCTCACCGACCAGGGCCACCAGATGCTGAGCAAAGCCGCTCCGGGCCATGTCAGCGCCGTGCGCCAGGCCTTCTTCGACCGGCTCACCCCCGAACAGCACCAGGCCCTCGGCGACGCCATGCGCGTCATCGCCGAGGGCCTCCAGCCGAAGGACGCGGGCGCGGACCTGCCCTGGCTGCGGTAGCGCTCCGCGGGTCTGCGGGTCTGCGGGTCTGCGGGTCTGCGGGTCTGCGGGGGGATCGTGACCGTGGGCCGGCGCGTGTGACAGCAAAGGCCGCGGTCCGCGCGGGTGCGGACGCGGACGGCGCGGCAGTGAACGCGGACGGCGCCGGTGCGGACGCGGACGGCGGACGCGGGTCCGCCCCGGCTCCGATGACGTCGGAACCGGGGCGGACCCTGGGATTCGTACGGGCGAGGCGTCCCCACCCCGCGCCCGTACGCGAAGTACCCGTGACGCGGGTGATCAGTGGGCGATCACCGGCACCTTGATCTCGTCCTCGGCGCCCTCGCCCGCGCCGGAGGTCGAGGACATGTCCGGACGGCCGGTGTTGACGAGGGTCATGGCGATCACCGAGGCGAGCACCAGGATGCCGACGGCGAACCAGATGGCGTTGGTGTAGCCGTTCACCAGGCCCTGCAGCTGGACCAGCTGCTGCTGCGGCTTGGAGGCGGCACCACCGATGTGGTCCGCGATGTACGAGGTGGTCGCCGAGGCGGCGATCGTGTTCAGCAGAGCCGTACCGATCGCGCCGCCGACCTGCTGCGAGGTGTTGACCATCGCGGAGGCGACACCGGCGTCCTGCGGCTGGACACCGTACGTGGCCAGGGACATGGCCGGCATGAACGCGCTACCCATGCCGAGGCCGAGCAGCAGCTGGGCCGGGAGCAGCAGACCGGCGTACGAGGAACCGATCTCCATCTGGGTCAGCAGCAGCATGCCGATCGCGGCGGTCAGGAAGCCGGGGGCCATGAGCAGCCGCGGCGGGACCCGGGTCATCAGGCGGGCACCGATCTGCGTGGAGCCCGTGATCATGCCCGCGATCATCGGCAGGAAGGCGAAGCCGGTCTTGACCGGCGAGTAGCCCTTCACGATCTGCAGGTAGTAGGTCAGGAAGAGGAACAGGCCGAACATCGCGATGATCGCGAGGCCGAGCGAGAGGTAGACACCGCCGCGGTTGCGCTCGGTGATCACGCGCAGGGGCAGCAGCGGAGCCTTGACCTTGGACTCGACGAGGACGAAGGAGGCGAGCAGCACCGCGGAGGCGACGAACAGGCCGATCGTGCTGGAGTCGCTCCAGCCGGCGGACTCGGCGCGGGTGAAGCCGTAGACGAGGGAGACCAGACCGAGGGTGGACAGGACGACGCCCGGGATGTCGAGCGGCGAGCGGTTGCGGCCACCGGCCGGCTCACGGATGACGAAGTACGCGCCGAGGGCGGCGATGATGGCGAACGGGATGTTCACGAAGAACGTCCAGCGCCAGTTCAGGTACTCGGTGAGGAATCCGCCCAGGATCAGACCCACGGCACCGCCACCACCGGCGATCGCACCGTAGATGCCGAAGGCCTTGGCGCGCTCCTTGGCGTCCGTGAACATCACGGCGAGCAGGGAGAGCGCGGCGGGCGCGAGCAGCGCGCCGAACGCGCCCTGAAGGGCACGGGCTCCGAGCAGGAGAGCCTCGCCCTGTGCGGCGCCGCCGAGGGCGGAGGCGCCGGCGAAGCCGATCAGGCCGGTGACGAAGGTGCGCTTGCGGCCCCACAGGTCGGCGATGCGGCCGCCGAAGAGGAGCAGGCCACCGAAGGCGAGGGCGTAGGCCGTGATGACCCACTGCCGGTTGCCGTCCGATATCCCCAGGTCACGCTGGGCGGAGGGCAGCGCGATGTTCACGATGGTCGCGTCGAGGACGACCATCAGCTGGGCGAGCGCGATGAAGGCGAGGGCCTTCCAGCGGTTGGAATGCGCGTCGGCCGCTTCCGCCGCCGTCGCTGTCGGTGTTGCTGATGAAGACATGGGGATACCCACTCCGGTACTTCGCAGTGAAAAAGGTGAGGGAAAGAAACGGCTCGTCCTCGTCGACGGCCGAAGGCTTGGGGGGTCCGGAACCCGGAATCCGACGTCCGGCACCCACGGTCCGTACACCGGCACCGTGCGCGGTACACAGTGCACAGTGCGCCGCGCGGATGACGGGTGGCCGACCACGAGATGGCCGACTACGGATGCCGGGTCACTGACTACGGGTCACTGACTACGGATCACAGGTCGCGGATGTCGGATTGCGGATCACGGGCTACGGATCACGGGCTGCGGACTACGGGCCGGCTGTCGGACTGTGGACCGGCGCCGGGCGCCGGACCCATCGCCCGGTACTGATCGGTCAGGCTGTTCTCAGGCCCTCCACGGTGGCCGCCACTCCGGGCAGTACGGAGCGGGCCGGTGCCCGCAGACCGTCCAGGAACAGCTGCAGATGACGGTGTACGAACCGGTCGATGCCCTGACACGCGGTGCCGGGCAGCGGCCGGGTGAGCTGGCTGACGGCGACCATCAGGTCGCCGGACTCGACGTCGGAGCGCAACTGGCCGGCCTCGCGGGCACGCCTCATCAGCGCTTCGATCAGGTCCATGGTCCGTTCGCGCGCCGCGTACAGATCCGGATGGTTCTGGTCGAAGGCCGCGGAGAGCATGGGACACAGGGCGCCGATCCGCTCGTCCGCCGAGAAGTGCACGAAGCGGCTCAGTGCGTCGAAGGCGTCGCCGCCCTCGACCAGTGCCGCCTCGATCCACTCCGACGTGCGGTCCATGACCGAACAGACGACCTCCCGCGCGAGCGCGTCGCGGTCGGGGAAGTTGCGGTACACCGTGGCGTTGCCGACACCGGCGCGGCGGGCGATCTCGTCGAACGGCACCTCGGGGCCGAACTCGACGAACATCTCGCGCGCGGCGGCGACGATCCGCTCCCGGTTGCGCAGCGCATCGGCTCGGGGCCGGGGCATCCGACGCTTCACGGGGGTGGCGGTCTCCACGGCGTGCTCCTCGGAAGTAGGTGAAGGCTCTGGTGCGATCCGGGGATTCCCTCCCCGTTTCGCTCGGACACCTATGCCAAACGGGGAAACCATCCCCGGTTATTTCCCCGACTCCTCTTCATTTCCTGTGACCCGCATCACACCTTCCTTGCCGAGAAACCCACGATCGGGCTCTTCCAGCGAGCGTCCGCGCATCCATCGACACAGGGTGATCGCACAGGGTGCAGTCGGTGACCGGGCGGCTGCCGTGAGCGAAGGACCCCTGCATGCAGCCGACCAGCCACCGGATACGCCGGCGCCGCGTGGCCGCCCTCGCCACGGTTGCCCTCCTTACGCTGGCGGTCAGCACCTCCGCCGGTACCGGTCACCTCACGCTGGGCTCCACGGGGGCGGGCTCCACCGCGCTGGCCCGCTCGACGGCGCTGGGTCCCTGCATGATCAGCGGTCCGAAGGGCGTACAGATGGGGGAAGGGATACCCACCCTGCCCGGATACGCCCGGTCCACCGGCACGGTCCGGGCCCTCACCTTGATGGTCGACTTCTCCGACGCCCCCGGTCAGGGCAGCGCGCTCGACCGGCTGGGCGAGTTCTTCCCCCAGACCCAGAACTGGTTCCGCACCAGTTCCTACGGCCGCCTCGACTACCGCCCCGAGACCCCCATACGCCACTGGCTGCGCATGCCGAAGACCTTCAGCGCGTACGGCATAGAACGCGGCGCCCCCTTCGACCCCGGGTACCGCGGTCTGGTCCAGGACATCGTGGCCGCGGCCGACCCCGAGGTGGACTTCCACTCGTACGACCTTCTGAACGTTCTGGTGACGCCGAACGCCGGGCCCTCCGCCCTGGACACCGTCCTGTCCGTCACCTTCGCCGGCAACGCCGAGGCCCCGGTCGCCGACGGTGTCCCGGTCTCCAACGCGTCCTTCGTCTACAGCCGCCAGGACGACGGATCCGGCTCCTACCCCGACACCGGTTTCCGGGTCCTCCCCCACGAGAACGGGCACACCTTCGGTCTGCCCGACCTCTACACCCAGGACGGCGGCGGCTCGGTCGGCCACTGGGACATCATGAGCGAGGACTGGGGCGCCGACAACGACCTGCTCGGCTGGCACAAATGGAAGCTGGGCTGGCTCGACGACTCGCAGGTCAGTTGTGCCGCGCTGCCCGGGACCACGCGGTACACGCTCACCCCGCTGTCCCGGCCCGGCGGCGCCAAGCTCGTCTTCGTCCCCACCGGCGCCCGGACGGGCTTCGCCCTCGAACTGCGCACCCACGGGGGCAACGACACCACGATCTGCCGCCCCGGCATCCTCGTCTACAAGGTCGACGCGGGCGTCGACACCGGGAGCGGACCCATCACCGTCTACGACTCCCACAGGAACAGCGGCGGCTGCACGCGCAGCCCCAACGTCCACGCGGAACTGTCCGACGCGCCCTTCGCCCCCGGCGAGTCCTTCAAGGACCCCGCGACCGGCGTCACGATCGCGGTCACGGGAACGGATTCCGCGGGGGACTACCAGGTGTCCGTGACACGGCGCTGACCTCCCCGCGCCGTCCCCCTCCCCCGGAACCGGCCTCTCGCCGCCCCCGGGCGCGGACGCCGCCGACCTGCTGAGCACACCGGGTAAGCACTACCGTGTCTCTTCCGGGTCCCTGCCGACGGAGAGCCCCGAGGGTCCCTTCCGCATCCCGTCCACCTCGCACCTCTTCCGAACCCGTAGTTCCCTCCCCGACCTCGTGTTCTTTCCGGGCCTCATGCTCCTTTTCCTTCCGGACTCCTCGTTCCCTTCCCGCCTCCTCGTTCTCTTCCGAACCCCCTGTCAGATCCCGACCGATTCCCTGCCGAGGGCCGCAATGAGCGAATCTTCCCCGCGAGTCGAGCCGAGTTCCGGGTGGGAGTCGCGAGGGGCCGCCACCGAGAGCCGCAACGGAGGGCACATGCCATCGAACGTCGGGGCGGCCCCGGGCAGCGGGACCGGCAGCGAGCAGGCCGGGCGGCCGGGAGACGAGGGTGGGGGCGAGGGCGGGGCCGAGGGCGGCGTGCCCGTCGAGGCCGTCACCCCGCTGATCCGCGGTATCGCGGTGCTGCGGCGGCTGACCGAGTCCGACGGTGTGTCCAGCCTCAGCGGCCTGGAGCGCTCCACCGGACTCGCGCGCTCCACCGTCGACCGCATCACGGCGACCCTGGCGCGCGGGGGGTACGTACGTCTCGACGGCCGGGACGCGGTACTGGCTCCCCGCCTGATGGAACTCGGCAACGCCTACCTGGCCGCCCTGCGCCTGCCCCGCCTGCTCGACGCGCACGCCGACGCCCTCGCCGACGCCCTCGACGAGTCGGTGTCCCTCGCGGTCGGCGACCAGGACGGCGTCCGCTTCATCCACCAGGCGACCCGGCGCCGCGCCATGTCGCTGAGTTTCCGCATCGGCGACCTGCTGCCCGCCGAGCGCACCGCGCCGGGACCGCTGTTCGCCACCGAGTGGGGCGAACGCGAGTGGGCACGTTGGCGGGAGCGGCGTGCCGCGGATCCCGAGGACCGCGGCTTTCCGGCCGTCCCGGCGCGCAGCCGCCCGATCGAGGCCGACCCGGAGCGACGGGACGGCTCCGGCGCGCCGTATGCCGACCGGGTCCCCGGAACGCCCCCGGTCCTCACCCCCGGCGGGAACGACGGCCACCGGCCCTCCACCACGGACGACGGCCGGCGCACCGCCACGGACGGCGGCGGGATCGTCCCACTGGTCCCACCTGTCCCAGCGGTGGGACCGGTGGGACCGGACGCCGGTCGACCCCCCGTCCCGGAGAGGGGCCCGCTCACCACGCTCGGCGACGACTTCGAGACACGTACGGCCGAGGCACGGGAGGACGGCTGGGCACTGGACGACCAGCTGATCGAACCGGGCCTGGTCGCCATCGCCATGCCCGTACGGGAGGCGGGCCGGATCGCCTGCGTGGTGAGCGTGGTGAGCCACACCAGCCGGCACACCGCGGCCGATCTGCGCGACACCCTGCTGCCACGGCTGCGGACGGCCGTCACCGCGATGGAACGGGAGCTGAGCGAGACCCCGCCCGACGCACCCGCCGTGACGGCCACGCCTTCCGGCCTCGCCGTCTGGACCGGCGCCTGCAAACAGGAGCTGGGCCGGGAGTTCGTCGAGTCGCTGGCCCGCGGTCTCATGGTGATCACCGCCTTCGGCGAGGGCCGCTCCGCGCTGACCCTCACCGACGTCGCGCGGGCCACCGGGCTGGCCCGCGCGACCGCCCGCCGCGCGCTGATCACCCTGGAACACCTCGGATACGTCACCGCGCACGCCCACGTCTTCCGGCTCACCCCCCGCGTGCTGGGCCTCGGCTTCCCGCCGCTCTCCCGGACCTCCCTCCCCGAGATCGCGGCCCCGCACCTCACCGGGCTCTCGCAGCGCCTGCACGAGTCGGTGTCCCTGGCGGTGCTGACCGGCGACGAGATCCAGTACACGGCCCGCATCGCCACCAGCCGCATCCTGAGCGTCCACATCAGCGTCGGCACCCGCCTGCCCGCGTACGCGACCTCGCTGGGCCGGGTGATGCTGGCGGACCTGCCCGAACCCCCGCCCACCGAACTGCGCCCCCTGACCCCGCGCACGATCACGGACCCCGGCCGGCTGAAGGCGGTCCTGGACCGCGTACGGGAGGACGGGTACGCCTTCGTCGACGCGGAGTTGGAGGAGGGGCTGCGCTCGATCGCCGTCCCGGTGCGGGAGCGGGGCGGGCGGGTGGTGGCCGCCGTCAACGTCGCGATGCACAGCAGCCGTCGTACGTCCGCGCAGTGTGTCGACGAGGTCCTGCCGGAGCTGCTGGCCACGGCGGGGAGCATCGAGGCGGATCTACGGGTCGCGGGGCGATTCCGGCAGGTACCGGGTATGTGAGGGAACGGCCCGGCCGGGTTCCGAGTCCGTGAGGGAACGGGTGGGCGGGTTCACCCCCGTACGCACGCGACCACGTGAAACGCCCGTGCCCGGCCACGGGAGGTGGTCCGGACACGGGCGGGTGAGTCTGCGGGGCGGGACGAGGGCGGCAGGCGTCGCGCGGGACCGTCACCGATTCACACCGGCGGATTCACGTCACCGGCTCACGTCACCGGTTCACGTCACCCGTTCACGTCACCGGTTCACGCCGTTGTCAGCGGTTCGCGTCCGCGCCGGGCGCCCGGCGCGGAGGGGACGGCCCGCTCCACCTACGGCCGGACCGAACAGGAGTGGGTCGACCACGTCCGGCCCACCGTCGAAGAGGCCACTGAGTCCCACCCCCACCTCCGCGACGGCTACGCCGAACAACGCGGCAAGGACCCACGCGCGTCCCGCGACACGAACTTCCGGTACGACCCGGACCGCGTCCTGGACGGCCTGGAAACCCGAATCACCCACTGACCGGACGCCCCGACCCACGCCCGCCCGCATCCGCTAGGCTAGTCGCCGGACCTCACAGAGATCCGTCCCGCCTTCGTAGCTCAGGGGATAGAGCACCGCTCTCCTAAAGCGGGTGTCGCAGGTTCGAATCCTGCCGGGGGCACCAGGGCAAAGGCCACCTAGGAACGTTCCTAGGTGGCCTTTGGCATCCACTTCTGTCATCAACGAGCACGGTCGCCGACGGCCGGGGCGCTTCCTGGGCAGCCAGTCCATGTGGCTCATGGTCTCGCGCCGGCGGACCGTGCCGACCTGGGCGGTCAGGCCTGTGTGACCTGTGGGATGGATGAGGGGAGAGACGGATGAGTCGCCGCAGAGAGGCCCGTAAGGTCGCCACGGTCGTGACCGCGACTGTGCGTGAGTGGAGCGACGAGGAGGGCTGGGGTGTCCTCGACTCGCCTCAAACTCCCGGAGGGTGCTTCGGCCACTACGCCGACATCCAGGCGCCCGGCTTCCGCACACTGTCACCAGGGCAGCGGGTCGATCTCATCTGGGAAGCGCCCGGCTTCAAGCAAGACGGGTACGACTACCGCGCGGTGAGCATCGTCCCCCGGTCCGTCTGACATCCCCACCTGACATCAGCCGCCACGACCGGACCGCCGACGAGCCGTTCAAGGCCGTTCCAGCACCCTTCACCGCGCGGTGATCGAACTCCTTGACGCGGGTGTCAGGAAGGGTCTCCTCACGGGGTGGACCGGACGGCGTAGCTGTCGACGAGGGAGAAGGCGGCCACGTAGCGGTGCGCGGTGTGGGCGGAGCGGCTCACCGTGTCGGTCGACAGGGGGTGCCAGGCGAGGTAGACGGTTCCGTCGACCGTGAACTTCTCCGGTGTGCCGCCCATCTGGAGGTCGCCGGTATCCGCGCTGGGCGTGCACGGAAGCTCCGCCACCGCCACTCGCAGCCGGACTCCGGGCCCGCCGTGCGGAATGTCGTGCTTCCGCGTGGCCGGGCCGTACGTCGTGGACAGGCAGATCGGCCGCGAACCCGGAGGTTCGGTGCTTCCCCGCCGCGACGCGGCCGGGGACGGGTCACCGCCGGCCTGACTCATCCAGGTCGCCATCCCGGTCAGCGTGTTCGGGGACGAACCCGAGCCCACCCACTCCTGCTCGGCCAGCACCGCGTCGAGTTGGTGGAGGTGCGTGCGGATGTCCCCGTCGAACGCGACGTAGAGGACGCTGCTGCGGACGCAGTTGATCGGTGCCCAGCGCGCTG
Organism: Streptomyces fagopyri; assembly: GCF_009498275.1. Classification (NCBI taxonomy): domain Bacteria; kingdom Bacillati; phylum Actinomycetota; class Actinomycetes; order Kitasatosporales; family Streptomycetaceae; genus Streptomyces; species Streptomyces fagopyri. The sequence continues at coordinate 5,339,778 of NZ_CP045643.1, read as the reverse complement.
GGCCGATGAACGGGTTCTGGTCCTCCGTCCGGCAGGAGTCCGCCACCGATGTGCCGAGCGCAACGGCCCAGGGCAGCGCCGACATCAGGCTCGTCAGGCGCGCGGAACTCGTCCGCGCTGCGGCCGCGTCGGCGGTCCGGGTGGTGGCGGCGTGTGCGAAGGCGCCGACATCGGGCGGCGTGCGGTCCAAGGTGCGGTGAATCTGCCACAGCGCGCAGAGCACCAGAGCGCACACCACGCCGACCGCGACCAGCACGGCCCCCACGCATCCGCGTGCCGGCGTCCCCGCCCCGCCACGTCCGCCCGTTGGATGATCCATGTCCGCATGGTCGCGGGCCGACACCGGGTTCGGGACAACGGACCGGTCTCCTTACAGTCTCGCCGACCGGAACAGCCCCTGCCCAGAGGGGAATTGTCCGCCCTGAGCGGAGGACGGCGATGGAGACCCCGCCCCGAGGCATGTCCCTTCCGGAAGGGCACTGGGGGCCGGCGGACAGCCAGAGGTCGGATCAGCGGCGGCGCCGCAGATGTCGCGCCCGGCAAGGGCCTCAACGCCCCCTGGAAATCGCTGCTTTCGCCATGGCCGACACACCTTGTCGTCGGATAGCCTGCCGCTTCATCCGCCCGGAGCGGGAAACACAGTGATGGGAACCATGAACGTCCGCCTCCACATACACTTCTTGATCACGATTGCCATCGGCCTCGGCCTGTTGTTCACCGGCCTGGAGTCGGGCGGGATGCCGCTCGGCCTGCTGTACCTGCTGATCTTCTTCATTGTCCTTGATCCGTTGGTGCGGGCACTGCTTCCGGCCTCCTTCCTCCCGGCTCCGCGAGGGGCGCAGGCGACCTGTGCCTCGTACCGTGGCTGGGCCGGAAAGCTGGTCAACCGCTTCGGACTGAAAGCCTCCCGCACTGTCGAGGCCGACGCCGAGCGGCTTCGGCGAGGAGCGCGTCTCGGCATGCTCTCGTACGGCGTGCGCGACGGTAGTCAGACCCTCGGCCACGTGCTCCTCCACCAGTCTCCGGAAGGCGAGGTCGGGCTGGCCTGGCGCAAGCGCGGGAAGGGCGGTACCGACCAGCCGATCGACCTTCAGGTCCCGGTGGCCGTACGTCAGGAGCGCCGGCAGCAGAATGCCGCCCAGGCCCGAATGGGATTCACCGCAGCCGTGGATCTCGGCACCGAGATCTACTGGCTGCGCCCCCACGACACCGCCCTGCTCCAACTCCTCCTCGGCGACGGCGCGTCCGTTGCCCCTGAGGCCTCCATCTGACGTCGGCGGGCGCGTACGCCGGAGGTCGCGACGACTTCCGAAGTCGTGCCCGATCGGCCGTGACCGACATTCACAGGTGCCGTCGACGTCCCCGTATCGGCGCTCACAGGAGGACCGGCGTCACGACGACGCGGGCCGGCTCAGGTGGAGACAGGAGTGCGGGACAGGGCGGTGCGCAGCGCGAAGGCGCCGAGCAGGCCGCCGGCCGTGAACCGCTGGGCGGTCATGGCGCGGGGCCTGGTGGCCAGGAACCCCGACACCCGTGCCGCGCTCAGCATGATCAGAGCGTTCACGGAGATCCCCACGATGATCTGCGCACCGCCGAGCTGGAGCAGTTGCCCCCAGGCCGGACCTGCCTGCGGGTCCAGGAACTGGGGCAGCAGGGCGGCATACACAAGAGCGATCTTGGGGTTGAGTAGGTTGGTCAGCAGCCCCATCGAGAACAGGCGGGCGTCGGAGACCGGAGGCAGATCCCGGGCCGGGGCGAAGGGTGAGCGGCCGCCGGGCTTGAGCATGCCCCAGGCGAGGTGGGCCAGGTAGGCGGCCCCGGCGAGCTTGACCACCATGAACGCCACCGGCACGGCGGCGAACAACGCGGACAGGCCCGCGGCCGCGGCCAGTAGGTAACACACGAATCCCACGGCGGTCCCGCTGAGGCTCACCAGGCCCGCCCTGCGGCCCTGGGTGATCGCACGGGAGGCGAGGTGGATCATGTTCGGCCCCGGAGTCAGGGCCATGCCCAGTTCGACCGAGGCCACCCCTCCGACTGCGGCCAGAGTGATCACCGGTCAACCTCCTGGTCGTTCGTCGGGCACCCGATGCGGGACGGGTCGACCAGTCGCAACGGACCGCTACGACGCATCAGCGGCGCCGGTCTCGCCTGCCGCACCCTACGGCCCTGCCGCTCGGTGTCTTCATGGCCCCCCGGCCTCGTTCCCGGCCCGCCGACGACACCAAGTGCCGGCCCGCGGCTGAAGCGACGCCGGTCACCTGGAAGTCGGCGACGACGCCCGAGCCGACCGGGTGCGCCGCGCGGCAGGCACCCCGCCGTCACCCGGCCGAGACGCCGAGGGGCGGGCCCGTGACGGTCATGTCGCCGCTGAGCCGGGTGGCTTGGGAAACGGTGACGTTCTCGAAGGTGATCGTCCGGGACGGCCTGGCGGGATGGGGGAGCCAGGCGGGCAGCGCGTCGGGCGTGACGGTGACGGTGCGGTCCGCCGGGAGCGGGGCGCCACCCAGGCCGACGAGCGTGCCGCGCAGCTTCTGGGTGTACAGGGTCACCACGCCCTCGTCCTTGAGCGTGGACGTGGTCGCGGGCCCGGCCCGTACGCGCGCGGCGGTACGGCCGCGGCCCGCTGTCAGGTCGAGGCCCGCGAAGTCCAGTGACCGCGCGGTGAACTTCAGAACCCGTACGGGTCCGGTCGCGGTTCTGACGACGACCACGCCTCGGAAGGTACTGCCGTGGAGCACCAGCCTGTCGGCGCGCAGCACCCAGGGGACGTCCGCCGGACGGTCCGGTATGTGGGCGGCCGGCGCGCCGGCGCCTGCTGGTGGCTCGGGCGCGTGAACACCACCAGGGGCCGGCAGCGTCTTCAAGGCCGCCGGTGTGGCGACTTGCAGCACCAAGGACAGGGCGGCCACCGCCGGCGCGCAGGCGAGGGGCCTCAGTACGCGGACGGCCGGGCGGCTCGCCACCGCACCGGCCGGACGGCAGGGCGCGGGCTCGGGTCCGCCCCCCGCACAGCCGGTCAGGGCGTCACTCGCCACCGTGGTCCTCGCCCACGGAGGCCGGGGCCGGCGCACGGTCCGTTGCGGGCTGCGGCTCGGGAGCGTTGGTCGGGGGGATCCAGGCGCAGGCCAGGGATCCGCCGATCAGGCCGGAGATCAGCCCGATGAGCAGACCCCCGAGATTGGCCAGGGGGAACGAGACGAGGGAGAGCAGGATGACCGTGATCCCCGCGAACACGCGCGTCTGCCGCTGGAACCAGAGGGTGACGCCGAGGGTCATGAGCAGGACCCCGATGATCAGCGACCCGGCGCCGGCCGAGGTCGACAGTGCCAGCGGGATGGCGCCGAAGGTGAGGTGCGCGTACGGGAAGTAGATGACGGGCAGGCTCGCCCCGAAGGTGAACAGTCCTGCCCAGAAGGGGCGTTCGCCCCGCCAGGTCCTGAATCGCCGTCGGGCGTCGGTGGCGACGCGCAAGCTTTCGCGTCCGCCGCTTCGCTGGAGGAACACGTGAGCTCTCCGTGGTGTTCGGCGGGCGGGAGTACGTGGTGAGCGGGCGCGGCGGACGCGTGTCTCGTGCCGATCGATCAGAAGCACTCGTGGCGGCCCTGCCTGACTCGCAGATCGAGGTCGGGGACGTTGAACGTGGCGGCCGAGACCGCGACCGTGGTGAAGCGCACGTCTCGCAGCAGGGCTGAATCCGCCTGCTGGGCAAAGCCGTTGGGGTCGAAGAAGCGGGAGTTCCTGTCGCCCGGGCTGATCGGGCCCTTGCTGACCGCTCCCGCCGCGACGCCGATCTCCAGGTCGTTGAAGTTCGCCTGTCCGCTCGTCAAGGTCGTCGCGTCGAGGAACAGGTTCCTCGCCTCGATGTGCCGGCGTCCGCCGCCGGTGACCCTCAGTGTGTACGGGCCCAGGACCGGGATCGGGACCACCAGGGACTGGCACAGCCCGCTGATCTCCGCGCGGCGGGCCCCGGTGACGGCGACCGGCACGAGGGTGCCCTGCCGGGTCACGTCCACCGTGCTGTAGATGCTCAGGCCCCGGACTTCCAGGGTGTCCAGGGCGACCTGGAACTTCTGCCCGGAGATGAGGAACGACGCGGCCAGTGCTCCCTGCGCCATGCCGATACCGAGGGCCGCGGCGGCCAGGACACTCGGGACGAGAACACGGGCGAAGCGCTTCCAGGAGGTCCTGCCGGCGCGGTGCAGCATCCCGTCTCCTCCGGTCATGACGTGGGCTCGCCGATGCCAGACAGGGGTAGGCGACGTCTCTCTTCTAGTGGCGGATCCTAGGCTTCCGGGCGCGGCTGCCGATGGCACGTCAGGTCGGCCGGACGGGTGAGTCGGCTTCCGTTGCTCCATCCGGATGACAGGCGGCAAGGCTTCGCGGGTGCCCGGACGCCGTCGCGGGTCCGTGCGCGCCCGGGGGTTTATCCGTTTGCCGCCGGCCGGCCCGGTCGGATAGGAAACTCGCATGCTAAAGGGCGGCAAGGTCGGGCTCAGGGCCCGGCACGAGGACGACATCCCGATCCTGCAGACCGAGCTCTACGACGACGTGGTCAACCACTCGCGGTCGGACGTGCGGCCCTGGCGGCCGGTCACGCCCGGCTCGAAGGACTCGCGGCTGATCGTGGACGACAAGGAGGAACGGCACGTCCCGTTCTCCGTGGTGGAGCTGGACGGCGGCACGCTGGTCGGTACCGCGGTGCTGTGGAACATCGACAACCACAACCGGTCCGCGCACATCGGGCTGGGGCTGCTGCCGTCGTCCCGCGGTCAGGGGTACGGCACCGACGTGGTCGCGGTCCTGTGCCACTACGGTTTCGTCGTGCGCGGCCTGCACCGGCTGCAGATCGAGACGCTGTCGGACAACGCGGCGATGCTGCGCTCCGCCGAGCGCAACGGCTTCGTCCGCGAGGGCGTGCTGCGCTCCTCGGCCTGGGTGATGGGCGAGTTCCTGGACGAGGTACTGCTCGGGCTGCTGGTCCAGGACTGGAAGCCGGACACGAGGGGCTGAGGCCTGCCGTCCGGACGGGGCCGGGGTGAGGAGCGACCGGCCGATGGCGGTTTCGGCGGTCCGGACGGGGCGCCCCACGCGGGCGGCGCACCGCCCGCCCCGCCGATGCGCCGGGGCCCCGGAACCGGGGACGACCACGAGTGCCGACGGCACACGGCCGGCCTCGGCCGGAGCCGCGACGGGGCGAACGCTGGCCGGCGCGGCCCCTAGAGGAGGCCGAGGTCGCCGAGTTCCTTGTGCAGGTCCGCGCGCGGGCTGTCGGCGCCCGCCCGGGGTGCGCGGCGGACGGTTCCCCCGCCGGCGCCGCCGGAGGGGGCCGTCGGGAGGGACCCCCGGCGCCGGTCCCGGAAGAGCCAGGCCCCGAGCAGGCCGCCGATCAGACCCCCGAGGTGACCGAGCCAGCTCACCCCCGGCGTCCCGGGTACGGCCACGGTGAGCAGGTAGGCGAAGGAGGCCGCCATGACGATGCCGATCAACGTGTCGATCAGGTGCCGGTCGAAGATCCCGCGGACGACGACGTAACCGAAGTACCCGAAGATCAGACCGCTGGCGCCCACCGTGTCGACGCCGCCCCCTTCGAAGAACCACACCGTGAGTCCACTGGTCACCGCCACGAGCAGGCTCAGCCCGAGAAAGCGGACGACGCCCCGGTACGCCGCGAGGAATCCGAACACGAACAATGGCCCGGAGTTGCTCTCGATGTGTGCCCAACTCCAGTGCAGGAAAGGTGCGCTGAGGATGTCGGGGAGTGTCCCGAGGTCGCCGGAGACGACTCCGTAGTCTCGTGAAAGCGCGTAGTGACCGGTCGAGTTGGCCAACTGCACCAGCCAGATGACCGCGAGGAACCCGAACATCACGAAGAACGCCTTGCGTGCCTCCGCGATCACCTGCTCGGGGTCCACCGGCCCTCTGTCCACCCGCTCCTGATCCGGCTTGCCGCCCATGCCACGTCCCCCTCCCCGGCGGATCCGTATCCGCGTCACCGCGAACTCTATGAAGTCCGGGCGTGACCGCCCAGGGGGAGGCGGAGTACCGAGTGGGGTGTGCAGTGGCGCGCAGTACGGAGTACGCCGTACGGGGCTGGTCCCGGTCCCCGCTCCTACGAAAGGGGCTTCGCCTGGTGCGGCGTCGACTCCGGCGTGGATCCGGGGACACTCCCCCGGTCACCCGTCCCCGTCCCGGTCCCCGTCTCCGTTCCTGAACCAGACCCCGACCCAGACCCCGACCCCGCCAGCGTGACCGCCGCCGTCACGGCGATCGATGCCGTCGCCATCACCGTCATCGCGGCGCCGGGTGAGGTCAGTTGGGCGACCGAGCCCGCCACGGCCGCGCTCGCCCCCTGCAACGTCAGCATCCCGGAGGAGTGCAGACCGAGGGCGTGGCCGCCGAGTTCGTCGGGGGTCAGCGCCATCAGCCGTTCCTGCTGGATCAGGCTCGACCCGAAACCGACGGAGGCGACGGCCGCGCAGGCCGCCGACACCGCGATGCCCGGGTGGAGGGCGAACAGGAGGTACGGCGTGGCCAGGAGCAGGAGGAACGGGACGCCCAGCCGTGCCCGGACGCGCGGTGCGAGGAGGCGGCCGGTGGTCACGTCGCCCACCAGCATGCCGAAGGCCGCGGAGGCGAAGAGAACACCCGCGTGCTCGGGAGCGTACGGGACGAAGAGGGATTCGCAGCCGACGATCAGGCCGTTGGGGATCCAGAGGAGCAGATAGACGGTGCGGCGGGGGCCGTACGACCACAGGAGGGCGTTCGTGCGCCAGGTCCGGCCGATCGACGGGCGGCCGGAGGCACGGGGCGCGCGGCGCGTCAGGCCGAGCCGGGTGCCGGCCGCCGCCGCCAGGTACAGCGCCGCCGCCGTCAGGAGTCCGACGCGGGGGGACACGACGGCCACCAGGACACCGCCTGCCGCGTACCCCGTGACCTGGGTGATCCCGCTCATCATGTTGAAGACGGAGCGGCCCAGCAGATAACCGTCCCGGGGGAGGATCTCGTTGAGGAGGCCCCAGCGGACCCCGCCGCCCAGGGAGGCGACCAGGCCGAGCGCGAAGAGGATGCCGAAGATCGCGGCCACCGGGAGACCCGGCAGCGCGACCGCCGCCGTACCGAGGGCGAAGGCGAGGGCGATGCCCGTCGTCGTCGCGCGCGGCGGCAGCCGGTCCGCCGCGGACAGGAGCGTGGTCGCGCCCAGCACCTGGGCGAGGGACGGCCCGAACATGCTCAGGGCGGAGAGCAGGGGCGAGTCCGTCGCCCGGTAGACCAGGGTGCCCAGGGCCAGGCCGCCCACCGTCGAGGCCGCTCCCTGGAGCGCCGACGTCAGGAAGAGGGGAGTGAACTCCGGGGTACGGAAGAGGTCGGAGTAGCTGCGCATGGGCGCAGTGTCGGACGGCGTACGGGGCCGTCGTTATTGTTTCGCGGGGTGGCGAAAGCGAGGGCGGTCCGGGGCGGCCGGGCGGGGGATCCGCTGGGGTGACCCGTGGCCCGGACCTCCGGGGACCAGCAGGAATGCCGGGACCGGAGGGGTGCGGGAGCGGCCACGTGGGCAGGAGCAGGCCCGGAGGGACATCCCCGGGGCGGGAACAGGAGCAGGGCATCCCCGGGGACGGGCCCGGGGACAGGGAGCAGGCAGGAAGAGGCCCGGGGCCGGAGCGGATGCCGGGGTGGACACCGGCGTGGACGCCGGGCGGGCGTGGCGGAAGGGACGGGGTGCGGTCATGGGGTGGTGGCAGGTCAATGCCGACACCCTCGCCGGCAGCCGCTTCGTGCTCTCGCCGCTCGCCGAGACCTTCGCCAGTCTCAAGGTGCTGCAGTCGGGCACGGCCGCGCACCCCGGCGAACGTGTCTGGCTCGACGCCCACCTGCCCGCGTACCGCCGCCGGCTGGCCGGGGATCCGGTCACCGCGCTGCTCATCCGGTCCGGGCTCGGCCGGGAGTGGATCGCGGACTTCCTGACGCCCACACCACGTGGCGAGGCCGACTTCGAGGAGGAGGTCGCGCGGGTCAGGGAGGTGCCGGCCGCCGACGCCCGCGCCCATCTCACCGTCGCTCTGCGCGGGCCCCTGCCCGCCGCCCTGCACCGCGAGGACCTGCCGGAGCGTGCCGCCGATCTCCTCACCGACGTCTGGACCGAGACCGTACGTCCCTACTGGGCCCGGCGCCGGCGCGTCCTGGAGGCCGATGTCGTCGCCCGGAGCGCGCAGCTGAGCCAGGGTGGCTGGGCGACGGCCCTCGACGCGCTGCGGCCCGGAATGCGCTGGCTCGGCGACAACCGGCTGCAGGTCAACCATCACGAGTATCCGCCGCGCGAGATCTCGGGTGCCGAGCTGTACTTCGTACCGGTCACACCGCAGAGCCACGGTTGGGTGTCGTGGGAGGAGCCGCACCGGTACGCGGTGGTCTACCCGTGTGTCGGGGCGCTCGCCCACGCCGGGCCCCAGGCCGTGCCGGAGAGCCTGGGCGCGCTGCTCGGTCCGGCCCGCGCCGGTGTCCTCGTCCTCCTCGGTTCGCCGCTGAGCACGACCCAGCTGGTGGCGCTGACCGGGCAGGGGCTGGGCTCGGTCGGCCGGCATCTGAGGGTGCTGCTGGACGCCCGGCTGATCCAGCGGCGGCGGGCCGGACGGTCGGTGCTGTACTCCCGTACGGCCGCCGGCGAGGTGCTCGTGAAGGCTCAGGGCGGCTGAGTCCGGCGGCCGTGACGGGCGGAGTTAGCATCCGTTCATGACTACTGACAACTCTGTGTTCGATGTCCGGATCGATTCCCTGCAGGGCGGCTCCGCGGATCTCGGGCAGTACCGCGGCCAGACCGTGCTCGTGGTGAACGTGGCCTCCAAGTGCGGGCTGACCCCGCAGTACGCGGGTCTTGAGCGGCTGCACGAGCGGTACGCCGCCCAGGGCTTCACCGTGCTCGGTGTGCCCTGCAACCAGTTCATGGGGCAGGAGCCCGGTACCTCCGAGGAGATCGCCGAGTTCTGCTCCGCGACCTACGGGGTGACCTTCCCGATGACCGAGAAGGTCGAGGTGAACGGGGACGCGCGGCACGAGCTGTACCAGCGGCTGGTGGACACCGCCGACGGTGAGGGCCACACCGGTGACATCCGCTGGAACTTCGAGAAGTTCCTGATCGGTCCGGGTGGAGATGTGGTGGCCCGGTTCTCGCCGCAGGTCGAGCCGGAGTCGGTGGAGGTCGTGGCGGCGGTGGAGAAGTCGCTCGCGTAGTTCTTGCGGACCGCGGTTCCGGTCCGGTTTCCGGTTCCGGTCCGTTTTCCGGTTCCGGTTCCGGTCCGTTTTCCGGTTCCGGTTCCGGTCTCAGTTCCGGTTCCCGGTTCCGGGGGTTTGACCTTGCCCCTGGGGCAGGGACCAGCGTTCTTCGTCACCGGGCGGACCTCGTCCGGTGACGGAGGATGGGCTCGTGCACCAGGAACTGCTCACGATCGGCGCGTTCGCCGCCCGCGCGCGGCTCTCGCCGAAGGCGCTTCGGCTGTACGACCGGCTCGGGCTGCTCGCCCCGGCGTACGTCGACGGGGCCAGCGGCTACCGCTACTACCGCGCCGACCAGGTCGAACGCGCCCGCATGGTCGCGCTCCTGCGCCGGCTCGACATGCCGCTCGCGCGGATCGCGGAGGTGGTGGAGGCCGAAGGGGCCTCCGGTGCCGCTCTGCTCGCCGCCTACTGGGCGGACGCCGAGACCCGGTTCGCTTCGCAGCGGACGCTGGCCGCATACCTCCGTGGACGGCTGTCGGGAAGGAGTTCCGAGATGTACGGGACATTCGTGGTCGAGACGGTGGACGTGCCGGAGCGGGTGGTGCTGACGGAGAAGCGGCACACGCTGGCGGACGAGCTGCCGGTGTGGATTCCCGCCTCGCTCGGGCGGCTGGAGGAGGGGGCGCGGGAGTGCGGGGGGACGGCCGGTGCGCCCTTCGTCGTCTACTACGCCGAGGTCAGCATGGAGAGCGACGGGCCCGCCGAGTCGTGTGTGCCCGTCGCCGACGGGGAGGCCGCGCGGGGCTGGGCCGAGCGGTGGGGGCGTGGGTCGGGGGTGGGGGTGCGGGTCGAGCCGGCGCGGCGGCTGGCGTACGCGCGGATCTCCAAGGCGCAGGTGGCTCATCCGCAGATCGTTGCCGCGTTCGAGGCTGTGGAGGCGTGGGTCCGGGAGCGGGGGCTCTTGGTCGACGGGCCCTGTCGGGAGGTGTACTTCGGGGACTGGGATGCGGCGGGGCCGGAGGACGCGGTGTGCGACGTGGCGTTTCCGGTGAGGTGAGTGGGGGTGCGCCGGGGGGTCTCGCCCCCGGCGCCCCTACCCGACCCGTCCTCTCCCTGGGGGCGCAGCCTCCAGGAGTGTGGCCCCCGGGAGTCCGGCCCCCAGGGGGTCAGCGGAGTTCCTCCGGGCAGGGGGTGCCCCGGGGGAGTTGGTAGGGGGCCGCCAGGCGGTAGACCCCGGGGGCCGGCGCCAGGAGTTCCGTCCATTTGTCGCCGGAGGCGTTCTCCTGGGTCTCCATGAGGCAGCCGTTGAGGTTGTCGTACGTCTTCGGGGCGCCCTCGGCCCGGTGGTGCTTGGACTTCTCCGTTTCCTGGGGCGGCTTCACGCTCTTGCCCTCGGCGTCGACCAGGCCCAGCCACGGCGAGTACGGGACGCGGATGAGAACGCGGCCCGCCTTCTTCACCTCGATGGTCAGCTCGCCCTGCTCGGCACGGTCGACGACGGCCGGCGGGTCGGCGAGCGGCGTCGGATCCGTCACCGAGAAGAGCTGCCAGTTCGCGTCGCCCCAGATCTGCCGGAGATAGGGCATGCCGCGCTGGACCAGCTGGCGTTCGCGTTCACCGCCGTTGCCGTCCGGCTCCCCCTTGGGCAGCACCACGTAGTGGACGGCCCAGCGCTGGAGCCACTCGTGGTAGTTCGCGGAGTTGAGCGTGTCGTCGTAGAAGAGCGGGTTGCGCTCCATGTCGGCCTGCCGGTTCCAGCCCCGGGCGAGGTTCACGTACGGCGCGAGCGCGGACGCCTCGCGGTGGGAGCGGGCCGGGACGACCTCGACGCGGCCCTTCTCGGCACCGACGACCTGGAGCTGGTTCACGAGCGGGGCGAGCTCCCGCGCCCAGGACGCCGCCGGTGTCGTGTGCACGATGTCGTCGACGGACTTGAATCCGATCCACCCGGTGAATCCGACGAAGGCGATGACGGTCACGTACCACTTGCGCGTCCTCGGCACCGTGAACGGCAGCGCCGCCAGCAGCGCCACCCCCGCGAACAGCATCGCCAGCCGCGTGATGTTGGAGCCGATCTGCGAGCTGATCAGCCAGACGAGGAGGACACCGAGGCCGTACACCGCCGCCGTGATCCGTACCGTCTTCCACTCCTTGGGCACGAGCGCGAAGACCAGCACGGAGTAGATCAGCGGCAGCGAGGCCGAGCCCAGGGACATCGGCTGGGTCCCGGAGAAGGGGAACAGCCAGGCGGAGGCGGCGACGACGAGTGTCGGCGCGATCCCGAGCGCGTACGCCCCCGGGCGCCGCTTCTGGAGGAAGAGGGCCGCCGCGACCAGGCCGACGAACAGCCCGGCCACCGGCGACGCGGCGGTGGCGAGCGCGGCGAGCGGCGCCGCGCACAGGGCCTTCGCCCAGCGTTTGTGACGCCAGCGGTAGGGCCAGCAGAACACGACCGCGGCGGCGGCGAGGGCGAACACCATGCCCAGGCCGTACGTGACACGGCCCGACGCCGCGTTGCACAGCAGCGCGAAGACTCCCGCGAGGGCGGGCCACAGCGGCTCGCGCACCGCGCGGCTGCGGATCAGGATCATCGTCAGCAGCCCGGCGGAGATCGTCCCCGCGATCATCATCGTGGTCCGGACGCCGAGCACGGACATCAGATACGGCGACACCACGCTGTACGAGACCGGGTGCATACCGCCGTACCAGGCGAGGTTGTACGCGGAGTCCGGGTGCCGACCGACGAACTCCGCCCACGCGTCCTGCGCCGCGAGGTCCCCGCCACTGTTCGCGAACGAGAAGAACCACGCGAGGTGGAGCAGTCCGGCCAGCGCGGTGACGACCGCGACGGGGTGCCGGTGCAGGAAGCCGTTCAGCCGGGCGGCACGGGTCCTCGGCTCCTCGGCGGCGCCGTTCGGCCCGCCGGCCTCGGCGGCGCCGTTCGGTCCGCCGGCGCCGTTCCGCGCCTCGGCGCCGTCCGGGGGGTCAGGGTCTTTCGGCCCGTCGGCGTCGGCGGGACGTGCGGGTAGCCGTATTCGCGAGCCCGCCCCGGGGTCCGGATCGGCGTCGTCGGCGTGTGTCGGCTCCGCTGTCGCCACTACAAGGCACTCCTGTGTCCCGTTTTCTCGCGCTCGCCCCGGGACCCGCGGCCCGCGACCTGCCCCGATCTCGCGACGCTAGCACGCACCCCGCCGGGGAGCGCCCGGGTGGGGCGTCTCCGGCGGGGTGCGGCCCGTTCGCGTGGCGCTCACGGCACGTTCAGATGGTGTTCCGGGGCGCGCTCGCGGCGCTCGCGGGGCGCGCGCACCGCGTGCGCGCCCCGCGAGGACATCCGCTCAGCTCACGCGGGTCAGCTTGGCGCCGAAGCCCGGCTCGGCCAGGTCCTTCTGGAGCGCGACGGGGATCTTGACGGCGTGGCTGGAGCCGTCGCCGACCGTCAGCACGCCGACGGTCGTGCCCGCCTTGCCCGTGTGCGGGACCGTCCGGCCGTCCTCACCGATCGACAGCTTCGTCTTCAGACCGGGCCAGCCGACCGCCGTCATGTTCTTGGTGGCGACGACCGGGGTCCGGCCGCCGAGCTGGTCGTCCACGTACCCGACGACGTCGCCCTTCTTCACCACCGTGGCGGAGGTCAGACCCTTCTGGACCTTGTCGATCAGCTTCTGGCTGTTGCTGAGGGCGAGCTGGAGGCTGTCCCAGACCTTGCCGGTCCCGGCGTTCTGGCCGAGGACCGCGCCGTAGATCGTCTGCTGCTTGCCGTTCACCGTCTTGGTGGCGGCCCACACCAGGTTGCCGCCGGCGGGCGTCGACGAGCCGGTCTTCAGGCCGATCACACCGACCTGCTTCACCAGCAGGTCGTTGTTGTTGTAGATCTTGCTGTCGAGGCCGGGGACCTGGGCGCTGGCCATCCCTACGATGCCGCGGAACACGTCGTCCTGCATGACCCGCTCGGCCAGCTTCAGCTGGTCGGTCGCGGTGCTCATCGTCGTCTTCTGCAGCCCGCTCGGGTCCGTGTACGTCGAGTTCGTCATGCCGAGCTTCTTGGCGGCGGCGTTCATCTTGGCGACGAAGGACTTGTTGTCGGAGTCCCAACGGGCGAGCAGCCGCGCCGCGTTGTTGCCGGACGGGATCATCAGCATCTGGAGCATCTGGCGCTCCGTGAACTGCTGCCCCTTCGACATGGCGGCCGTCGACTCGTCGGGCAGCTTCGACTCGTCCTCGGCCTGCTGGTCGACGGTGATCTTCTCGCCGCCCTCGTTCCCCTTCAGCGGGTGCTCCTGGAGGATCACGTACGCCGTCATGATCTTGGCGACGCTCGCGATGGGGGCGGGTGTCTGCTTGCCGTCCGTGCCGAGGCTGCCGACGCCCTGGACCTCTATGGCCGACTGTCCCTTGCCCGGCCAGGGCAGGTCGAGGGTGCCGCCCTCGAAGGTGTACGTGGCGTCGGCGGTGAGCGCGAGGGTCGCGCTCGGCAGCGGACGTACGGCCTGCGCGATCGCAAAGATCACCACGAGCAGCAGGGCCAGCGGGGTCCAGATCTTGACCCGGCGCACCAGCGTGCGTACCGGGGTCTGCGGGGGCGGCGGAGTGTTCGTCAGCTCGGCGAGCAGGTCCAGCGGCGGCTTCGGCGGAAGCGGCTGCTGGGTGGTGCGCTCGGGGCCGACCTGGGGCAGGGCGGCGGTGGCGTCGGCGGGCGCCGGCCTCGGCTTCGCCGGTGCCGGCTCGTCCAGGGGCCTGAGCGCGACGAATCTGCTGGTGCGTTCGGCCTCGGCCTCGGCCTTGGCCGCTGCCCCGGCCTTCGGCTGCGACTTCGGCTTCGGCGCGCTCCCGGGCTTCGCGTCGGTCTTCGGCTCGGGCTTCGGTCCGGGCTTGTCCGAGGGGGTTCCGGCGGCGGGCTTGTCCGTGGCCGGCTTCGCGTCGGTCTTCGCGCCCGGCCTCACGTCGCCCAGCTTGAGCATGGTGGTGGGCTGGTCCACGGCCGGGCGCCTCGGCGTCTTGAAGACGGCGGTGGGCTGGTCCACGGGGGGCTTCGAGGCCACGGGGCTCGCGGCGGCCGCCGACTCCTCGGAGCGGTCGGAGCGGTCGGAGCCGTCTGAGTCGTCGGAGCCGTCGGAGCCGTCCCGCGAGTCCTTGGGCGAGCCCTCCGAGGAATCCTCCGGACCCGGCTTCCCTGCGGGCTTCGCGTCGGGCTTCGCGTCGGCGTTCCCGGCGGGCTTCGCGTCCTCGACCCGGTCGCCGCCCGCAGCGGACGCGCCATCGGAACCGGAGTGAACATCGGCGTCCGGCTCGGTCCCGGCCTCGCCGCCGTCGCCACCGGCCTCCGCGGTCTTCGTCCCGTCCGCGGCCGTCTCCTCGTCCGCGGCCACGGGCTCGGTGTCCGACGGATCGGCGTCCTTCTCCGACTCGACGTCGGCACCGGCGTCCACATACGTGTCCGCGCCGGCCCCGTCCGTCACCGCGCGATCGGTCGCGGCGGCGGACCCGCCGTCGTCGCCACCGGCCCCGGCTCCGGCCTCGTCCTCGCTCCCGGCATCGTTGTCGTCCGCGGATTCCTCAGCCGACGCTCCGTCAGCCGCGCCTCCGGCACTGCCGGCGTCCCCGTCGACCGTCCCCGGGTCCTCCGCGGCCGTCTCCGCGCCCTCCGCGGCCGAGGCGGGCTTCCCCGCCTCCTCGGCGCCCGCGGCCCCGCTCCCGGCTTCCTGCGGAATCTGGGGCTCCTCCTCGTCCACGCCCGACACCCACGCGGCCACCACGGCCCGCAGCCGGGCGTCCCCGCCGGGAGACTTCTCCCCGGACCCGCCGGAGGTCTTCTCCCCGACCCCCGCGGAAACCTTCTCCCCGGACGCGGCGGACGGTTCCGCCGGCGTCCTCGTCGAGAACACCGCGGTGGCCTGGTCCACCCGCACCGTGGCGGCCCGCTCGCGGGCCACCGCCAGACGGGGGTCCGCCGCCCCGGCCGCGGCGGACCGGACCGGCCCCGGAACCGCGGCCGGGGTCCCCGACGTCGCTTCTGCCGACGACGCCGACGACTCGTGCTGCTTCGACCTGTCGGGGGACTCGCCCGCCACCGATGCCTCCTCCGTGCGCCACCCACCGGGCGCCCAACGAACCGTGAAACCCTTGACCCGCTGCCCGGACATCGCTGTCCGAACCATGTACCAGTGTCCTGTGTGCGGGCTTAACCCCTGCGGTAGACGAGAACGACATACCTGCCGGTTCCACTACGAACCGGTCACGCACTCTCGACAGACCATTGTGAGAGGGGTCACCCTGTCATTCATCCACGCGGGGAGGCATGGATGGGCAGGAGCCGCAGAACACTTCCGGAGGAGCTTCTGCTGCTGGCGTTGGACCCGACCACGGGTACCACCGCACAGCCGCAGTCGCTCGACCTCGGTCTGGCCGGAGCACAGCTAGTAGAGCTGGCGCTGGCCGGACGGATAGCCCCAGACGGGGATCGTATCGCCGTGGTGGCACCACGGCCGACTGGAGATCCAACACTGGACTGTGCGTTGGAACTGCTTCGCCGGCGCGGAGCACCCGTACGCGCGGTCAACTGGATTGGCGGGCCCCGACTGGGACTTCGCCAGACCTACCTCTCGCATCTGGAGAGGTGCGGCATGGTGCATGCCGTGGCCGGCCAGATGTGCGGGGTGCTTCCGACGACTCGCTACCAAGCGACGGACACGGAGATCAGCCGGGAGATCAGGTCCCGGCTGGACAGCGCGATCCGCACCGGCGTACCGCCGGACCCGCGGACCGCGGCGCTCGCCGCGCTGGCCCATGCGGTCGGTCTCGGCAAGCACCTGTATCCGGGTAATGAGGGACGCTCGTCCCGCTCCCGGCTGCGGGACCTGATCAGACACGACCCCATGGGCGGCCTCGTGGCCCACGCGGTCATGGACGTTCAGAACGGCGCGGTCGCACAGCCGCGTCGCAGCCCGGCACCGGCAAGCCGTCCGGCCACCGCCGGAGTCCGGACCGCACCGGAACCCGCCCGCGGTGTTCCGATGCAACCGCGCCACGATTCCATGGCGCGCGCCGTGGTCCACTGAGCCGCAGTCCCACGGCACGCACCGGCAGACACCGTGGCACCAGCCGCACCGCGTTCATCACGCGGAGCACGCACCACCCGCAGTACCCAGCACCGCCGGCAGCACCCCGGCATCACCCAGCGCCGCACCGCAGTCCCCAGGATCCGGTTCGGGAGCCGCTGGCTCGCGCGGGGCGGTGGGCCGTACGTCCGGACGACGACACGGCACCGCCGCCCCGCGCGGCCGCGTTCAGGGGTGGGGCGCATATGCGTGCGGTATGCGCCGACGGGCCGCGCGGGAGTGCGGAAGGCGCCGAGGTACGCGCCGAATTCCCGAACTGGCCCGTACCCAGCGCATATCCGCTGTTTCCCAGCGGTAGAAAGCACCTTGGTGGCAATCTGCTCAACAGCAGATACGCAAAGTAGAGGTCCGCAGCCGGAGGTGCACGTCCCGTGGCGTCAAGTGTCAATCCCACCGTCCGGCGGCGCCGGCTGGGCCAGGAGCTGCGCCGGCTCCGCGAGCTCAAGGGCATGACGGCCGAAGAGGTCGCCGAGCGCCTGCTGGTCTCGCAGTCGAAGATCAGCCGGCTGGAGAACGGGCGGCGCAGCATCAGCCAGCGTGACGTCCGCGACCTGTGCGGGGTCTACGAGGTCGAGGACCACCGGATCGTCGACTCGCTGATGCAGATGGCCAAGGACTCGCGCCAGCAGGGCTGGTGGCACTCCTTCGGCGACATCCCGTACAGCGTCTACATCGGCCTGGAGACCGACGCGGCGAGCCTGCGCGTGTACGACCCCCAGGTCGTCCCCGGCCTGCTCCAGACCCGGCCGTACGCCGAGGCGCTGATCGCCGGCGCGCTGCCGGAGACCGCGCCCGCCGACATCGACAAGCGCGTCCAGGTACGTCTGCGCCGACAGGAACGTATCTCCGCCCCGGACAACCCGCTGCGCCTGTGGACCGTCCTCGACGAGTCCGCGCTGCGCCGGGTCGTGGGGAACCGCTCCCTCATGCGCGACCAGTTGGAGCACCTGGTGGAGCAGTCCCAGTTCCCGCACGTCACGGTGCAGGTGATCCCGTTCGACATGGGCGCGCACCCGGGTCTCAACGGCCAGTACGCGATCCTGGAGTTCCCCGACGCGGCCGACTCCAGCGTCGTCTACATCGAGGGTGTCACCAGCGACCTGTACCTGGAGAAGGCGAACGACGTCCAGAAGTACAGCGTGATGTACGAGCATCTGCGGGCGCAGGCGCTGAACGTGGAGCAGTCGCGGCAGCTCATCGCGGACATCGCGAAGGAGTACGCGCGCTGAGAGGGAGTACGTGTCCGGGGCGTGTTCCTGCGCTCCGAACGCACCCCTGATGAAGAAGTGGGGCACCATACACTCCCCCTATGCCAGGGCGGAAGACCCCACTGGAATATGCCACCCGGTCGAGTGAATAGTCGCTTCGCTCGTCGATGTTGGCGAGTAGCGTCGATCACGCCATCAAGCAACAACGTTGGCGTAAACCGCACCGCGAGTTCCGTAGCGAATCCGCGGTGCGGTGACAGCAACTCGACGACTGGCTATCGGAGCAATCATGGCAATCCAGCAAGGCGCCACGGACACGTGGACCAAATCCTCGTACTCGACCGGCAACGGCGCATGTGTCGAGGTCAAGTCCCCGGTTCTCGCGGCGATGGCCGTTCGGGACTCCAAGGTCCCCGAGGGCCCCACGCTGGCGTTCCCCGCGAACTCGTGGAACTCCTTCGTGGCAGAGGTGAGCCGGGGGGCTTTCGACCTCGCCTGATGCATCGACATCTTCGCCGACACCCACAACTGCACCGACAAACCGCATACGCACCACAGACAGAGCCCTCTCGACTGGCCCGCCGTCCCGGCCGAGGGGGCTCGGCCCTTTCCCGGAGACACTCCCGCGGGTGCCGCCGGTTCAGCGCAGGCGGTCCACGTACCGGTCCGTCCCCGGCACCGTGGGAATGAAGGGCGCCACCAACTCGACCCTCCCCAGGCCGCCTTCGGCCACCTCCGCCTCCCGCCCGGCGAAGTGCCGGGCCCAGCACTCCCTCGGATCCGTCTCCAGGAACCACAGCAGGGTCAGCCGCGTGTCCACACCCTCGACCTGCTTCACGTACGTCATGCGGTCGCCGGGGAGCGGGGTGGGGCGGAAGACCGTGACCATGGCGGCCGGGGAGTGCGCGAGCCGGCCGGGGAGGTGGCGGGAACGCAGCCACTCCAGCAACTCGGCGCGCTGCTGCGGCCCTTCGGCGTCGATCACCTCCAGCACCAGCCCGGCGTAGGGGTGGTCGAGGGCGTGGAGGTCGCGGGGGCCCGCGGCGCCGTCCCGGTACACCGTCGCCTCGTGGTCCTGGAAGGCCGTGAAGACATGGGTCCGGTCCTGGTACACCCGGCCGTCGCGATTCAGCCGCCTGTTGATCCCCACGGTCCACTTCATGTGGTCGTCGTAACGGCCCTCGGTGACCCAGTACGTCGAGAGGTAGCACCCAGCGGTGACGGGCTGTGCGATCGCCGACTTCTCGGGCAGGCGCAGGAGTTGGAGGTCGCGGGTGGCGACCCAGCGGCGGCCCGCGTACATCCAGGGCATGGCCATCGCGCCGGCGTAGTAGTGGTCGTCCTCGTACCAGCGGTTGTACGCGTACTCGTGACCCGGGTGCGGCTCGACCATGGTGATCAGCGCGTGGCCCGGACGGACCCCGTAAGGGCCGAGGGCGGCCAGTTGTGCGTACGTGTCGCTGCGGGTCTCCTCCGACATGACGATCCCCTTCCCCGGCGGAACGCGCACGGGACTTCCTTCCGGCACCGGACGCCCATACTCTGACGCCCCGTCAGCTATTTCGCCAGAGCCGTGCGCGGCGAGTGGGCCGGCACCGGCTCCAGCGCCCCGGAGGCGAACCGGGCCGCAAGAGGAGGGGAGGCCGCGATGTCACAGCTCGCGGGCAGGACCGTGGTCGTTTCGGGGGTCGGCGCCGGACTCGGCCACCAGGTCGCGGCGGCCGTGGTGCGCGAAGGAGGGAACGCCGTGCTGGGGGCGCGCACGGAGGCCAATCTGGCCAAGTCCGCGGCCGATCTCGACCCGGACGGCGCGCACACCGCGTACCGGGCGACGGACATCACGGACGAGGCGCAGTGCGAGGCGCTGGCCGCGCTGGCGACGGAGCGGTTCGGACGGATCGACGCGATCGTCCATGTCGCCGCCTGGGACAGCTACTTCGGCGGCCTGGAGGACGCGGACTTCACCACGTGGCAGTCGGTCATCGATGTGAACCTGCTGGGCACCCTGCGGATGACCCGCGCCTGCCTGCCCGCGCTGAAGGCGTGCGGCGGCTCGGTCGTCATCATCGGGACGCAGTCGTCGGTGGCCGCCCCGTCACAGGTGCGGCAGGCGGCGTACGCGGCCTCGAAGGGCGCGCTGACGAGCGCGATGTACTCCATGGCACGGGAGCTCGGACCGCACCGGATCCGGGTCAACACCGTGCTGCCGGGCTGGATGTGGGGCCCGCCGGTGGAGGCGTACGTCCAGTTCACCGCGTACACCGAGGGCGTACCGGAGGCGGACGTCCTGAAGCGGCTCACCGAACGGATGGCCCTGCCCGAGCTGGCCACGGACGGGGATGTCGCGGACGCCGCGGTGTTCCTGGCCTCCGACCGGGCGCGGGCGATCACCGGGCAGTCCCTGCTCGTGAACGCCGGCGAGATCATGCGGTAGCCGTACCGGTCCCGCCTCCCCTTCCCAGCCGTACGGGACCCGCATCCCGTACGCCTGTCGTCACCTAGGTCGTCCTGTCGATGTGCTGGCGAAGTGCCCGCTCATGGTGTGGCCCCCGTCACGGACACGACAACAGCCCGGAAGGTAAAGTGGAAGCAAAATCGTTCTGCTTTCTGATCTGCGTTCATATGTATGACCGCGAAGGGTCTTGACCGCTCCCTCCGAACGGCGGTTCAATCCCCGAAGTCCCCGCTCCCGCACGGGGGCGCCGCCCTCCCCGAGCTCGTGGCTTCACACGAGCAGGGGGACCCCACGCGTACTGGCGAAGTGCCGTCCGGTATCTGCAGGTTCACAAGGCGGACCCCTGGAGGGGGCACATGAACGGTCTCGACTGGGCCGTCCTGGTCGCGTACTTCGGCGTCATGACCGCGATCGGCTTCTGGTCCCACAAACGCGTCGACGACGTCAGCGACTTCTTCACCGCGGGCGGCAAGATGCCGTGGTGGCTGTCCGGCATCTCGCACCACATGTCGGGCTACAGCGCGGTGATGTTCACCGGGTACGCCGGCATCGCGTACACCTACGGCATCACGTCGTACGTCACCTGGGCCCTGCCCATCGCCATCGGCGTGCTGCTCGGCGCCAAGCTCTTCGCGCCCCGGCTGAACCGCCTGCGGTCCCGGCTGCACGTGGCCTCACCGCTCGAATATCTCAAGGACCGCTACAACGTCCCGACCCAGCAGGCGCTCGCCTGGTCCGGCATGCTGCTGAAGATCGTGGACGTCGGCGCGAAGTGGGCGGCCATCGCCACCCTGCTGAGCGTCTTCACCGGGGTCACGCTCACCCAGGGCATCCTGATCACCGGTGGCATCACGGCCGTGTACTGCACGATCGGTGGACTGTGGGCCGACGCGCTCACCGAACTCGGCCAGTTCGTCATCCAGTTGCTGGCCGGTCTCTCGATGCTGATCATCGCGCTGAACAAGATCTCCGACCAGGGGGGCCTGTCCAAGGCGCTGGACTCGCCGAAGCTGCACGGCCACGCGAACGGCTTCGCGGGTCCCTACCTGACCGTGTTCTTCATCGCGTACCTCTTCATCAAGCTCTTCGAGTACAACGGCGGCATGTGGAACCAGGCCCAGCGCTACATGGCGACGGGCAGCGCGAAGCAGGCCACGAAGTCGGCCTTCCTCTCCGCGGGACTGTGGTTCGTCTGGCCGGTGATCCTCTTCATCCCCATGTGGCTGTCGCCGCTGCTCGTCACGGCGCAGAAGCCGGACGGCTCCGACGCGTACGGCCTGATGACCGAACAGCTGCTCCCGCACGGGCTGTTGGGTCTGGTCGTCGTCGGGTTCTTCTCGCACACGATGGCCATGTGCTCCTCGGACGCCAACGCCATCGCCGCCGTGTTCACCCGGGACGTCGCACCGGTCCTCTCGAAGACCGCGCGGGCCTGGGACAACCGGGCCGGACTGATCGCCGGACGCGTCACGACCGTCGCGTTCCTCGGTCTGTCGATGGCGGTGGCCACCCAGGTCAACTCGCCCACCTTCAAGGACATCATCACGGTGGTCATCAAGTGGGTGGCCGGTCTGATGGGTCCGATCGCGATCCCGTTCATCCTGGGACTGCTGCGGCCGTTCCGGAAGTCCGGACCGACGGCGGCCCTCACCAGCTGGGCCTGCGGTCTGCTCGCGTTCTTCTTCGTCAACTACCACCTGGACTTCTCGCAGCGCACGGACGTGAAGCTGGAGTACCAGGTCTCCCTCCCGATGGTCGTCTCCCTCGTCCTGTACATCCTCATCGGCCTGATCAGGCCCGAGGACACACCGGAACGGGACGCGATCATCGAGAAGATCAACACGGACGACGACGGGGACGGGGCGGCTGCCGCCGCGGCGGTCCCGGCCCAGGCGGACGGAGCCCCGGCCAGCCCGTCGGGCGTCTGAGGGCACGCCTTCCGGAGCCCGCGCACGCTTCGTGAGGTCCGTCCCCGGGGACTGCGTTCCGGTACGGCTTCCGGTACGTTCCCGGGCACGGCTTCCGGTACGTGCCCGGGCACGGCCTCCGGTACGTCCCCGGGCACGGCCTCCGGCAGGTCTCCCGGGACGGCTTCCGGTCTAGGCCCGCGGATAGCGGGCGAGCCAACCGGGGGACGACGCTCCGGGGCCGTGCAGCGCGGGCCCCTGCGTCATCTCCATCGCGAAGTCGTCCGCGAGGACCAGCATCGTGGGACGGCCCTCCAGCTCGGCCAGCCAGGCCGGCGGGAGGGCCGTCTCGCCGTGCAGGGCGCCCAGCAGACCCCCCGTCAGGGCCCCCGCCACCGCGGAGCGCCCGCCGTGGTTCACCGCCAGGCACAGCCCGTGCCGGATGTCCTCCCCGACCAGCGCGCAGTACACCGCGACCGCGAGCAGCCGTTCGGCCGTACCCTCCCCCGCCAGATCCTCCACCCGGGCCGGCGACGGCATCCCCTGCCGTACGGCCCCCAGCGCGTGCTGGAGGGCGTCACTGACGGGCTCCTGCCCCGGCCGCGCGGCCAGGATCGCGAGCGCCCGCTGCACGGCGCTGTCGAGGCTCTCACCGCGTGCCAGCGCGTGCACGATGACGGCGTACGCGCCCGCCGCGAGATACGCCGTGGGGTGCCCGTGCGTCTGCGCGGCGCACTCGACGGCGAGTTGCAGCACCAGCTGCGGCTCCCAGCCGACGAGCAGTCCGAAGGGCGCGGAGCGCGCGGCGGCCTCGGGCCCCGGCTCGCCGGGGTTCTTGGGCGCGTCCAGCGTGCCCATGGTCTCGTCGCCGAAGCCGGTCAGACAGGCCCGTGCCGGGTCGCGCCGGGCGTACAGCCACTCCTCGCGGGCCAGCCAGCCGTCGTCCTTGCGGCGCTCGTCCGGACCCCAGTCGCTCTGGGTCGCCGCCCAGCGGCGGTACGCGCGGTGCAGGTCGGTCGGCGGATGCCAGGCGCCGGTGTCACGGCGCACCTGGGCGCGGACGAGACCGTCGAGGGTGAAGAGCGTGAGCTGGGTGAGGTGGGTGACGGCGCCGCGGCGGTCGCGCCCGACGGCGAGGTCGTTCAGCCCCTCCGCGCCGTACTCCTGACGGATCTCCGCCAGGGTGAGCCCGTCGAGCGGTGTGCCCAGGGCGTCGCCGACAGCGGTGCCCAGCAGGGTCCCGCGGACCCTGCTGCGGAAGTCCTGCTGTTCGGCACGGCCCCAGACGGCACCGGCTGTCGCACCCACCGAGACCTCCCCAGGCACCGTCCGTACGTCCGACAGCTCAGCACTGTAATCGACTGGGAACGGTCCGTTCAGGGCCGGGAACGGTATGCGAAGTGTGACCCGACTGAACCAAGTGATCACTTATGGACGTCGTTCGGGGTGCTTCTCCCGGACCGCTCGACGGGCGTCCGGACGGCTCGGCCCGCGTCCGGACGGCTCGGCGGGCGAACAGGGCGGTCGGGTCGGCCGGGGGGGCGGGGCGGGTCAGTCGGCGGGCGGGGCGGACCGCGCGGCCCGCGCCGCGGCGACCCGTTCGGCGAGCGGGGCGAGACGGTCCCGGTCGGCGCCGGGCGCACGCAGCAGGGCCTCGAACGTGCCGGACAGGTCGTCGAGGGCCCGTCCGCTCAGCCGGTCGCCGGAGTCCGGTTCGAGGGCGCGGTCCAGGTCGGGTCGGGCCTCGTCGTGCCGCCCCAGCGCGATCAGGGCGCGCACGCGGCACAGCAGGACCGGTGCGTCACCGGGCCGCAGGGTCTTCGCGCGGTCGGCGTCGGACAGGGCCAGGGCGGGGGCGCCCAGCCGGAGACGGAGCTCCGCCCGCTGCCGCAGCGCCCAGGGGTACTCGGGCAGCAGGGCGATGGCCCGGTCCAGGTCCGCGAGGGCCTCGGCCGACCGGCCGAGGTCACCGTGACAGACGCCCCGGCTCGCGTACGCCGACGCGTACGCGCCGTCGATGCCGATGGCCCGGTCGTAGTCGGCCAGCGCCTCCTCGTGGCGGCCCGCCGCGCGGAGCGCGTCCCCGCGCTCGCAGTGGCCCCAGCCCCAGTCGGGCAGCAGGCGCAGCCCGAGGTCGAGATCGGCCAGCTGCCGGGCGGGCTCACCCAGTCCCCGCCACACCCGGGCCCGGCGGCCCAGCGCCCAGGGGTAGTCGGGCTTGAGTTCCAGCGCGTGGTTCAGATCCGCGAGGGCCTTGGTCAGTTGTCCGAGCCGCTGCCGGACCGCTCCCCTGGACGCCCAGGCGAAGTGGTACGAGGGGTCGAGTTCGATCGCGCGGTCCAGATCCCTGATCGCCTCGTCGTCGTGTCCCAGGATGCGGTGGTACTCACCGCGTACGGAGATCGTCTCGGCATCGTCCGGCGCGAGCGCGTCGGCCCGGTCCAGATCGGCGATGCCGTTCTCGTACTCCCCCGGCCCGTAGCGGCCGAGGGCTCTGCCGCGGTAGGCGCGGGCCAGTCGCGGATCGAGGGCGATGGCCCGGTCGTACTCCGCCAGCGCCTCCTCGTACGCGCCGGCGTGCCGCAGCGCGCTCCCCCGGATCACCCGGGCCAGGGCCTGTCGCCGCTCGTCCAGTCCGCCGCGGTCCAGCAGCACCCCGAGCGCGGCCGCCACCCCGCCGTCGCCGAACGCCTCCGACAGCGACCGCCCCCACGTCCGTACGGGCTCCGCGTCCGCGTCCTCTCCGGCCTCGGCCAGGACGCGGGCCCAGCGCCGGGCGGCGACGTCACCGCCGTCGCAGGCGTCGACGAAGTCCCGCAGCGCGGCGGGCAGCGCGGTCCGGGCGTTCGCGCACAGCAGGTGGTAGGTCTCCGCCAGCCGCAGTTCGCGCCAGCCCTCGTCCGCCCACGGTTCGCCGGTGTCCCGGCCGTCCTGGGTCTCCGTCTCCGCCCGCCACCGCCCGAACGTCTCCGCGAGCCGGGCGTGCCGCCGCGCCCACCCCCGTGGCGAGCGCAGCCGTTGCAGGCGCAGCATCGGGGCGCGTACGACGTCGTGGTACTGGACGCGGTCCCCGCGGTCGCTGACGAAGGGGAGGCCGCGCAACCAGCCGAAGAGCGCGTCGGCCTCGTCCTCGGGGCAGTGCGCGGCGGCTCTGAAGACATCGGCGTCCAGCCTCCTGGGCAGGGCGCAGGCCAGGGCGGCGGCGCGGCGGACGGGGTCATGCTCCCACTTCAGGAAGCGCTCCACCGCCGTCGCGCTGGGATCGCCCACGTCGTCCGGTCCGGTGGGCCGTCCGGCGGCCAGGGTGGACACCAGCACCGGCAGTCCGCCGGTGAGCCGCAGCACCTCCTCGACGACCGGTTCGGCCACCACACCCTTGCCGGCGAGCAGGGCCCGCGCCTCGGCCTCCGTGAAGGGCGCCAGTGGCACGTCGGCCACGAAGTCGGCGAAGCCGCCCCAGCGGGCGGTGTCGAAGGGGCGCTGTCCCGCGGTGACGACCACGACGTTCGCCGGCAGGGCGCCGTGGCGGTCGGTCGTCATCACCTCGTGCAGCCAGCCGTCCAGGAAGGGCGCGGTCCGCTCGTAGGTGTCGAAGAGCAGGACGAGCCAGGGGGCCTCCGCGGCGACCGAGGCCA
The DNA here is from genome assembly GCF_009498275.1 of Streptomyces fagopyri. Taxonomy (NCBI): domain Bacteria; kingdom Bacillati; phylum Actinomycetota; class Actinomycetes; order Kitasatosporales; family Streptomycetaceae; genus Streptomyces; species Streptomyces fagopyri. Next base: position 5,314,245 of record NZ_CP045643.1, on the reverse strand, counting down.
GCTCGTCGAGCAGGACCGGGGTGAGGACCCGCTCCGGTGACTGGACCAGCCGCACGTCCTCCTGGCTGCGCAGCCGGGCGCCGATCCCGGAACGCAACCAGTCCGCCCCGAGGGCGAGTTGGTTCGGGTCGAGAGCTCCCGCGAAGGCGCCGACACCGGGCAGCAGGCCGAGCCCGACCAGGCTCGCGCGGGCGGCGGCCAGGCTCGCGGGCGAGGGCGGGGACACCGGGGGTTCCGGCGTCTCCAGCGCCGCCGCCTCGGCTTCGTGACGGCGCTCCCGATGGGTGGCCAGCAGCCGGTCGAGGTCCTTGAACCGGTGCCCCTGCCGGGCGAAGCGCTCGCTGACCGCCGCCATCGCCTCGGGCACGCTGCCCACGCCCTCGTCGACGTACGCGGTAAGCGCCCCGCGCTCCCGGGCGAGCTGCTCCAACTCCCGTACCAGGAAGGTCTTTCCGACGCCCGCGTTCCCGTGCACATGGAACAGGAACCGGTGCCGCTCGTCCTCCGGCGGCAGTTCGAGATTCTCCCGGAAAGCGGCCCGTTCGGCGCCGCGCCCCACGAAACCCTGCCGTCTGCGCTGCCGGATCAGCTCCTGCATCGACGGCCGCCCCCGCACCATCCGCCCGTTCCCTCCGTCACCGCCCGCTCGGACCGGGCTCCAGTCTGGCGCAAGCCGTCGGCATCGGCGTGGGTCCGGTTCCGGCGGGCGACGCCGTCACCCGACCACCGAGACGGGCGTTCCCTTGGTGCCGAACTTCCAGACGGCGTCCCCGTCGGCGCTGTGCATCCGGATCGCCCCGGTCCTCGCTCCGGGCGAGGGCTGGGGCGAGGAGCCGTCCTGGGCGTTGGAGAAGGCGATGAAGACGCCCGACCGCACGGTGAAGTAGACGATGTTCTCGACCTTCGTCCCGTCCGTCCCGGTGGTGGAGGGGTCGGTGGACGACACCGCGTAGCGGCCCGGCGCCGGGCTCACCGTGCCCGGCCACACCGTGAAGGTACGGCTCGCGGCGCCGGTCGCGTCGACGAGCCAGACACGGCGCTGGGCGAGGGAGTAGACGATGCGGCGGCCCGTTCCGGAGCCGCCGGGGACCGCGGCCGGCGCGCTCTTCCGGGGCGAGGCGGAGGGGTGCGGGCTCGCCGAGGCGGAGGACTTCGGCCGCTTGGCCTGGGCGACCGGGTGGGCGCCCTGGTCGGCCTGTGCGGCCAGGGCGGTGACGCCGACGAGCGCCGCCGCGGTCAGACCGGTGACCCAGACCCAGGAGGGAAGCCGTCGGGCAGGCACGGACACGCAACTCCTCAGCTCATGAAGCTTCCGGCTGGCGAAGCTTCCGACCCTCGACCGAGGGTCGGATCATCGTACTGCGAGCCGCCGAGCGCGGACGCCGACGGCCCCGCCGGCCCGGCCCCCGAGGGACGCGCACCGGCACACCGGCCCCGGAACCGGTTCACCGCCACCGCGCCGGTTCCCTCACTCCAGCACGGGAAGCAGTTCCGGCAGGTGGCCGTCCGACGCCGCCGCCGCGCGCCGCCGCTCCTCGGAGACCTCGCCGTACAGGGTCGTCCGCGGCCTCGCCGGGCGTCCCGCCGCCTCCGCGACCGCGACGAGGTCCTTGACGGACTTGTAGGAGCCGTACGAGGAGCCCGCCATCCGGGAGATGGTCTCCTCCATCAGCGTGCCGCCGAGGTCGTTGGCCCCGGAGCGGAGCATCTCCGCCGCGCCCTCGGCGCCCAGCTTCACCCAGCTGGTCTGGATGTTGGGGATGTGCGGGTGGAGCAGCAGGCGGGCCATGGCGGTCACCGCGCGGTTGTCGCGGACCGTCGGACCCGGCCGGGAGATGCCCGCCAGGTAGACGGGCGCGTTGGTGTGGATGAAGGGGAGCGTCACGAACTCCGTGAAGCCGCCGGTCCGCTGCTGGATGCGGGACAGGGTGCGGAAGTGGCCGAGCCAGTGCCGGGGCTGGTCCACATGGCCGTACATCATCGTCGAGGACGAGCGGATGCCCAGCTCGTGCGCGGTCGTCACGACCTCGATCCAGGTCGCCGCGGGCAGCTTCCCCTTGGTCAGGATCCAGCGGACCTCGTCGTCCAGGATCTCCGCGGCGGTGCCGGGGATGGTGTCCAGGCCCGCCTCCTTGGCCGCGGTCAGCCATTCGCGCACCGACATCCCGGTGCGGGTCGCGCCGTTCACCACCTCCATGGGCGAGAAGGCGTGCACGTGCATGCCGGGGACCCGCTCCTTGACCGCCTTCGCGATGTCGAAGTACGCGGTGCCGGGCAGGTCGGGATGGATGCCGCCCTGCATGCAGACCTCGACCGCCCCCACGTCCCAGGCCTGGGCGGCCCGGTCGGCCACCTGGTCCAGGGACAGGGTGTAGGCGTCGGCGTCCGTACGGCGCTGGGCGAAGGCGCAGAAGCGGCAGCCGGTGTAGCAGACGTTGGTGAAGTTGATGTTCCTGGTGACGATGTACGTGACGTCGTCACCGACGGCGGACCTGCGGACGTCGTCCGCGATGCGGCACAGCGCGTCCAGCGCCGGTCCGTCCGCGTGCAGCAGCGCGAGCGCCTCGTCGTCGGTCAGCCGCGTCGGGTCGTCGGCGGCCGTCGCGAGCGCGGCCCGGACGTCCGTGTCGATGCGGGAGGGCACCATGCCGGGGGCCGCGGCCTCGCGCAGCGCCTCCCAGTCGCCGTAGACGAGGTCGAAGTCCTCGCGGCGGTCGCCGGTGCGTCCCTCGGTGTCGATCGACGTGTGCAGGTCCGTACGCCCCGACCCCGTGAACGCCTCCTCGGGTTCCTGCCAGGGGTGCCCCTCGACGACGGCGTCCGGCAGCGCCAGGCCCGTCTCCGGGTCCGCCAGCGCCCGTACGTGCGGCAGCAGCCGCGGGTCCAGCCAGGGCTCGCCGCGCCGGACGAACTCCGGGTACACACACAGCCGTTCGCGCAGTTCGAAGCCGGCCGCCCGGGACCGCTCGGCCAGCTGCTCGATCCGCGGCCACGGCCGTTCGGGGTTGACGTGGTCGATGGTCAGCGGGGACACCCCGCCCCAGTCGTCGATCCCCGCGCCGATCAGCCGCCCGTACTCGGAGTCCACCAGGTTGGGCGGCGCCTGGAGGCAGGCAGCCGGTCCCATGATGTGCCGGGCCACGGCCACCGCGGCGACCAGCTCGTCCAGTTCCGCGTCCGGCATCCCGCGCATCGCGGTGTCCGGCTTGGCGCGGAAGTTCTGGATGATCAGTTCCTGGATGCCGTGGTAGGCGCGGGAGACCCGGCGGAGCGCGAAGAGGGAGTCGGCGCGCTCCTCGTACGTCTCGCCGATGCCGATCAGCAGCCCGCTGGTGAAGGGGACCGAGGAGCGGCCCGCGTCCTCCAGGACCCGCAACCGCACGGCGGGTTCCTTGTCCGGGGAGCCGTGGTGCGGTCCGCCGGGCTCGCTCCACAGCCGGGTGGCCGTCGTCTCCAGCATCATGCCCATGCTCGGCGCGACGGGCTTGAGCCGCTGGAAGTCGGTCCACGACATGACGCCCGGGTTGAGGTGCGGGAGCAGTCCCGTCTCCTCCAGGATGCGGATGGAGATGGCCCGCACGTAGGCGATCGTGTCGTCGTAGCCGTGCGCGTCCAGCCACTCCCGGGCTTCGGGCCAGCGGTCCTCGGGCTTGTCCCCGAGGGTGATGAGGGCTTCCTTGCAGCCGAGTTCGGCACCGCGCCGGGCGATGTCGAGGACCTCGTCCGGGGACATGAACATCCCGTGACCGGCCCGGCGCAGCTTGCCCGGGACGGTCACGAAGGTGCAGTAGTGGCACTTGTCCCGGCACAGCCGGGTGAGCGGGACGAACACGCTCTTGGAGTACGTGATGACGCCGGGGCGGCCCGCGGCGTCGAGGCCCGCGTCACGCACCCGCGCGGCGGACGCGGCGAGGTCGTCGAGGTCCTCGCCGCGCGCCTGGAGCAGTACGGCCGCCTCGGTCACGTCGAGCGCGACGCCGTCCCGCGCGCGCCTGAGCGCTCGCCGCATGGAGTTCGCCGTCGGCCCGGTCCCGGGAGTCGCGGAAGTCGTCATCCTTCGAGCATACGATCGCCGTGATCAGGCATTCGAGGGCGCGGGCCGGTTCCTCCGGCCGGGCGGCCCGGGGCCGGTCCGGCCACCGGCGGCGTGCGGGACCCGTTCCCGGGCGCCGGAGCGGTTCCCGGTCCGGCGCTCCGTTTCACCGAGAGCCGGCGATCCCCTTGTGCCGCACCATCGTTCACGTCCGGACACCAGGGTGGAGGGGGACACACCCGCACCACCCCCGCACCACCCATGCCGGCGACGGCACACCGGGAGCGGCAGCATGTGCGAGGACGAGCACGGCGACGGCATGGCCAGGCGCGCGCTGTTCGTGACGGGAGCGGCCGCGGCGCTTACGTTGGGAAGCGTGACCTTCGCGAGCGGCGCCGGAGCGGCCGGCCGTACCGAGACCCGGACGGTGTCGGGCACCCTGCCCGTCGGCGCGCCGGACTTCGTGTACCTCCCGGTCGAGGTGCCGCACGGGGTGCGGGAGATCCATGTCGCGTACACCTACGACAGGCCGTCGGTCCCGGCGGGCACCGCGGGCAACGCGCTCGACATCGGTCTCTTCGACGAGCGCGGCACGGAACTGGGCGGCGAGGGCTTCCGCGGCTGGTCGGGCGGGGCGCGTACGGAGTTCTTCGTCCGGGCGGACGACGCGACCCCGGGATACGTCCCCGGCCGGATCGGCCCCGGCACCTGGCACGTCGCGCTCGGCCCGTACACGGTGGCACCGCAGGGCCTGTCGTACGAGGTCACCGTGACGCTCGCCCACGGGGAGCAGGCCGCGACGCCGGCCCCGGTGTACCCGCCGCCCCGCGCGAGGGGCCGCGGGCGGGCCTGGTACCGGGGCGACTGCCACCTGCACTCCTGGTACTCGGACGGCCGCCGCACCCCGGCGGAGATCGCGGCACTGGCCCGGGCGGCGGGCCTGGACTTCATCAACAGCTCGGACCACAACACGCACTCCTCGCATCCGCACTGGGCGGACCAGGCGGGCGACGACCTGCTGATCATGCTCGGTGAGGAGGTCACCACCCGCAACGGCCATGTGCTGGCGCTCGGCACGGAACCGGGCACGTTCGTCGACTGGCGCTACCGTGCCCGCGACCACCGGTTCGGCCGTTTCGCCCGCGGGATCCGCCGCGCGGGCGGCCTGGTCGTCCCGGCGCATCCGCACGCCACCTGCGTCGGCTGCGGCTGGAAGTTCGGGTTCGGGGAGGCGGACGCGGTCGAGGTGTGGAACGGCCCGTACACGCCGGACGACGAGGTGGCCCTGGCCGAGTGGGACAACACGCTGGTCGCGTCCGTCCGTTCGCGGTCGCGGTCCTGGCTGCCGGCGATGGGCAACAGCGACGCCCATCGCGACCCGGACGCGGTCGGTACACCCCAGACGGTCGTCCTCGCCGACGACCTGACCCGGGAGGCCGTCCAGGACGGCATCCGCGCGGGCCGCAGTTACGTGGCGGAGTCCAAGTCGGTGGTGCTGGCCTTCACCGCGTCCGGTCCCGGCGGTGAACACGCGGGGATCGGGGGCCGGTTGACGGTGGCGGCGGACGCTCCGGTCACGGTCCGCCTGGAGGTCTGCGGCGCTCCGCGCTGCACGGTCCGCCTCGTCACCGACGAGGGTGTCCTGTTCACCAGCGACGTCCTGCCGGTCTCCGGCTCGGGCACGGTGGAGTGGCGGACGACCCCTCAGTACGCGGCCTACGTACGGGCCGAACTGCGGCACGAGACGGCGGCGGGTCCCGTCCCGGGGGCGTTGGCGGCGTTCACCAACCCGATCTTCCTGGGCACCTGACAGCGGCCGCCCGCCGGACGGCCTCCCCCGGCAGCGGGTGGCACGCCCGACAGCCCCCGCCACCCGGCAGCGGGCCGCACGCCCGGCAGTTCCCCGCCACCCGGCAGCGGGCCGCACGCCTGACGGGCGTCCGCCCCAGCGGCCGGCTCACGTCCGACCGAGGACCAGCAGGGTCACCATGAGGACCGCCAGCACGCCCAGGCCGGTGCCGGCCGCCTTCGCGCCGCCCCGGGGATGGAGGATCCCGGCGACGGTCGCCGCCGTGACGAGCGGCACGCCGGTCCGGGCGACCAGGACGAGCGTGTCCGCGGAGTCCGTCGCGCGCACGCCGTCCGGGCAGGTGTCGCAGGCGACGGCGAGCAGCGGGCCGAGGGTCGCGACGATTCCGCCGGTGATGAGCACCAGGATCGCGAGGACGCTCAGGGCGGCCCACTCGGAGGGAGTGCGCCGGGGTCGGGTGGTGCCGGTGTCCGCCATGCCGCCGACGCTACGGACCGCGGAGGACGGCCCGCATCCGTCGTCGTACCCGGGCCGCCGCCGTCCGGGACCTGAGTAGCGTCGCTACGGCCGTTCCGGCGCCGTGTTGGAGAGCCGGTCCAGCCACTCCCCCAGCAGCGCGGACTCGGCGGGGGTGAAGACCGTTCCGGGGGCCTGCCGGAGGAGCGCGCCGAGGCGGGTGGCGACGGCGGGTACCTGCGCCTCGTCGCCGCCGGAGGTCGTGGTGCCGGACGTCCCGGTGCCGGACGTCCCGGTGCCGGGGGCGGTGTCCGCCATCACCTCCGGTACGAAGACCGCGGTGTGCACGGCGTCCCGTACCCGGCGCGACAGGGTCATGTCGTCGAAGGTGGCCGGGCGGGAGACCAGCATCAGGCAGACGCCCACGTTGGCCGACATGATCATCTGTGCGGCCAGTTCGGGGGCCAGGCGCAGCTTGCCCTGTTCGGCAGCGCGCCGGAGGTCCTCGGTGAGGATGCGGTGGGACTCCAGGGCCGCGGCGGGCGGGGTGCGCATCGCCGGGGAGTTCATCAGCCGGTAGAGGTTGGGGTTGCGCAGGGCGAAGTCCGTGTGGGTGTCCCAGCCGTCGCGCAGGTCCCGCACGGGATCCGTGCCGGGGCCGCGCCCGCGCTTGGTCGCCAGGTACTGGTCGAAGCCGTGGTCGACGACCGCCGAGAGCAGGCCTTCCTTGTCCCCGAAGTGGCGGTAGAGCGCCGGGGCGCCGACCCCGGCGGCCTCGCACACCGCCCGGGTCGAGACGTCACCGTCCGGCGACCGGGCGACCAGGGCCGCCGCCACGTCGAGGATCCGCGCCTTCGTGTTCCCGGGCGCGGTGTCGGCCGGGCTCACGCGACCCCCTCGCGCGCGGCCGGACGCGGGCTCAGCAGGTCGTCCAGGCCGATCCGGGTCAGGAACTCGGAGCGGACGCGGTCCGCGACCCGGCTGACCTCCTCCGAGCCGTCGTCGGCGGGGTCCACGTGTACCCGGAAGGGCCGCTCGCCGTCCGGTGCGCCGACCACGTCGACGATGGCGTCGGCGACGAGGGACGCGTCCGCGTCGGCGGGCGCGAGGGCCGCGAGGCGCTGGGCGACCTGGTCCACGAGGCCCGCGTAGCGTTCCTCGTACGCCCGGATCACCGCGGTGTCGGCGGGGTGGCCGCCGGTCGCGAAGTGCTCGGTGCCGGAGGTGAAGGCACCGGGCACCACGATGCTGGTCTCGATGCCGAAGCGGGCCAGTTCGGCGGCGTACGACACGGCGAGCGCGTCCATCGCGGCCTTGGCGGCGAAGTACGGCGCCAGGTAGGGCGGGGTGCCGCCGCGTGAGGAGGTCGAGCCGACCCACACCAGCAGGCCGTGCCCCTGGGCGCGCAGGTGTGGCAGCGCGGCCCGGTTGACCCGCTGGGTGCCGAGCACGTTCGTGTCGTGGACCGCGGCCAGTTCTTCCGGGGTGAAGGCCTCCGCCGGACCGGTCACCATGTGGCCGGCGTTGTGGACGAGCACGTCCAGGGTGCCGGTCCGCGCCAGCACCTCGGCGATCGCGGCGTCGGCCGACTCCTGGGAGAGTACGTCGAGTTCGACCGTGCGCAGGTCCACCCCGTGTGCCGCGGCGTACTCCTCGGCGCGGGCGACCCGCTCCGCGTTGCGGCCGGCGGTGTCGCGCATCGCCGCGTACACGGTGTGACCGGCGCGGGCGAGGGCACGGGCGGACAGTGCGCCGAAACCCGAACCGGCACCGGTGATGACGATCGTCCGGGGCGGGACGGAACGCGGACGGGTGTCCATGGCTGTACTCCTTCGAGGGGCGAGGGGGGAGTGGGGCGACGGCGGCCGCGCGGGGGTCAGATGACGCCGCCGTTGGCGCGGAGCACCTGGCCGTTGACCCAGCGGCCGTCCGGGCCCGCGAGGAAGGACACGACCCCGGCGATGTCCCCGGGGGTGCCCAGGCGCTCCAGCGGGGGCTGCGCGGCCGCCCGGGCGATGGTCTCCTCGTCCTTGCCGTCCAGGTACAGCGCGGTGGCGGTGGGGCCGGGGGCCACCACGTTGACGGTGACGTCCCGCCCGCGCATCTCGCGGGCGACGATCAGGGTCATGGCCTCGACGGCGCCCTTGGTGGCGGCGTAGCCGCTGTACCCGGGGATGGCCAGCCCCAGCACGGAGCTGGAGAAGTTGATGAGGGCGCCGCCGGCGCGCAGCCGGCGCACGGCCTGCTGTCCGACGACGAACGTGCCGCGGACGTTGGTGCGGTGCATCCGGTCCAGGGCGTCGAGGTCGAGGTCGGCCAGCGGCGCGAGGGTCATGACGCCGGCGGCGTGGACGACGACGTCGACTCCGCCGAAGCGGGCCTCCACCGTGTCGAAGAGGTCCGCCATCGCGGTCTCGTCGGCGACGTCCGCGCGCAGGGCGAGGGCCTCGCCGCCCGCCGCGGTGATCGCGGCGACGACCTTGTCGGCCTCCGCCTGGTTGCCCGCGTAGTCGACCACCACGGCGTATCCGTCGGCGGCCAGCCGTTCGGCGGTCTCGCGGCCGATCCCGCGCGATCCGCCGGTGACGATCGCGACGCGCGGGGAGGTGCCGGTCCGCTCGCTCATGACGTTGCTCCTCGACCTTCGGGGGTGGCGGCGTTCGCCACCCGACGAGAGCAACGCTAACACTGGTTCGGTAGCAACGCTACCCCGCTCGGGCGGCGCCGTCACGGTGACGGCCCGGACACCTCCCCCGCGGCCGGGTCACCCCGGCCAGACGAGGGACTGCACCTCGCTGTAGGCGTGCAGGGCGAAGGAGCCCACGTCCCGCCCGACACCACTCTTCTTGAAGCCGCCGAAGGGCGCCTCCATGTTGCGGCCGACGGTGTTGATCCCGACCCCGCCGGCCCTGAGCCGCCGGGCGACACGGAAGGCGCGGGCCACGTCGCCCGACCAGACGTAGTCGATCAGCCCGTAGTCGCTGTCGTTGGCGAGCGCGATCCCCTCCTCCTCGTCGTCGAAGGGCACGACCACGACGACGGGCCCGAAGATCTCCTCGCGCACCACCCGCATGTCCGCCGTGCAGTCCGCGAGCAGCGTGGGCGCGACATAGAAACCCCGCTCGTACGGCGGCCGTTCGCCGCCCGCGACCACCCGCGCGCCCTCCTTCCGGCCGAGTTCGACGTACGCCTCGACCCGGTCCCGGTGGGACGCCGAGATGACCGGCCCGACCACCGTCCCCGGCTCCCGCGGATCGCCGACCGTCAACCGCCCGGCGTATGCCGCGAGTTCGCTCACCAGCCGGTCGTACACGCCCCGCTGCGCGATCACCCGGGTGGGCGCCGTGCAGATCTGTCCGCTGTAGAACGAGTACGTGGTGCCGATCCCGGACACCGCCGAACCGAGGTCGGCGTCGTCGAAGACGACCGCCGCCCCCTTCCCGCCCAGCTCCATCAGCTGACGCTTCATCCCGCGTCCGCACACCTCGGCGATACGCCGGCCGACGGCCGTCGAGCCGGTGAAGCTGACCATGTCCACGTCCTCGCAGTCCACGGCCGCCTCCCCGGCCTCCGCACGCGAACCGCTCACCACGTTGAGCACACCCGGTGGCACGCCCGCCGCCTCCAGCGCCTCCGCCATCCGGTACACGGACAGCGGATCCTGCGGGGCGGGCTTGACGACCACCGTGTTGCCCATGGCGAGCGCGGGGGCGATCTTGCCCGCCGGATTGGCCCAGGGGTTGTTGTACGAGGTGATGCAGGTGACCACGCCGACGGGCTGGCGTACCGCCAGGGCGCCCATGACGGCCGCCCCGCCGAACGGCCCCGCCTCGTTGATCTGCGGGGGCAGCGGCTGCTCGGCGGGCTCGACCCGGGCGTAACGCCGGAACCGGGCGGCGCCCACCCCCACCTGCATCCCGCGGGCGGTCGCCGTCGTGGCACCGCTCTCGGCCGCGGCGAGTTCGGCGTACGGCAGGAAGCGCCGCTGGATGACGTCGGCCGCCCGGCCGAGCACCGCGGCACGCTCCTCCGGAGGCGTCCGGGACCAGGGCCCGAAGGCCTCGCGGGCGGCGGCCGCCGCCGCCCGCACCTGGTCCCGGGAGGCCTCCGGAGCCCACCCGACGAGCCCCTCGGTCGCCGGGTCGGTCACCTCGTAGTGCCCGTCGTCGGGCGCGACCCACGAGCCGCCGATGAACAGCCGCTGCGCCTCGGTCCCCGGGCCGCTCCCGGTGTCCGCGCTCACCGCGTGCTCACCGTCCTCGTGTCCCGCCCGGAGCGGAGCACCTTCCCGGGGACGGCCCCGGTCACCGTGTCGTCGCGGATCGCCTCGACCCCGTTGACCCACACCGCCCGGACGCCGATCGCCTTCGAGTCCAGCCGCGGGCTGTCACCCGGCAGGTCGTGGACCAGGGTGGCCTTGCCCGCGTCGATCCGCTCCGGGTCGAAGAGCACGAGGTCCGCGTGGAACCCCTCGACGACCCGCCCGCGCTCGCGCAGCCCGAAGAGCCGCGCCGGGTCGTCCGTCAGCATCCGCACGGCCCGCTCCAGCGGCACCAGTCTCCGGCCGCGCAGACAGTCCCCGAGGAACCGGGTCGTGTACGGGGCCCCGCACATGCGGTCCAGATGGGCGCCCGCGTCCGAGCCGCCGAGCAGCACGTCCGGGTGCTGCCAGGTCTCGGCGCGCAGCGACCAGGAGTCGGGATCGTTGTCGGAGGGCATGGGCCACAGCACGGTCCGCAGCCCGTCGGCGGCGCAGATCTCGACCAGGCACTCGAAGGGCTCCTGGCCGCGCTCGGCCGCGATGTCCCCGACCACGCGTCCGGTGAGCCCCTCGTTCGCGGCGCTGTAGGTGTCGCCGATGACGTACCGCCCGAAGTGGGCGAGCCGCCGGAAGACACCGGCTTCCTTCGAGCCGGCCCGGCGCAGCATCTCGGCCCGTACGTCCGCGTCGCGCAGCCGCGCGACGCGCTCCGGCACGGGCAGCGCGAGGACCGGCCCCCAGCCGGGGATCAGGTTCAGCGCGCAGAAGGTGCCCAGCGACATGTTCATGGGGGTGAGGATCGGCATGGTGAGGGCCACCACCCGGCCGCCCGCCTTGCGTGCCCGTTCGCTCGCCAGCAACTGCCTGGGCACCCGTTCGGGCACGGCGGCGTCGATCGTCAGGACGTTCCAGTTCAGCGGGCGCCCCGCCGCCGCGCTCATCTCGGCGAAGAGGTCGATCTCCGCGTCGCTGAACTGGTCGAGGCATCCGGCCGTGATCGCCTCGATCTGGGTGCCCTCGTGCTCCCCCACCGCACGGCTGAGCGCCAGCAGTTCGGCCGGGCGCGCGTGCCGTGAGGCGACCGGATTCCCGTCGCCGTCGGAGTGGGTGGAGGACTGGGTGGTGGACAGGCCCCAGGCACCGGCGTCCATCGCCTCGTGGAACAGCGTGAGCATCCGCGCCAGCTGCTCCCCGGTCGGCTGTCCGCCCACCGCGTCCGCGCCCATCACGTACCGTCGCAGCGCGCAGTGGCCCACCATGAAACCGGCGTTGACGGCGATCCGCCCCTCCAGGGCGTCCAGGTACTCGCCGAAGGTGTGCCAGTTCCAGGGCGCGCCCTCCTCCAGGGCCACCAGGGACATGCCCTCGACCTTGGACATCATCCGCCGGGTGTAGTCGGCGTCCTCGGGCCGCTCGGGATGGAGCGGGGCGAGGGTGAAGCCGCAGTTGCCGCCCGCGACGGTGGTGACCCCGTGGTTCAGGGACGGGGTCGCGTACGGGTCCCAGAAGAGCTGGGCGTCGTAGTGGGTGTGCGGGTCGACGAAGCCGGGGGCGAGGACGAGACCCGTGGCGTCCTCGCTCGTGCGGCACGGCTGCGTGACCGTGCCGATCACGGCGATCCGGCCGTCCCGGACGCCTACGTCGGCCCGGCGGCCGGGCGCGCCCGTGCCGTCCACGACGGTCGCGCCCCTGATGACGTGGTCGAGCATGGCCGCCCCCTCAGGAAGCCTGGCGGAACCGGGTGGTCCGGTGCACCGGGTCCGTGTCGATCTTCGGGATCACGTGCCGGCCGATCAGCTCGATGGTCTGGAGCGTGTACTCGCGCGAGACCCCGACCGGCAGGCCGAAGGAGAGCTGGTCGGCGCCCGCCTGCTCCCACCGCTTGCACTGGGTGAGCACCTCGTCCGGGTCGCCGCAGATCAGCAGTTCCTCGGCGATCAGCAGCTCGATGAACTCCTCGTTGTACTCGGGGAGGGTCTCGGGCCAGACGGGGAAGCCCTCGGGGCGCGGGAAGGTGTCGTGGTAGCGGAAGACGAGGGAGGGCAGGTAGTGCAGGCCGCCGCTGACCGCGATCCGGATGGCCTCCTCGTGCGTGGGCGCGCAGATCGCGGTGGTCGTCACCATCACGTTGTCGTTGACGAAGTCCCCGACGGGTTCCGCCTCGACGACGGCCGTCTTGTACTGCTCCAGGACCCATTCCATGTCGGAGACCTTCTGCACGCTGAAGCCGAGCACGCCGAGCCCCTTGCGGGCGGCCATGGCGTACGAGGGCGGCGACCCGGCGGCGTACCACATGGCGGGGTGCGACTTCCCGTACGGCTTGGGCAGGATCTTGCGCGGCGGGAGCTGCCAGTGCTTGCCCTGGAAGCCCACGTACTCGTCCTGGAGCCACATCTTCGGGAACTCGGCGATGGTCTCCTCCCAGATCTCCTTGGTGTAGTTCATGTCGGTGACGCCGGGGATGAAGCCGAGGATCTCGTGGCTGCCGGCGCCCCGGCCGCTGCCGAACTCGAAGCGGTTGCCGGTGAGGTGGTCGAGCATGGCGACCTTCTCGGCGACCTTGACCGGGTGGTTGACCTGGGCGAGCGGGTTGAAGATGCCCGACCCCAGATGGATCCGCTCGGTCGCGTGCGCCAGATACCCGAGGTAGACGTCGTTGGCCGAGAGGTGCGAGTACTCCTCCAGGAAGTGGTGCTCGGACGCCCAGGCGTACTTGAAGCCGGACCTGTCCGCCTGGATGACGTACTCGGTCTCCTCCATCAGCGCCTTGTGTTCCGCGAGCGGGTCGGTCTCGGCGCGCTTGCCCACGTATCCCTGTACAAAGAGCCCGAATTCCAAGGAGGTTCACCGTCCCCACATCTTTATCTGACGTGCCGTCAGATCTACTGTCCGCCGACTGTCGCACCGGCCCTCCGAGGCGTCAATAGCTGACGGCACGTCAGATGACACTGACGCCCGCCAGCCAGCCCCCGTCGATCACGAACGGCTGGCCCGTGATGTACGAGGAGTCGTCGCCGGTGAGGAAGAGGGCGAGGCGGGCCACCTCCTCCGGCCGCCCGATCCGGCCGAGCGGCACGAGCTTGCGGTACAGCTCGTCCAGTGCCCGGGAGGTCCTCTCGCTGTCGGCGGGGTCGGCGTCCGGATCGAGCTGGGCGGGGTTGCTCATCGCCGTGTCGATGGCGCCCGGACAGACCGCGTTGACCCTGATCCCCTTGGCTGCCAGCTCCAGGGCCGCCACCCGCGTCAGACCGACGATGGCGTGCTTGGTCGCCGCGTAGGCACCCACCCAGGCCATCCCGGTGAGACCCGCGTACGAGGCCGTGTTGACGATCGTGCCGCCGCCCGCGCTCGCGATCTCCGGCGCGACGGTCCTGATCCCGAGGAAGACCCCCACCTGATTGACCTGCACGACCTGCTGGAACTCCTCCAGCGGGGTGTCGACCAGCTCGTTGAAACGCAGGATGCCCGCGTTGTTGACCAGCCCGTCGATCCGCCCGTACGCCTCCTTGGCGACGGCCACCGCCGCACGCCAGTCGTCCTCCCCCCGCACGTCGAGGTGGACGTAGCGCGCGCCGATCTCCTTGGCCAGCGCCTCCCCCTGGTCGTCGAGCACGTCCGCGAGGACCACCCTGGCGCCCTCCCGCACGAAGAGCCGCGCCTCCTGCTCGCCCTGTCCGCGCGCCGCGCCGGTGATGAGGACGACACGTCCGTCCAGCTTGCCCATGCCTGGTCTCCCTGTCTGCCTGGCCGGGGGGCGAGGCCCCCCGAAGTCCGTGCGCTCTCCGCGGCGGCCCGTGCCGGGCCGCCGCCCGCGGGAGAGCCGTCAGCCGAGATGCGGTGCCACGTCCGCGCCGAACGCGGCCATCTGGTCGACGAGTTCGCCGCTGCCACGCGACCGGAACCGCACCTGGATCTGGTCCACGCCCATCGCGTGGTACGCCCGCAGCGACTCGGCGAGGGCCTCGGGCGGCCCGCTGAGCGTGCGGCGCCCGACCTCCCAGCCGGGCTCACCCACGTACAGGGGCTCGGTGATGGCGCCGACGGTGAGCGGGCCGCGGACGCCCGCCTCCGCGCGCAGCCGCCGCAGCGTGGCGATCTGTTCCGGCAGCCGCTCGCGCGGGTCGCCCTGCGGCAGCCAGCCGTCCGCCTTCAGCGCGGCCCTGCGCACGGCGGCGGGCGAGGAGCCGCCGACCCACAGGGGCACGCTCGCCTGCGCCGGCCGGGGCCGCTGGCCGAGCCCCTCGAAGTCGTAGAGCTTCCCGTGGTGCTCGGGGAACTCGTCCCGCCCCAGCGCCGCCCGCAGCGCGTCGATCGACTCGTCGAGCACGGCGCCCCGGCGCGGGAAGTCGGCCCCCACCGCCTCGAACTCCTCCCGCACGTGACCGGCGCCGACCCCGAGGATCAGCCGTCCGCCGCTGAGGTGGTCGAGAGTGGCGTACTGCTTGGCCGTGACAAGCGGGTGCCGCAGCCCGACGACCGCGACGTGACTGAGCAGCCGTACGCGCTCGGTCACCCCGGCCAGGAACGCGAGCGTGGCCACCGGGTCGTACCAGACCGTGCTCATGGCCTCCGCGAGTCTGCGCGGGACGGCGACGTGGTCGCAGCACGCGATGTACGCGAAGCCGCACCGGTCGGCGGTACGGGCGATCTCGACGAGTTCGGCCGGACCCGCGTCCGCCTCCCACCTCTCGGCGTACAGCGTGCTCTGCGACTGGACCGGGAGCTGGACGCCGTAGCTCAGCGGCCCGTCCGCGGACCCCGGCCGCAGCCCCTCCCCGGTCACCGGGCACCCCCCGGACCCGCCCACAGCCCGTCCTCCGTCAGCCCGAGCAGCTCGATGGCGTTGCCCCGTACGATCCGTTCGACCACGTCCGGGTCGAGGTGTCCCATCTGGGCCTCGCCGACCTCGCGGGACTTCGGCCAGGTGGAGTCGGAGTGCGGATAGTCGGTCTCGTAAAGAACGTTCGCGACGCCGATGGAGTCCAGGTTCCTGAGCCCGAAGGCGTCGTCGAAGAAGCAGCCGTAGACATGGCCGGCGAAGAGCTCGGACGGCGGACGGTGGACCTTGTCGGCGACACCGCCCCAGCCGCGGTTCTCCTCCCAGACCACGTCGGCGCGTTCGAGGATGTAGGGGATCCAGCCGATCTGGCCCTCGGCGTACATCACCCGCAGGTTCGGGAAGCGCTCGAACTTGCCGCTCATCAGCCAGTCCACCATCGAGAAGCAGCAGTTGGCGAAGGTGATGGTGGAACCGACGGCGGGCGGGGCGTCGGCCGAGGTCGACGGCATCCGGCTGCTGGAGCCGATGTGCATGGCGATGACCGTGCCGGTCTCGTCGCAGGCCGCGAGGAAGGGGTCCCAGTCGTCGGTGTGCACGGAGGGCAGCCCCAGATGCGGCGGGATCTCGGAGAAGGCGACCGCGCGTACGCCGCGGGCGGCGTTGCGGCGCACCTCGTCCGCCGCGAGCGCGGGATCCCACAGGGGGATGAGGGTGAGCGGGACGAGACGCCCGGCGGCCGCCGGACCGCACCACTCCTCCACCATCCAGTCGTTGTAGGCCCGCACCGAGAGCAGCCCGAGCTCACGGTCCTTGGCCTCGGTGAACGTCTGTCCGCAAAAACGCGGGAAGGTGGGGAAGCACAGCGCGGACTGGACGTGGTTGACGTCCATGTCGGCGAGCCGTTGCGGGACGTCGTACGAGCCGGGCCGCATCTGCTCGTACGTGATGACCTCCAGGCGTATCTCGTCCCTGTCGTACCCGACGGCGGTGTCGAGGCGGGTGAGCGGCCGGTGGAGGTCCTCGTACACCCACCAGTCCCCGACCGGCCCGTCGTCGCCCGGCCTGCCCATCACCGGCGCGAACCTGCCGCCGAGGAAGGTCATCTCCTTCAGTGGCGCGCGGACTATGCGGGGACCGGTGTCCCGGTACCTCGACGGCAGGCGGTCCCGCCAGACGCCCGGCGGTTCCACGGTGTGGTCGTCCACCGAGATGATCCGGGGGAAGGCGGGGACGGTCGCGGGGGTCCTGGTGGTCTCCATACGGCCCACGGTAGCGCTGATCTGACGACCCGTCAGCTGCCTGGAAGCGCTCCCGGTGACCCGCGACTCTGTGCGAACGTGTGCGGAGACGGTGTGAGGGAGATGTGATCTTCCGCGTCCGCCCCGTGCGCGCGGCTGTGATCGCCGTCTCGCACGGCTGACGCATCCGCCATGAACAAGGCAAACTGGCCTCGTTGCACTGACGGTTCGGCAGGGGGACAGCGATGGACGGTGTACCGCGAGTGCGGGAGCAGCGCCGCCCCGGGGAACCGGCGGCGTTGCGCTTCAGCGTGCTCGGACCGGTGCGCGCCTGGCGCGGCGGGGAATCACTGCCCACCGGGTCACCACAGCAACGCGCCCTGCTGGCCGCGCTGTTGCTGCGGGAGGGCCGGACCGCCACGTCCGGCGAGCTGATCGACGCCCTGTGGGGCGAGGAACCCCCCTCGCAGGCGCTCGCCGCCGTCCGCACGTACGCCTCCCGGCTCCGCAAGGCGCTCGACCCCGGTGTGCTGATCAGCGAGTCGGGCGGCTACGCGATCCGGCTCTCCGACGGCGCGGGCACGCTGGACCTCGCCGAGGCCCAGGAGCTGTCCGCCGACGCGGAGAAGGCGAAGCACTCCGGAGACCTGTCCCTCGCCCGCGAACTGCTGAGCGGGGCGCTGGCGCTGTGGGACGGCGAACCCCTGGCGAGCGTGCCGGGGCCGTACGCGGACACCCAGCGGGCACGTCTGGAGGAATGGCGCCTCCAGCTCCTGGAGTCCAGGCTCGACATGGACCTGGAGCAGGGCTGCCACGCCGAGGCGGTGTCCGAACTCACCGCGCTCACGGCGGCGCACCCCCTGCGGGAGCGGCTGCGTGAGCTGCTCATGCTGGCGCTCTACCGCAGCGGGCGGCAGGCCGAGGCCCTCGCCGTCTACGCCGACACCCGCCGGCTGCTCGCCGACGAACTGGGCGTCGACCCGCGCGCGGGCCTGAAGGAACTCCAGCAGCGCATCCTGCAGGCGGACCCGGGCCTCGCGGAGCCGTCCGCCCCGGCGGCCGAACCCGCGGCGGCGCCGGTCCGCCCGGCCCAGCTCCCGGCCACGGTCACGGACTTCACGGGCCGCTCCTCCTTCGTCCAGGAACTCAGCGACGTGCTCGCCGCCGCCTCCACCGAGGAGGGCCGGGTGATGGCGGTCTCCGCGCTCGCGGGCATCGGCGGCGTGGGCAAGACGACCCTCGCCGTGCACGTCGCCCACCAGGCGCGGGCCGCATTCCCCGACGGACAGCTCTACGTCGACCTCCAGGGCACCGGGCCGCGGGCGGCGGAGCCGGAGACGGTGCTCGGCGCCTTCCTGCGCGCCCTCGGCCACCCGTCCTCCTCCATCCCCGACTCGCTGGAGGAACGCGCGGCGCTCTACCGCTCGGTCCTCGACGGCCGCCGCATCCTGGTGCTGCTGGACAACGCCCGGGACGCCGCCCAGGTGCGCCCCCTGCTCCCCGGCATGGAGGGCTGCGCGGCCCTGGTGACGTCCCGGGCGCGGATGGTGGACCTGGCCGGCGCCCATCTGGTGGACCTCGACGTGATGTCCCCCGAGGAGGCCCTCCAGCTCTTCACCAGGATCGTCGGGCAGGAGCGGGTCGCGTCGGAACGCGAAGCGGCCCTCGACGTGGTCGCGGCCTGCGGCTTCCTCCCGCTCGCGATCCGTATAGCCGCCTCCCGGCTGGCCGCCCGCCGCACCTGGACGGTGTCGGTACTGGCGGCGAAGCTCGGTGACGAGCGCCGCCGCCTCGACGAACTCCAGGCCGGTGACCTCGCCGTCAAGGCCACCTTCGAACTCGGCTACGGCCAGCTGGAGCCCGCCCAGGCCCGCGCCTTCCGTCTGCTGGGCCTCGCGGACGGCCCGGACATCTCGCTGGCCGCCGCAGCGGCCGTCCTGGACCTCCCGGTCGACGACACCGAGGACCTCCTGGAATCCCTCGTCGACACCTCGCTCCTGGAGTCCGCCGCCCCCGGCCGCTACCGCTACCACGACCTGGTCCGCCTCTACGCGCGCGCCTGCGCCGAACGCGACGAACAGCCGCCCGGCGAGAGGGACGCGGCGCTGTCGCGGCTGCTGGACTTCTATCTGGCCACGACCGCCGGGGTCTACGCGATCGACCGGCCCGGGGACCGGCTGGTGGAGCACCTGGAGCCGACGGAGTATCCGGGCCTGGTGTTCGAGGACCGGCACCGGGCCCAGGACTGGCTGTACGCCGAGGCGGTCTGCACGCTGGCCTGCGTACGGCAGTCGATGGGCCCGGGGACCCTGGCGCGCGCCGTCGACCTGCTGTGGGCCGCCTGCGACCTGGCCGAGTCGGGCGCGAACTCCAAGGAGTACGAGGCCGTCGCCGGGGCCGCGGACGCCGCCGCGCAGGAGGCAGGCGCGCCCCGGGCGCAGGGCCGGGCCCTGACGACGCTGGCCTTCGTGCACCACATCACCGGCCGCTTCGACCCGGCGGACCGGGCCGCCACCCGCGCCCTGAAGCTGGCGCTGGCCTCCTCCGACCCGCTGACCAGTTGCTGGTCGTCCAACATCCTCGGCGTGATCGCGATCTACCAGAACCGCCATGAGGACGGGGAGGCGCACCTGACGCGCGCCATCGAGAACTTCCGCGCCTGCGAGGACCGCCCCGGCGAGGCGAGCGCCCTGTGCAACCTGTCCCGTATCCATCTCGCCACCGGACGGACCGCGAGCGCGGTGGCCCTGGCGGAGCAGGGCACGGCCATGTACGACGACATGGACCACGCCCTGAAGGGTGCCAACGGACGGTACGCGCTGGGCCTGGCGCTCACCCAGAGCGGCCAGCTCTCGCAGGCCGTCGGCCGCCTCCAGGAAGCCCTCGCGGTGTTCCGGGACAGCCGCCAGCGGCTCTGGGAGGGCATGACCCTCTTCCGGCTGGCCGAGGCCGACGTCGCCGCCCGGCGGCCCGCGCAGGCCGCGGCCAACGCCGAGCTGGCGCTGACCGTGCTGCGCGGCATCGGCGGCGACTGGCGGCGCGGCAACGTCCTGACGGTGCTCGGCCGCGCCCTGAGCGCGATCGGCCAGTCGGGCCGCGCGCAGGTCTGCTGGCGGGAGGCGCTGGACATCTTCGAGGCGATGGAGGCACCGGAGGCCGCCGAGGTGCGGTCGCTGCTCAAGCCGCTCGCCGTCGCCTGAGGGCAGGACCCGGACCTGAGGGCACGGGGCGCCGCCCGGCGCCCGGCCCCGTCCGGCCGTCCCCCGTATCGGCGCGTCCATGCCCGGCTTCTCCCGCCGTGCGCCTGCGCGTTCATCATTCGTTTATCGCCACACGCCACTCTCAACGAGTCGATCCGTCGCGTCGGGGGGCAGGCGGGATGACAGCAGGCCGGGCCTCTAGGGTGAACCGGCCACGAAGTGCCCGTCCGGCGGCCCTCGGGGGAGTTGCCGGACGGGCGCTTTCCGCCCAACGCATCGAAGAACCACAGGGGAGCCAGTCATGAGTGACACCAACAGCACCGACAACGTCCACGCCACCGACGAGCCGACGGCCGGGACGGACAACGTGCACGCGACCACCGAGCCGCTCAAGGGCAAGAACCCGATCGCCCCGGGCGAGACCGGTGACGCCGGCACGGACAACGTCCACGCCACGGACGAGCCCGCCTGACACCAGGACCGCACGGGGGACCGCACGGGGGACCGCACGGGGGATCGGCGGGACCACGGGGGGACAACGGGGGAACGGGGCCCACGGGGGGAACGGGGGCCCATCGGGGGAACGGGACCGACGGGGGATCCGCGGTCCCGCACCACACGGGGATCGGCCGCGGCGGCGCGGAGGGGGAGCCGCCGCGGCCGATGTGTGTCCGGGGCATGGTTCAGGCCAATGCGTGGCGGGAGCCGTTCGGCCCTCTCGAACAATCGCCCCCGCGGACACCGGCGTCACTTGGAGTTCGGAACTCCCCGCCCCTACTGAACAACGTCCGTTCATCGCCCGGACGTGCCCTCTGAAGCCGCCCTGTGCTCCCACGTGGGCACGCACAAGGAAACCCCGCCAGGAATTACCTGGCGGGGTTCGACCTCATCGATCTGTCGAGATCACTCTTCGTTCAAGGCAGCTCGCAGGTAGGCGATCAGATCACCGGCCGGCACCTCGACCCAGCCGGCCCCGGGCACCCCTACGCGTATGACCTCATAAAGTTCCCCGTTCACCTCGTCCACCAGAACCTGACGGCTCCTTGCGTCCATCGCATCCACGCACAGGCGCACGGCACCGTGCGAGACGGTCGGGAACATGTCCCGCAGTACCTCATCCGCACGGAGGCGGCGCAGGAGGTTCCATTGGCGCCGGTTGAAGTCGGACGACAGGAGTTCGGTCCACTGCGAAGAGGTGGGCTCTCCGCGTTCGAGCGCCCCGACGAATTCGTCGAGCTCCATGAACTCGAATCTCTCCTGCAGCTTGTCGAGCGGTATGCCTTCCCGCCATGCGGCGACCGCTTCCACAAGCAGTCCAAGATCCTCCGTAGAGCCGATCTCCCAGTCGAACCCGGGAATGCCGACACTCAACCGGAAAAGGCGTTCCTCGGTCGCAGGGTCGACCGACAGGAAACCCCTCGCCGTTTGGATGCTGACGACGTCGACGGCCCACGGTCCCAGCCCGGTGTCGCACCCGCGCAGCTGTGCTGCCTCTCGCATGGCCGGTCCCAGGCCACCCGAAGCGGTCACGTCCGGGTACAGGTCTTTCCGGTGGGTGTACATATTCATCGGATTCCTTAGCAGTGGTGGCAGTAGTTGAATTTGCCCCCGTCTACGGGCTCAAGTTTCCCCAACTTTGACAGATCCGGCATGTCTATCTTTCTGAGTTCCACGACGTCACCGGCACCCGTCGGATAATAGAACCTCACCGAACTCCATGCGCGTTGACCATTGGCGACGGCTCTCGCGATCAAGGACATCTCGTAGTCTGTGGCACGACCGGCTTCACCAGCCAGCAGGCCGCGCTTGGCAGCGTCCATGAAGTCTCCGAATCGTTCCAGTCCCGTCATGTTGACGTGCAGCTCCACGTTCGGGTCGGCGATGGCCTTCCTCGCCAGCGGAGCGAAATCCTGCGCGCGCGCGATGGAGAAGGTGGTGAACTTGTTCCCGGGAAGCCGAGCCCACGCGTCGAGCGCCCCATCTCTCTGCCAGCCCAAGGCGACCTTGCAGTTGTGAACAAGGATCGGGGTGGCGCCCGCGAGCACGAAGAACGTGTGCAGGTCGTCGACGGTGAGGTCGTAGACCGTACGCGGAGTCAGGCCCGAGCGGTCGAGGAGGGCGGTCACCGGGTGGACCGAGCCGTCCGGTGTGCGCAGCCGGTCGCCGACGTGCAGGTCGGAAACCAGCGTCCACCCGCGGTTCACCACATAGAACCTGTGGCCGGCGGTGCTGGCCAGCTTCCCCCCGTCGGCGACGGTGATGTCCACCAGCCGCTGGGTGTCGTGCTTGAAGGTGTCGCTGACCTGCCGCGTCTGCAGCCGGCCGGTGACCGGATCCATGGACTTGAGACGGTCTCCCACACCCACCCGACTGATGGCACGGCGTGAGCCGTCCGCCATGAGCACCTCGGTGGAGCCGGGGAAGCTGTTGGTCTCACAGGCGACGCGGAACTCCTCGGAGATGCGCGCCGACCGCTCGATACCCGCCAACGCGTCTGCGTCGATGCGCAGCGTGCGCAACGCCTTCAGCGCGTCGGCAACTCCGATGCCGGTGCGCAGGGCGGCATCCACGGCGAGCACCGCGTCGGCGATCGGCCGAACGATTTTGCCCGCGAACAGGGAGGCCACGTCGAGGGCGGCCCAGCCGCATCCGCCCCAGTTTCCTCCACTGCCCGAGATCTTGAGCATCGAGCCGATCTTCTTGCCGCAGTCGATCCAGCTGCCGAAGAGGATGTCGATCGGGTCGATGTTCGCGTTGAACTCCGCGATCGTGATGGTGTGTGTGACCTCTTGGGTCATCTTCTCGGACGGCTGCTGGCCGAGGTACACCGCCGACTCGGAGGGGCAGATGTTGTACGCCGGGTTGAGGTCATCCGCGGTGCACAGGTACAGGTCGAGGATCGCCTTGTAGGTGATTCGCGCCTTGATGGTGCAGTCGCCCGTGTAGACGATCCTGCTTTTCCAGTCGTCGCAGGCCGGCGTCTTGGACAGGGTCTCCGGGTCGCCGATGTTCTCGTAGTGGTCGACGACATAGAACACGTTGCCGATGTGGCCCTCGGCGTCGAGGATCGTTCCGGTCTGGATCTGCTCCCCGTTCTTCTTGTCCTCGGTATGTTCGGCGGCCTGTTGCGCCTCTTTGGCGTACTTGTCGGCGTCCTTGGCGGCTTGTTCGGCTTCGGTGGCGGCGGCGTCGGCTCGGTCGGCGGCGCTGCGGGCCTCCTTGGCGTCCTGTTCGGCCTGGGTGGCGGCGGAGCGGGCGGCGGAGGCGTCGAGTTCGGCGGCGTCGGCGCTGTCGCGGGCGTCCTTGGCGTAGCCCTCGGCGTTGCCTGCGGCCTTGTCGGCGGCGGCTGCGTCGGTGGTGGCCTGCTGGTCGTAGTCGATGGTGCGGGCCAGGGACGCTGAGGCTGCCGCCGCGGCCTTGGCGGCGTCGGCGGCGTAGCCGAGGGCGTCCTTGGAGTAGGTGCGGGCGTCGGCGGCGTACTGGGCGGCGTTGGCCGCGTGCTGGTAGGCCTCCTTGGCATCGCCCTTGGCCTGGTCGGCGATGTTCTTGGCGGCCTGGGCCTCGGCGGCGGCGTTCTTGGCGTGGGCGTCGGCGACGGCCCGCTGCTGTTCGGCGATCGTCTTGGAGTTCTGTCCGGTCAGGACGACGAGGCCGGCGGCGGAGTCGGTGTCGACGTAGGAAGAGCCGAGCTGGATCGCGTCGTTGGCGGGATCGGCGACCTGCTGGGCCGCTTCGCCCGCGTCCACGGCCGCCTGGGCGGTGACGTGCGCGAACCCGGCCGCCTTCGCCGCGGCCGCGAGTGCCTTGCCCGCTTCTGTGTTCGCCGCGTTCGCCTGGGTCTTGGCGTCCTCGGCGTGCTGCTGGGCCTCGTCGGCGAGCTTGACCGCGGCTCTGGCCTCGGCGGAGGCGTCCTGGGAGGCCTTGATGGCGTCGGCGACGGCGCTGGTGGCGGTCTTCACCGCGGCGTCGGCCTTCAGCTTGGCCGCCTGTGCGGCGTCCGCGTCGGAGCGGGCCCGTGTGGCGGCGGCCTCGGCACGGGTGGCCGCGGCGTCCGCGTCGGCTGCCGCCCGGGTGGCGGCGTCGGCCTCGGAGCGCGCCTTGGCCGCTGCCGTTTCGGCGTCGTCGGCCGCCTTGTCCGCGTCGTTGGCGGCGGCCCTGGCGGCGGTCGCCGCGTCACCGGAGTCGAGGGAGTCGGCATAGGCATCCTTGGCGTCCGCCTTGGCGCGCGCGGTGTCAGCCTTCTGCTGGGCGTCCCACGCGTCGTCGCGCATCGCCTTGGCATGGTTCTTGGCCGCGACGGCGTCGTCGCGCCGGTCCCCGGCGGTCTTCTCGGAGGCTTCCGCCTTGTCCTTGGCGTCCTTCGCCTTCGTCGCCTCGGACTCGGCGTTCTTGCGGTGCTCGGCGGCCTCGGCGCGGCTGGCGGCGGCGTTGTCCTTCTCCGCCTTGGCCGTCTTCTCCTCGGCCTCGGCGGCGAGCCGCTTGGCGTGCGCGTCGGCGGCGGCCGCCTTGGCGTCCCCCTCGGCCTTCAGCGCGTCGGTGAGCTTCGCCTCCGCGGTTTCCTTGTCCTTCTTGGCGTTGTCGCGGTGCACCTTCGCGGCATCGGCAGCGGCCTTCGCCTGCAACTCGGCCGTCTCGGCGGCCCTCTTGCGGAACTCCGCCTTCACCTGGGCGGCCTGCGCGAGCGCGCGCTCCGCGATGGTCTGGCTGTCGCCGCCGGAGGCGCGGGTGGCGGCCTCGGCGGTCTCGCCGGCCCTCACCATCGCCTCGAGCGCGGCCGCCGCACCCTGGGTGACCTGAGCCTTCTGCTGCCCGACCAACAGACCGCGCCCCCGCGGCGCGCCGTTGGTGTCGGCGATGGCGTAGGAGGCCCGCTCGGCGGTGTCCGAGGCGGTGGCGGCCTTCTTCACGGCGGCGAGCTGGGCCTTGAGGACGTCGAGCTGCTTCTTCGCCGCCGTCTGAACGGCCGTGATGCCGGCCTTCGCCTTGTCGAACTGGGCCTTGGGCGGCACAGTGCCGGTGTGCCCGGAGGGCGTGACGTCGAACTGCTGCGGCCCCGTCCCGTTGCACGTGTACAGCCACGAGTTGAAGCCGTTCGTGTACTCGTGCAGGTCGAGGCACTTGTCGGTGCCGACGTTGCGCAGGCTGCCGGTGGCGCGGAGGTTGAACTCCCACGTCTGCGCCGGGGAGCCGACACACGACCAGATCTGGATCTTCGTGCCGTTGGCCGGGTTGTTGTTCGAAACGTCCAGACACTTCTGGGAGTTGACGTTCTGCAGGTGCAGTCCCCGGTCGTCGCCGTAGACCTTCCACTCCTGCGCCGCCGAACCGTTGCACGTGTACAGCTGGACGGGGGTGCCGTTGTCCTTCTTCGCACCCTCGACGTCGAGGCACTTGCCCTGCGCGGCGTGCACCTCGATCACCGCCGGCGCGTCGCCGACCCAGCCGGCCCCGCCCGCGGACCAGTAGTCCTGCCAGCGCGCGAGGTGGTCGGCGACCCACGAATTGCCCAGCAGGTCACCCAGCGCCTTGGCGCCGGCCGCCAGGGACTTGGTGGCGTCCTTGTTGGCAGAGAGGATCTGGTTGCGTTGCGTGGCCTGAGAGGCGATCTCCTGCTGCCACTCCGTGGCGGCCGTGCCGGAGACGTCGCCCAGGACGTTGTCGGGATCGATCGGGTCACGCCACGCGCACGCGGCGAACCGGGACTTCAGGTCCTCGACCGCGATGCGGTACTCCGCCGTGCCCGGCTGCGGGGCGCTGCGGGGAAATCCCCCCGCCGCCAGGAACATACGGGCGTTGTCCGCGCCCGCGTTCTCCCCCGGAGCCCCGTGCAGCCATCTGAACGCGTCCCGCTCGGCGAGGGCCCGGTTCCACTCGCCGCCCGGCAGCCCGACCGGGTCTGGGTCCTTGCCGTACAGAGGGCTACCCAGGTCGTCGACGGCCCTGAGGGTCGCCGCGTCCGCCTTGGGCGTGGAGTCGGCGTAGAAGTCGCCGTCGTTCTTCCAGAACCGGTCGGCGGTCCACTTCGTCAGACCGGTCTGGCCGTAGAAATCCTCCTTGCCGTCTCCCGGGGACCCCGGAGGCCAGTGGAAGTCGGTTTCGGTGAAACCGGCCGGTGTCGTCAGACCGACGACAGGCTTCTGCCATCCGTCCCGGAGAGCATGGAGGGCGTCCAGCTCCTTGCCCGCCGTGTCCCGGTCCGCCTGGTACGCGGTGGCGAGCGGGGTCTTCTCCCAGCTCTTGCGGTCGGCGAGCGTATGAAGCTTGTCCGCGGGCTGGTTCAGGCCGTCCTGCGCGGTCGTGGCCATGGACGGGCCACCCAGCCGCAGCACATCGGCCATGAGGCACTGGTCCTGCCGCAACTGCTCGGCAGCCGTGTCCACATTCCAGTCGTACGAGGCTGCCGCCGGGTCGGCGTCCGCTCCACGGCCGAGCAGGTCGGGCTGGACAGCCAGCCCGCCGAGGACGGCCAGCGCGGCCACGGACGTGACGACGGGGGTGAAGAATCCGGATCTTCGTGATCCGGGCATACGGAACCACGGTCTGGGGCGCAACAGAGGATCTCCTTCTTCGTTCAAGGGGGGCGGGCGTAGTCAGGCCCGGTCGAAGACAAGGGGAGAACAGCGGTCCTGGGCGGGAGTCAGGGGCGCACAGCGCAGGATGGAGCAGCGTGCGCAGACGGCCGGTATGACGGCATGACGAAGCAACCCCTCCCCGTGGGCGACGGTGTTCCCCCGGCCGCCGAATGACAGACGCGTGTGTCCGGACTGGTCAAGATCCACCACACGCGGCGCTCACCATAGACACAGAACACATGAACACAACAGGGAAAAATTAGGGCCTACAGGCACACTCACACGCCGCTTCGGGGAGACGACACCCGTTCCGGAATACGTCGTTCACGTGTGCACTCCATGCAAGACCTGTGTCGTTTCTGTGAAACGGAACGAACGTTGAAGCCTCCGACGCTTCCCGAAACAAGCCACCAGGTGATACAAGTCACGACACAAAAGCGGACAGCGATTCACTCGCAGGAGCCGGCGGCCCTGAAAGGCGAACGGGCACCGACCCTCGTTCAGCACCACAGGCTGTGTTGGCCACGGCTCAGGTCTCGAACAGCGCTTCAGCCTGCGTCAAACCGCCACCACCCATCCGTTCATGATGGGCATGACCAAGGTCATGCCCATCGCGGACGCGCCTCCGGTGGTGTACATGGAGAGTGTGCACGGCTGGCAAGCCACGAGATTGACCTGAGCACCGCACTGTGGCGCAAGAGCAGCAACGGCACCGGCGGCGACTGCGTCGAGATCGCCGCCGGCCTCTCGGGAGTCGTCCCCATCCGGGACGCAAAGCTCCAGGACAGCCCCGTCCTACTGGTCCAAGCCACGTCCTGGTCCACCTTCCTCGCAAATCCGAAGCCCTAACCCCGCCACCAACTGGGCGTTTGGCAGATTTTGGCCCCCTATGCAGCCCGATCACCGCCAGACCACCCCACCGCAGCAGCCCCACGTTGGCCCAATTCCGCCAATCCCCACCTCACCGAACACGCCCGAACCCGGTCGGCCTCGGTTATCCACAGAAGGAAACGGTTGGGGCGCCGCTCCGGAATCCTCGGGGGTGTGGAGCTGAGGGAGCTGGCCGAAGGGGGCGTGTTGCTCACCTCGCGTGCCCGGGAGGCCGGGTGGGCGCGGAGGTCGCTTTTTCGGGTGCTCGGGAGAGAGGGGTGGACCCGGGTTCAGGCCGGGGCCTGGATCGAGCCGGGCCGGGATGTGGACCTCGCCACCCGGCTGCGGGCCGTGCAACTCCTCAAGCCGCGGCTCGTCGTGAGTCACCGTTCGGCGACCGCGCTCTGGCGGATCGAGACGCTCGCCCCGAGGGGCGAAGGGACCCTGGAGTTCATCGATCTCGACCTCACTCTCCGCAGCGGTGGGAAGGGCGTGCTCGTACACCGCATGACTCTCGACGAGGCAGACGTGGTCCGGCGTGAGGGCCTGCGCGTCACGAGCGCCGACCGTACGCTCGCCGACCTCCTCCGGGCCGGCCCCCGCGACGAGGCTCTCGTGGCCGTCGAGTCGGCCCTGACCTGGCGGAGGGTCGGAGGCATCCGCCGCGCGCCCGTCACGACCGCCGCCCTGCTCTCCCTCGCACTCGAAGCGCCCATGCGCGGAGCGGAAAGCGGCCGCCGGCGGCTGAAGCTCGCCGATCCGAACTCCGGCTCCCCCGCCGAGACCGTCGCGCGCCTGCACATGCATGACGCCGGCCTCCACCCTGAGAGCCAGGCCGAACTCCGTACGCCCGACGGCCGCCACCGCTACCTGGACTTCCTGTTCCGGGTGGAGGGGCCGGCCGTCGAGATCGAGGGGTACGCGTACCACGGCTCACGCGCGGCGCACCGCCAGGATGTCGCCCGCTTCAACAAGGTCCTCCAGCGCCCAGAGGTGCGTCTCCTCCTCCGCTGCACCGCGGCGGATGCCTTCCACCGTCACGCGATGATGATCGAGGAGGTCCGCGCCGCCCTTTCCCGGCTCCGCGAGCGCGAGCGTGATCGCGAGCGCAGGCGTGACTCAGGAACCCTCGCGCCGTAGCCTCAGAAGGTCCCGGACCGCAACTCCCCCTTCACCACCTTCCCGCTCGCGTTCCGTGGGAGTCCGGTCACGAACTCGACCGTGCGGGGGACCTTGTAGTTGGCCATCTCGCGGCGCGACCAGGCGATCAGGTCGTCGCTGGTCAGAGCCGCTCCGGGGCGCCGTACGACGTACGCCCTGCCGACCTCTCCCAGCCGCCCGTCGGGCACGCCGATCACCGCCACGTCCGCGACGTCCGGATGGAGGCCGAGGAGCTGCTCTATCTCGGCGGGGTAGGCGTTGAAGCCTCCGACGATGAACATGTCCTTGATCCGGTCGGTGATGCGCAGGTTCCCGGCCGCGTCGAGGACGCCCACGTCACCGGTGCGCAGCCAGCCGTCCGGGGCCAGGACCGCCGCCGTGGCCGCCGGGTCCTCGAAGTAGCCCCGCATCACGTGGAAGCCGCGGACCAGCACCTCGCCCGGGGTGCCGGGGGCGAGGGGCGCCCCGGTCGCGTCCGCCACCCGGATCTCCGTGTCCGGGATCGCGCGCCCCGACGTGGAGGCGATCACGGCCGGCGCGTCTCCCCGGCGGCACATGGTGACGATCCCGCTCGCCTCGGAGAGCCCGTACGCGGTGAGTACGGTGCCGATCCTCAGCTCCGACCTCAGCCGTTCCACCAGCCTCAGGGGAACCACGGCCGCCCCCGTCACCACCAGCCTCAGCGCGGACAGGTCGTACGCGTCCCGGGACGGGTGGTCCAGGAGGGACTGGTGGAGCGTGGGCGGGCCGGGCAGGACCGAGATGCGCTCCGCCGCCACGTTCGCCAGCACCGTGTCCACGTCGAACACGGGCTGCGGGACCATCGTCGCGCCGCGCATCAGACAGGCCAGCACCCCGGCCTTGTAGCCGAAGGTGTGGAAGAAGGGGTTCACGATCAGATAGCGGTCGCCCGCGCGCAGCCCGGCCAGCTCGCTCCAGATCGCGTAGCCCCGCAGGCTCTGCGCGTGGGTGATCACCGCGCCCTTGGGCCGTCCCGTCGTCCCCGACGTGAAGACGATGTCGGACGGCGCGGTGCCCGCCACGGACTCCGCGCGTTCCCGGGTCGCCGCCGCCCCGACCGCGTCCCCGGCCGCCAGGAAGTCCTTCCAGGTACGGAAGCCGGCGGGGGCGTCGTCCGACAGCACCACCACCTGTTCCAGGTGCGGGAGTCCGGGCAACGGGCCGGCGCCGTCCCCCTCACCGGCCGCCCGGCGCAGCGACGCCACGTACGAGGTCCCCAGGAACGTTCCCGTCACGAAGAGCAGCCGCGCCCTGCTCCGGGACAGCACGTACGCCGCCTCGGCGCCCTTGAAGCGGGTGTTGAGGGGGACCAGGACGGCGCCCGCCGAGACCGCGCCGAGCGCGCAGACGATCCAGTCGAGGGTGTTCGGCGCCCAGACGGCCACCCGGTCGCCCGTGCGCACCCCTTCGGCCAGGCAGGCCGCCGCGGCGCGTTCCACGCGGGCGCCCAGCTCCGCGTAGGTGATGCGCGTCCGGCCCTCGACGACGGCCTCCCGGTCCGCGAACCGCCGCGCCGCCGACCGGATCAGCCCCGCGACGCTCCGCCACTCCAAGTCACCGCGCACAGCGGGCCTCCCCTATGACCGACGACAGCTAGCTGACTACCCGTCAGATTAGCTGTAGCCTGACGCACTGTCAGCAGCCCCGGTTCGCAGGGAGGCGCGCGCCCATGACACGGAGCACGGCGGGGATCAAGGACGCCACGGCCGTCGTCGGCATCGGTCAGACCCCCTTCGCCAAGCAACTCCCCGAGCCCGAGAAGACCTTGGCCTGTCGTGCGATTCTCGCCGCCCTCGACGACGCGGGGATCGCCCCCTCGGAGGTCGACGGGCTGGCCTCCTACACCATGGAGGAGACCGACGAGGTCGAGGTCGCCAAGGCCCTCGGCTTCGGCGACCTCACCTTCTTCAGCAAAGTCGGCTACGGGGGCGGCGGTTCGTGCGCGACCGTCGCCCATCTCGCCGCCGCCGTCGCCACCGGGCAGGCCACGGTCGGGGTCGCCTGGCGGTCGCGCAAGCGGGGCAGCGGCCCCAGGCCCTGGAAGAACACGGTCGCCCAGCTCCCCACCCCGGCACAGTGGACCCGCCCCTTCGGACTGCTCAGGCCCGCCGACGAGATCGGCATGCTGGCACGGCGCTACATGCACGAGTACGGCGCCACCCGCGACCACCTCTTCAACGTGGCGCTCGCCTGCCGCAACCGGGCCAACCAGAACCCCGCCGCGATGATGTACGACCGCCCGCTCACCCGCGAGATGTACATGACCTCCCGCTGGATCAGCGAACCCCTCTGTCTCTTCGACAACTGTCTGGAGACGGACGGCGCGCTGGCGTGCGTGGTCGTGTCGGCCGAGCGCGCCCGGGACTGCCGGCGGCGGCCCGTGTACGTCCACTCGGTCGCCCAGGGCCTGCCCGCGCAGCACCACGGCATGGTCAACTACTGGAACGACGACCCGCTCACCGGCCCCGCCTGGACCGCCGCCCGGCATCTGTGGAAGAACGCCGACTTCACGCCGGACGACGTCGACGTGGCCCAGATCTACGACGCCTTCACGCCCCTCATACCGCTCTCCCTGGAGGGCTACGGCTTCTGCGGCCGCGGCGAGGGCGCCGCCTTCACCGAGGGCGGCGCGCTGGAGATCGGCGGACGGCTGCCCCTCAACACGGGCGGGGGCGGACTCAGCGAGGCGTACGTCCACGGCTTCAACCTCATCACCGAGGGCGTGAAGCAGCTGCGCGGGACCAGCACCGCGCAGGTTCCCGGAGCCGCCACCTGTCTGGTCACGGCCGGGGAGGGCGTCCCCACCTCCGCGGTCCTGCTGCGAACCTGAGGAGCCGAGATGACCCCATCCCCCGCCCCGGACGCCGTCCAAGGGCTGCTCTCGCCGGTCGTGGACGACGACGGCGCGCCCTTCTGGGAGTACGCCGCCCGGGGCGAGCTGCGGATCCAGGCCTGCGCCGACTGCGGCGAGCCGCGCTTCCCGCCCCGGCCCTGCTGCCCGCGGTGCCGGTCCTTCGGCAGCGAGTGGCGCCTGATGAGCGGGCTGGGCCGCGTCTGGTCGTACGTCGTCCCGCATCCGCCCCTGCTGCCCGCGTACGCGGCCCGGGTGCCGTACAACGCGGCCGTCGTCGAACTCGCGGACGCCCCGCGCATCCGCCTGGTCGGCAACCTGGTCGCCGGACCCGGCGCCCCGCTGGGCTCCCTCGCCCCCGAACGGATCCGGATCGGCGCACGGGTGCGGGTCGTGTTCGGCGCCGACCGGCTGCCGCAGTGGGTTCTGGAGCGGTCGTGAGCGGCGGTCTGCGGATCTCCTGCGACAAGGACACCGGGGTCGCCGTCCTCACCCTGGACCGGCCGGCCAGACTCAACGCGATCGATCTCGCCACCGCGTCCGAACTCGCCTCCGCCTGGCGGGCGTTCCGGTTCGACGACTCCGTGCGCGCCGTCGTCGTCACCGGGGCGGGCGAGCGGGCCTTCTGCACCGGGCTCGACCGTACGGCCGAAGTCCCGCAGCCCGGCTCACCCTTCATGGTGGACGATCCGCTCCTGCGCGTCGGCCCCAAGGCCAACGACTGCTGGAAACCGGTCGTGGCCGCCGTGCGCGGGATGGCCTGCGGGGGCGCCTTCTACCTGCTCGGGGAGGCGGAGTTCGTCGTCGCCGACGAGACCGCCACCTTCTTCGACCCGCACACGACGTACGGCATGGTCAGCGCCTACGAGTCCGTCTACATGGCGCACCGGATGCCGTACGGGGAGGCCGCGCGGATGGCGCTGATGGGGAACGCCGAGCGGATGTCCGCGCGGCGTGCGTACGACCTCGGGCTGGTGTCCGAAGTCACCCCGCCCGGAGGGGCGTTGGCGGCCGCCGTGCGGTGTGCCGAGGTCGTCGCCTCCTACCCGCCCGAGGGGGTGCAGGGCACCGTGCGCGCCCTGTGGACGGCCCACGAGACGGCCCGCGCCCACGCCTTCGCCCAGTCCCCCCACCTCATCGCCCTGGGCAATCTGCCCCCGGCCCGGCAGGCGGAACTGTTCTCCGGCCGGCGCCCGGACGGGTTCCGCACACGCTGAGCCCGGTCGGGTTGCGCACACGCCCGGCCCGGACGGGTTCCGCACACGCCCGGCCCGGACGGGTTCCGCACACGCCGGGCCGGGCGGGACGTCAGTTCTCGGGGGTGGCCCGCGGCTCGACCCGGCAGTGGTCGACGGAGCCGGCGAGACCCGCGCTGACCAGGGGGACCCGGACGGTCGCCCGGCCGTTCGCGGACACCCGCACCCGCCCGGAGCCGCCGACGACGGTGACGTCCTCGCGGTCCTTGAAGGCGACCGACACGACGAAGCCGCCCGCGCGGCCGTTCGGGTTCCGGACCTCGACCGTCGCGTAGGGGGTCTTCTCGGACGCGCAGCTCACGAGGGTCGCGGTCCCGCTCTCCAGGGTCCGGCCGCTGCCGCCCGTGGCGGACGAGGTCGGTGTGGAACGGCGGGTGGGCCGCGACCGGTAGGTGCCGCCGGTGCCGTCGTCGGTCGAACCGGAGCCGTACGAGGCGCCGCCGGACGAACCGCTGCCGTACGAGCCGCCGCCCGAGGTCGACGACGAACTGTCGTGGTCCTGGCGGGAGCTGCTGCAGCCGCCCCCGCTCCCGCCCCCGCTGTGGCGGCTGTGCCCGTGCCGGCCGGTGGAGAACCCGGTCAGGGCCAGCACCACCATCGCCGACACCGCTGTGAACCTGAGTCTGCGCCCCCGCGTCTGCATGCCGTCACCCTATCGACGGCGACCGCACCCGCCGGGCGGGCCCTCGCCGCTCACACCGTTCGCGCCGTCCCCGTGCCCTTCTCCGCGTCCAGGGCGTACACACAGCGGTCCTTGCTGCAGGCGTACACGACACCGTCCTTGACGACGGGGGCGCCGGTGATCTCGCCGCCGGTCGCCAGCTTCCAGCGCAGACGCCCGTCGTCGGCCTTCAGCGTGTACAGCAGATGGTCCGTGGAGCCGAAGTGGATGCGCCCCTCGGCCACCGCGGGCGCGCCCACGATGTCGCCGCCCGCCTGGAAACGCCACTTCGGCGTACCGGTGACGGCGTCCAGGGTGTACAGACCCTTTCCGCTGCCCACGTGCACGTGCCCGGCGGCGACGAGCACCGGATCGATGGAGGCACGGGCCTCGGTCGCGATCCGCCACCGGTCGCGTCCGTCGGTGGCGTCGAGCGCGTACACCGTGCCGAGGTAGTCGGCGAGGTACACCCCGCCCCCGGCGACCGCGGGCCCCGGCACGAAGGTCGGCGGGCACAGGAAGACCGCCGGCGCCTCGAAGTGCCAGCGGACGTGACCGCTCGCCACGTCGACGGCGAGCACCCGGGTGCCCGCCGAGATGTAGACGTAGCCGTCGTCGGCCCGGGTCATCCGGACCGGCACGCCGCCGCACGACGCCGCGTCGCCGATCGGGTACGACCAGCGCTCCTCACCCGTACGGGCCTCCAGCGCACGCAGCCGCGCGTCCTTCCACACGAACACCGTGCCGTCGTGCACGGCGGGCCCGGCCTCCGGGGACTCGAAGTCGCTCTGGGCGCCGGTGACCTCCCAGAGTTTCTGGCCGTTGGAGGCCTCCCAGGCCTGCACACCGCCCCCGCGTGTCCCGGTGACGACGGTCCCCCGCTCGGCCTTCAGGGAGTAGACCCAGGCGTCCGTCGCCAGCCGCCACAGATCGGCGCCCTCCCGGGCGTCCAGCGCGAACAGCGTCGGACCGTCGGAGGCGTGGATACGGCCGTCCGCGACCGCCATCGACCAGGCCACGTCCCGCGTCTTGAAGCTGCGGCGGCCGGTCGCCACGTCCAGCGCGTGGACCTCGAAGGACGTGACGTAGACGAGGTCGCCGGCGACCGTGGGCGTACCCCAGACGTCGTTCGACATACGGAATCGCCAGGGACGCCAGCCGGACGGGGAGTCCGGCGGGGGCGGCGGCGCGACCGCCGGCACGGGGTCGGCGCCGTTGACACCGACGCGCGGCCGGGACCAGGACGCGGCGAGGCCCGCCTCTGGAGGAGGGGCCTTCACGGCGGCGGCACGGGCGTCGGCGACCCGCGGTCCCGGGCCGATGGGCACCTTGCCGCCGGCGAGCCGCACCGGACCGGTGTCGGGCGCGCCGACGGCCGCGGGAGCGTGCGCGGGCGGCGGAGGCACCACCGGGCGTCCGCCACCGCTGCGGCCCCCGGACGGCGGGGCCTTCACCGGCGGACGGCCCCCGCGGCGCGACTCGATCAGGCCCACCGCCCGCTCGGGCAGCCAGGCCGACGCCGTACCGCTGTCGTCCGACCCGGAACCGAACAGATGGGGAGCCAACTGCGCCTGGAGGTCGGCGGGATTGGGGCGGCCGGCCGCCTCCATCTGCATACAGGACTCGATCAGCGGCCTCAGCTCGTCCGGGAGGCCCTCGAGGTCGGGGCCCTCCCGGAGCAGCATGAAGACCGTCTCGACCGGGTTCGCGCCGTGGAAGGGGGCGTGCCCGGTCGCGGCGAAGACGAGCATGGAACCGAGCGAGAAGACATCGCTCGCGCCCGTCACGCTGCGCGAGTCCTTCGCCTGCTCGGGTGACATGTACGCGGGTGTACCGACGGCGACGTTCGTCATCGTCAGACGGGTGTTCGACACGCCGGACGCGATACCGAAGTCGATGACCCGCGGCCCGTCCTCGACCACCAGGACGTTCGAGGGTTTCAGGTCGCGGTGGACGAGCCCCGCGCCGTGGATGGACTGCAGGGCCTCCGCGACACCCGCGGCCAGCCAGCGCACCGCCTGGGCCGGCATCGGCCCGCACTCGTTCACTATCTCCTCGAGGGAGGGCGCCGGGACGTACGCGGTGGCCAGCCACGGCACCGCGGCGCGCGGGTCCGCGTCGACCACGGCCGCGGTGTAGAAGCCGGAGACCGCGCGCGCGGCCTCGACCTCACGCGTGAAGCGCACCCGGAACAGCTGGTCCTCGGCGAGCTCCGTCCTGACCGTCTTGATCGCCACGCGCCGGCCGGAGGCCGAGCGCGCGAGATAGACCAGCCCCATGCCGCCGGCACCCAGCCGCCCCAGCACCTCGAACGGCCCGATCCGACGCGGATCGTGCTGCGTCAGCTGATCCACCACTTGCCTGCCACCTCCCCGTACGAGCCACGTCATCCACGTATGAACGCAGCCCCGTGCAGCGTCTCACCACCGCACCGCCTTGGCGGCACGCACCCCGATTCTTCCTGTCCGCGCCACCGGTTGCGAACCCGGGGGCGGAACGGGGTGTCTCGGGATATAACGGCTTCTCCCCACCGGTGGACGGAGCTTCACCGTCACCGGACGGGCCGTTCACCGCTGGATGACGGCGAACGACGCCCCTTGATTGTCGGTGACGACGGCCACTTTTCCGTACGAGGTGTCGAAGGCGGGCACCTGGACGCGGCCGCCGAGCCGGTTCACCGTGGCGAGTACCGCCTCGACGCTCTCGACCCCGAAATGGACCAGGAAGTGCGGGGGCATCTCCGCCGGGAAGACGTCGAGGACGGGGGCCCGGCCCACGTCGGGGGACGCGTCGGCGCCGAAGAGGGCGTCGTGGAAGAGGGCCCCGTAGAACGCGTCGACGACCCAGGTGTCCCGTGCGTACAACTCCGCCCAGCAGAAGGAGCCCGGCGCGTGCCGCTTCCCGAAGCCCGGATGGTCGCCCGCCTGCCAGAGACCGAACACCGCGCCCTCGGGGTCGGTGGCGAGGGCCGTCGTGCCGAAGGAGCCGACCGGTGTCGGGGCGGTGATCAGCCGGCCGCCCGCCGTGGTGATCCGGGCGGCCAGCGCGGCGGCGTCCGGGGTGGCGAAGTACACCGTCCAGACGGTGGGCATCCGCCCGTCCCCCTTGGGCACCAGGGCGGCGACGAGCTCACCGTGGTGGCGTGCCCACACCTCGGTCCCGGGCGGCCCGGACCCCTCGCCGAAGGTCCAGCCGAACAGCTCACCGTAGAAGCGCCGGCCCGCCTCCACGTCGGGAAGCTGCGCTTCCACCCAGCAGGGGACGCCTTCGGGGAAGGCACCGGACGCGTCGGGCGCGCCGGATGCCGGGGATACGGCCATGCGGCCAAGTTAATGGCGTTTCCCCCACCTCGCGCGGTGGCCGGAAGCGCCCGCGGACCCGCCCGGCGCCCATCTCACACCTCACCCACGCCCCACAACACCCCACCGCACCCCATTTGCAGTCGGCCGAATCGCGCTCCGATCACCCCTCGGTAAGCTGACGGCATGACAGGACAAGTGCGTACCGTCGACGGCCGCGTGGCCGGTCGGCGTGGGCAGGCGACCAGGCAGAAGCTGCTCGACTGCCTCAGTGAAATGCTCAGCTCCTCGCCCTACCGGGACGTCAAAGTCATTGATGTCGCCCGTAAGGCAGGCACTTCACCGGCGACTTTCTACCAGTACTTTCCGGACGTCGAAGGCGCCGTCCTGGAGATCGCGGAGCAAATGGCCGCGGAGGGCGCCGGGTTGACCGAACTGCTCGACGGGCGCTCCTGGGCGGGCAAGGCCGGCTGGCAGACGGCGCAGGAACTCGTCGACGGGTTCCTGGAGTTCTGGCGGAAGAACGACGCCATTCTCCGCGTGGTCGACCTGGGTGCCGCCGAGGGCGACAAGCGGTTCTACAAGATCCGCATGAAGATCCTGAATTCGGTGAACAACTCCCTTACGGACACGGTCACCGAGCTCCAGGCCAAGGGCAGGGTCGACAAGGACGTGAACCCCGCGGCGATGGCCGGCTCCCTCGTCGCGATGCTCGCGGCGGTGGCCTCGCACCAGAAAGGTTTCCAGACATGGGGTGTCAAACAGGCTGAACTCAAGCCCAATCTCGCACTGTTGGTGCACCTCGGCGTGACCGGGAAGAAGCCGACCAAGTAGGAGTCGCTTCCCTTCTGTTTCCCCTTGCCCCCACCTCCTGTCACGCAGGCGGCAGCCCCACGCCGGACGGACCGTTCCGGCGGGCTGCCGCCTGCCGCGCTGTGCGGACGCCCCGCCTCGCCTCTCCGTTTCCCTGCGCGCCCCTCCTTGCCCCTCCTCTGCCTCCCCTGCCCCGCCGCACCTCCCCACGCGCCCCGACGCGTCCCCACCCGTCCCGACGCTCCCCGGCGGCCGTGGCCGGGCGGCACCGGCCCTCAGCGCCGGGTGATCCGGAACAGCCGGATCTCACGGTCGATCCGCGCCTGGTACGTGGCGTACGGCGGCCAGAAAGCCAGCGCCGCCCGCCAGGCCGCGTCCCGCTCCTCCCCCGCCAGCAGCCGGGCCGTCACCGGGATGTCCGTGCCCTTCCAGCTCACCTCGGCGTCCGGGTGGGCGAGCAGATTGGCGGTCCACGCCGGATGCTCCGCGCGCCCGAAGTTCGAGCCGACGAGGAGCCAGCTCGCCGCCCCGGCCCCCTCCGGCACACAGGCCAGCGGCGTCCGCCGGACCAGCCCGCTCCGCGCGCCGCGCGCCGTGAGGACGACACCCGGCAGCATCCGCGCGCTCAGCAGCACCCTGCCGCGGGTCAGCCGGTGCACCGCGCGGTCCACGGCGGGGACGAGATGCGGCGCGACGCGGGCGAAGGTCCGGGTGGCGGACACCTTCTGCACGAGCCGGACCCCGGGGAGCGCTCCGCGGGCCATCAGACCACCACCTCCCCGCCCTCGAAGAGCCGCGCGTCGTCGGCCGCGTGCGCCCGCAGCCGGTGCACGGGCCCGAAGAGCAGTTCGTCGCCGGACGCCCGCTTGAAGTACAGGTGGGCCTCGTGCTCCCAGGTGAAGCCGATGCCCCCGTGCAACTGGATCCCCTCGGCCGAGGCCGAGCGCAGCGCCTCCAGGGCCTGGGCGAGCGCGAGCCCTCCGACCCGTTCGCGACCGCCGCCGTCGCCGGCGGCCCAGGCCGCGTAGTAGGCGGCCGAGCGCGCCGCCTCCACCCGTACGTACACGTCCGCGAGGCGGTGCTTGACCGCCTGGAAGGTCCCGATGGCCCGCCCGAACTGCTCCCGCTGCCGGACGTACTCGACGGTCCGTTCCAGTGCCCGGTCGGCGGCGCCCACGGCCTCCGCGGCGAGTACGGCGGCGGCACTGCGGCCGAGGCCGGCGAGCGCGCCGAGCACGTCGCCGCCGTCCCCCAGCGGCTCGGCCGCCACGTCCCGCAGCTCCACCCGGGCCTGCGGCCTCGTCTCGTCCAGCGAGGTCTGCCGTACCCGTACGAGCCCCTCGGCGTCCTCCCGTACGAGGAACAGCGACGTCCGCGACCTCGCGAAGCCTCCGGTGTGCGCGGCCACCACCAGGAGCCGCGCACTGTGTCCGTCGAGCACATGGGCCGCCTGCCCATAGAGCCGCCAGCCACCGTCGGCCCGCCGCGCCTGCACCCCGCCCGCGCGCCCGCCGCCCGCCCAGTCCCCGCGGTGGTCGCCGACCAGCCCGAGGGCGGTGGGCAGCCCGGCACCCGGCACCGCGAGCGCCGCGGTCAGTTCGCCGCCCGCGATCCGGGGCAGCAGCTCGGCGCGCTGGTCCCCGGTGCCCAGGGCCAGGATCAGCGGCGCGGCCAGGACCGCCGTGGAGATCAGCGGCGACGGCGCCAGGGCCCGCCCCGACTCCTCGCAGGCGAGGGCGAGTTCGGTGACCGAGCAGCCGGTTCCGCCGTACCGTTCGGGAAGGGCGAGCCCCGGCAGACCGAGCTGCCGGGCGAGCGTGTCCCAGAGTCCGGTGTCGTGTCCGGCGGCGGTCCGCACGGCCGCCCGCACCTCGTCCGGGCCGCACCGCTTGAGCAGGACTTCCCGGAGGGTGCGGCGGATCTCGTCCTGTTCGGGGGTGAAACGGGCGTCCATGGGCAGGCCCCTCCTGATCTGACGGGCCGTCATATTAGGTCGAGGGAAGGGAGATGCACAGAGGTGCGACGACCTCCCCCGCACTCACTGTCTGATGTACCGTCAGATCTATGATTCCGCGGAAGCGCAAGGTGGCCGTGGTGGGCGTGGCCCTCTCCGACTGCGGCCGGGTGGACGACGCCACGCCTTACGCCCTGCACGCGCAGGCCGCCCGCCGGGCCCTCGCGGACGCGGGCCTGGACAGGTCGCGGATCGACGGCTTCGCCTCGGCGGGCCTGGGCACGCTCCCCCCGGCCGAGGTGGCCGAATACCTCGGACTGCGTCCCGACTGGGTCGACTCGACCGCCGTCGGCGGCTCCACCTGGGAGGTCATGGCGGCGCACGCGGCCGACGCGATCACGGCCGGCCACGCCCGCGCCGTCCTGCTCGTGTACGGATCGACGGCCCGCGCGGACATCAGGGCGGGCCGCCGCACCGGCGACCTCTCCTTCGGCGCCCGGGGCCCGCTCCAGTTCGAGGTCCCCTACGGCCATACGCTCATCGCCAAGTACGCGATGGCCGCGCGCCGCCACATGCACCAGTACGGCACGACGCTCGAACAGCTCGCCTCGGTCGCCGTCCAGGCCCGCGCGAACGCGGCACTGAACCCGGAGGCCATGTTCCGCGCCCCGATCACGGTCGACGACGTCCTGTCCGGCCCGATGATCGCCGACCCCTTCACCAAGCTGCACTGCTGCCTGCGTTCCGACGGCGGCGCGGCGGTGCTGCTGGTGGCCGAGGAGTACGTACGGGACTGCCGTACGGCCCCGGTGTGGGTCCTCGGCACCGGGGAGCACGTCTCCCACACGACGATGTCCGAGTGGGCCGACTTCACGGTGTCCCCGGCGGCGGTCAGCGGACGTCTCGCCTTCGGGCGGGCCGGGGTGCGCCCGGACGAGATCGACGTGGCCGAGATCTACGACGCCTTCACCTACATGACGCTCGTGACGCTGGAGGACCTGGGCTTCTGCGCGAAGGGCGAGGGCGGCGCGTTCGTGGACGCCGCGAAGGGGCGGCTCCTGGTGGACGGGGAGCTGCCCGTGAACACCGACGGGGGCGGCCTCTCGGCCCAGCATCCCGGGATGCGGGGCCTGTTCCTGCTGGTGGAGGCGGTGCGGCAGCTGCGTGGCGAGGCGGACGGGCGCCAGGTCCGGCGACGGGACGGCGCACCGCCCCAGCTGGCCGTGGCGTCCGGCACCGGGGGGTGGTTCTGCTCGTCCGGCACCGTGGTACTCGGGCGATAGGGCCACGCCGGCCGCCTCGCCGGACGGTACGAAGGAAGGCCGTCCAGGTGGCGGGGGTGACGGCGAGGGTGGGGGCGGCGCCCTCCGGGTCCTCGGAGTCGCGGATGTGGACGATGGTGGGGCGGGGGCTACTTCGACGCGCGCCTCACCTTCGTTGTTGCTGTAGCCGGACTTGGACCAGGCCGGTTCCGTCGTGTTCACAGTCGCCCCGCCTTCCTCTCGATGAGCTCCACGGACTCCTCGGGATGGAACGCCTGGACTCGCGACATCCCGAAGAGGTCAAACGCAGCTGCACCACCTCAGCGAACTGACCGACGGACGCCCCGGACCTGTCGTACGGGAGAGGAGCGGCTGCCGGTGGACATACTTCCTGCCGGCTCCCGGGGAGAGCGCGGAGCACGACTGGCCGCCGGGGGCCCGCCGGTTCGCCCGGTGCGGACAGGACGAGTACATCGGGGTCCCCGCGCCGGAGGGCAGCGCCTACCCGCTCGGCTGGGGCGCCGGCGCACCCGAGGACGGGGAGTTCGTGGACGCCGAACTGCTGCGCGGAGTGCTGACGGCGCAGCTCTGCCGACCACCCGAGTGATACTCGGGGCATGGGAACGGATCTTCACGAACTGCTGAGGTCACTGCGGGTGTGGGACGTCGAGCTGCCGGACTTCGACCCGATGGCCGCGCCCGCCGCGCCCCTGGCCCTGTTCACGGAGTGGCTCGCGCAGGCGGCCGCGGCGGGTCAGACCGAGCCGCACACGATGTCGCTGGCGACGGTGGACGAGGACGGTCTGCCGGACGTACGGATCGTGATGCTGCACGGCGCGGACGCGGACGGATGGGCGTTCGCGAGCCACACCACCAGCCGCAAGGGACGTCAGCTCGCCGTCCGCCCCTACGCGGCGCTCGACTTCTACTGGCCCGCACAGGGCCGTCAGATCCGGCTGCGCGGCCCGGTGGCGGTCGCTCCGCCGGAGGAGGGGCAGGCGGACCTGCACGCCCGCTCGACGGGCGCGCTGGCCGCCGCCCTGGTCGGCAGGCAGAGCGAAGTGCTCGGCTCGGTCGAGGAGTTGGCGCGCGCTTCGGACGCCGCCTGGCAGCGCGCGGGGCGCGAGCCGGACGCGGCGGCGCCGACCTGGACCCTCTACCGCCTCCAGCCGGAGGAGGTGGAGTTCTTCCAGGGCGACGCGCGACGCCGGCACGTGCGACTCGTCTACCGCCGTACGGGGGCGGAGTGGCGCACGGAACTGCTGTGGCCCTGAGTGGCTGAGGCGCCGGGCCGGGGACGCGGCCCGCGTCCTCCTGGGGGCGCGGGGACCTGCTCGACCGGCCCCCGCCCACCCGCGGCCCGGAGAACGACGCACGGTGAACGGTGAACGGAGGACGGAGGACGGAGGACGTTGGACGGAGGACGTTGGACGCGACCGCCCGTCACCCTCAGGCCGACGCTCCCGCGGGACGCGGCGCGTCCTCGAAGTCGTACACGTCGAAGTCGGCCACGGGCCGGTAGCCGATCCGCTGGTAGAGGCCGTTGCTGGTGGGGTTGGAGAGGTCCGTGAAGAGCAGGACCTCGTCGACTCCGGAGGCCAGCGCGGCCCGGCCGACCTCGACGGTGGCGGCCCCCGCATAGCCTCGGCCGCGGAACGGGGCCGGGGTGTACACGGGGCCGACACGCACCTGACCGGCGATCCGCGGGGTCGCGCCGGCCATCGCGACCGGGGTGCCGCCCGGCGTCTCCCAGAGGGTGATGCCGCCGTAGGCGATCCGCGCGGCGGCCCAGTCGCCGGC
Source organism: Streptomyces fagopyri (assembly GCF_009498275.1). NCBI lineage: Bacteria > Bacillati > Actinomycetota > Actinomycetes > Kitasatosporales > Streptomycetaceae > Streptomyces > Streptomyces fagopyri. Next base: position 5,271,947 of record NZ_CP045643.1, on the reverse strand, counting down.
GTCACGCGAGGTCCGCTCACCGACCGCTTCGGCGAACTCGCCGTACCACCGGGCGAGCAGCGCCCGGTCGCCCTCCCCGGCGGCCTGCGGCCGGCCGGGCGGGACGGGCCCGGGCACGGCCGGGGTGTCCAGCCGGTACAGCCGGTCGTGGCGGTGCAGCGGGGCACTCGTCCCGGTGCGGAGCCGCTGCCAGGCCTCGGCGAAGGCCGCGGCGGTGGTCCGGTCGGCGGTGACGCCCGGCAGGTCGTGCCCGAGGCCCGCCAGGCGCGCGGCGAGGGAGTCGGCGTCCTCCTCGGACAGGGAGGTGACGTTCAGCCGGTGGGGTGGCGTGCGGAAGAAGGCCGCGCGCACGTCCCCGTCCCGCTCCAGCAGGCCGAACACCGGCGCCTGCGCCCCGAACGTGTTCGGACCCCGGGTGCGCAGCGCGTGGGTCACCGTCAGCGGCACGGTGTGCAGAGCGGGCCGCGAACGGAGGAAGTCCCCCGCACGCGCGAGGAAGGCGTCCACGTCGTGGGTGACCGCCCAGGCATAAGACTCACGAGGCATGCCGTCATGATCCCGCCTGCCGCCCGTCCGCCGCCTCCGGATTTCCGGCGGGGCTCTTCCGGTACGGCTCCTCGGGCACGGCCCATCCGGCACGGCGACAGGCCGGGAAGCGGGACGGACCCGACGACGGGACCTCACAGGGCGTGAGACGGCTAGGCCGGGTCCGGGTCCGGGTCCGGGTCCGGCAGCACCGGCATCGGGTCGGTCGCGACCCGCGCGTGCAGATGGACGTCCCGGAACGCGTCGTGCCGTCCGGCTTGGAACATCGCGCCTCTGAGCGTCCCCTCGTAACGGAACCCGCAGCGCTCGGCGACCCGGCAGGAGGCCTCGTGGCCGAGGGCGTGTCCCAGTTCCAGCCGGTGCAGACGAATCGCTCCGAAGGCGAAGCGGGAGGCCAGGGCGAGGGCCCGGGTGGCGACCTGGTGGCCGCGGGCCTCCGGCAGGACCCAGTACCCGACGCGGGCGACGCGCATGACGTGGTCGATCTCGTTGATGCCGATGTGCCCCAGTGCCGTACCGCCCGACTCGGCCATGACGCAGAAGGAGACGCCTGTGCCGTCGGCGGCGCTCTCGGTGCGCGAGCGGAGCGACTCGCGGGCGCTGTCGATGTCCCGGACGGGCCGGAGCGGGGTGTTCCAGCGCTGGAACTCCGGATCGGACACGCCGCGCAGCCAGGCCGCGACGTCGACGTCGGAATCCGCGTCCCAGGGCCGCAGCAACAGACCGTGGCCGTGCAGCTCGGGAAAGGGCTCGGCGGAGGACTTCACGTGGAAACCGGACATCCAGCCATTGAAACGCGTCGGCGGCCCGAACTCACACCCGGGGCGCCCGAGGCGCCGGGGGACCGTGGGGGTGCGCGGGCGCGGCGGCGGCGGGTCGGGGGCGGAAGACGGGCGTGCCGTCGCGGAAGGTCACCCGGAGTTCCATGCCGATCCGCAGGGCGGCCGGCGCGCACTCCACCACCTCGGTCATCATCCGCGGCCCCTCGGCGAGATCGACGACGGCCGCGACGTACGGCACACGGCCGCCGAACGGCGGGAGGTCGTTGCGGTGCACGACGGACCACGTGTAGAGCGTCGCGCGGCCGCTCGCGGGCCGCCAGCGCACGTCCTCGCTCCAGCAGTGCGGACAGAACTCGCGGGGGTAGTGATGCGGCCGCCCGCAGGCGTCGCAGTGGCGCAGCAGCAGCCGGCCCGCCGCGGCCGCGTCCCAGTACGGCCGGGTGAAGGCGTCGGTCTCGGGCACGTCGAACCGGGCGCTCACCGGAAGAGCCCGATCGCGTCGTCCAGCGACCACGTCTGCCAGGACATCCCGAACAGGGCGACGGCCGAGATCAGCGCCATCATCGCGTTCTGTCCCTGCTCGGCCCAGTCGTGGATCATGAGCGTGAAGTACAGGACGTTGAGCAGCAGCCCCCCGGCCAGGGCGACCGGGGTCAGCAGTCCGGCCACCAGGCCCAGCCCGAGGGCGAGTTCCGCGTGGACGACGACGTAGGCCATCGCCTTCGGACGCGGCGCCACAATCGTCTCGAAGCCGGAACGCACGGCGCTCCACCGGTGTTTGGCCGCCACGTCCGCGGCCCACGCGATCCCGGTCCCCCGCTCGAACCAGCCCGCCTTGTCCTTGTGCCGCCAGCTCTCCAGCCACCACAGACCGAGCCCGATCCGCAGCACGGCCAGCCATTGCGCCCCGTCGAGCCAGATCGTGTCCATGGCCGAACCTCCTGCCGTCGCCGCCATCTGACGGTACGTCAGTTCAGCGGACGAAGGCACCCTCGCGCAAGGGACGCGGGGACACGAACCCACCCGTCGAGCACCCCCGGCGCCACGGGACCGGCCTGCCGGGAGAACACCGCCGCCGGCGGTTCCACCGCGGGACTCGGGGTCACGCGCGGGTCGGGCCCTGCTTGTCTGCGGTCGTGCCGGTGTCCGCGTGAGCGCGTGAGCGGTCCTGCGCGTGAGCGGTCCAGCGTGGGGACCCGCCCCGCCCGTGATTGGTCCCGCCCGTGTCCTGTCCCGCCCGTGTCCGGTGCTGATCTCGTGCCGCCCGGCTTGGGCCCGGTTCGCGCCGAGCGGACTAGGGCCTGCGGATCCGGCGCGCCCCGCGGGACCGGCTCAGTTCGCGGTGCCGGCCCGTCCCGCGGCGCGTGCCACGGCCTTCGCCGTCTTCCGCGCGTCCAGGGCGAGTTCGCGGAACATGCCGCTGATGGGGTTGGTGAAACCGGTGAAGTACAGACCGGGCGCGTTCTTCGGGGTGCGTCCGCCGTGCACGACCGGGCGGCCGCGCGCGTCCAGCACGCCGAGGTGTCCGACCATGCCCTCCAGGGCGCGCTCGTACCCGGTCGCGGCGATCACAGCGTCGGGGCCGATCCGGGTGCCGTCGGCGAGGACGACCTTGCCCTCCTCGAAGCCCTCCACCGCGGCCACGATCTCGACCCGCCCCTTGCGCACGGCGTCGATCAGGCCGACGTCCTGGACGGGGATCGAGCCCTCCTTGACCCGCGAGTAGAGGCCGGTGGCGGGGCGCGGCAGCCCCTGCGCCGACAGGTCGGGGACGCTCACCCTGGCCATCGGCCCGGCGAGGGCGTCGACAAGACGCACCGGCAGCCGGCGGACGAGGATGCCGGTGAACTGGGCCGCCCAGCCGGCCGTGGAGCGCCGCACGATGTGCGGGGCGGTGCGCACCGCGAGCCGCACCCGCCCGGCGCCGCCCTCGACCAGGTCCACGGCGATCTCGGCGCCCGTGTTGCCGACGCCGACGACCAGGACGTCCCGTCCGGCGTAGGGGGCCGGGTTGCGGTACTCGCCGGCGTGCAGGAGTTCGCCGCTGTACGCGTCGCGGCCGGGCCAGTCCGGCACGCGGGGCGTGTGGTTGTGGCCGGTGGCGACGACGACCGCGCTGCCGGTCAGTTCGCGGCCCCCGGTGGCGAGCAGCAGCCAGGAGTCGCCGGCGCGTTCGACGCGGGAGACCTCGACCCCCGTGACGATCTCCAGCTGGTGGTGCTCGGCGTACTTCTCCAGATAGCGCACCACGTTGTCGCGCGAGACCCAGCGCCCGAACGCACGGGGCATCGCGAGTCCCGGGAGGGCGGACAGCCGCCGCGTCGTGTGCAGGTGCAGCCGGTCGTAGTGACGCCGCCAGGAGGCCCCGACCCGGTCGGACTTCTCCAGTACGACGGCCCGTACGCCCTGGGCGCGCAACGCGTACGCCGTCGCGAGGCCGCCGGGGCCGCCGCCGATCACGTACACGGGGCGGTCCTCGTGTGACGGTACCGGGTGGAGTGTGGAGGAAGCAGTCGAGTCGGCCATGAGCGCGAGCGTAATCACGTCATCAATTGATAGGTCTCGGTCAAGCCCGGAATCGGTTGCGAACTGATCACGACTGTAGGAGTGGTGCGTGCGGATGGTGGCGTAGGTCACTTGGAACCCGCGTGGTCGTCGAAGTGCGCGATTGAGCTGGGGACTTGTCGGCGCGTCACTCCGGGCCGGCTGTCCGTCCCTCGCCCGGCCGCTTCGGCGCCGCGGGCTTCGGTGACGCGCCGGGCGCCGGGGCGGCCCGAGGTGACGTACCGCTGATCGGGCCCGACGAACTGTACGGGCGGGCGAGGTCCGTCGGGACGCCGTACACGGCCGAGGGCGCGCGAGGACCAGCCCCGGGACACCGGAACCCGTCGTCGGGTTCGGGCCGTGACACCGGAACCCGACGACGGGTTCCGGGCCCCGTACCGCGGGGTACGAACCAGGTGCCCGTCGCGCCCGTCCACGCAACCGCCGCCCGTCTGCCGCACAACCGCCACACGCCTGCCACGCACCGCACGAGCTGTCGCCCGTGTTGCCCACGGCGGCGCACGGCCCTCACCGCACGTACGCGGCTTTGCCTGCACGACTGTTCCTGACAGGCCGTCAGTTAAGTAATCTGACAGAGCGTCAGTTAATTGGCTGTCACACAGGAGCGGGCGGACCGATGCTTGGATCAACCCACGGCACCCTCACCACCGACTCCCGCCGGGCCCGGGTCATCGCCTGCGGCGAGCAGCCCTCACCCGTCGTGCACGGCCGGCCGGCCGATGTCGACGACTTCGACGTCAGCGGGCGCCCGCTGTACGCCGACGTGCCCGATCTGGACCGCTTCTTCCGTCCCGAGTCGGTGGCCGTCGTCGGCGCCTCGGACACCGAGGGACGGCCGAACACCGGCATCACCCGGCAGCTGATCTCCTGGGCCGAGCGGGTCGGGGCCCGGCTGCACCCGGTGCACCCCACCCGCCGGACCGTCTTCGGTCTGCCCTGCTTCCCGTCCGTCGCGGACCTGCCCGAGCAGGTCGATCTGGCCGCGCTGCTGGTCGGCGACCCGCTCGGCGTGATCGGCGAACTGGGCGAGGCCAAGGTGAAGTTCGCGGTCGCCTTCGCCTCCGGGTTCGCCGAGACCGGCGCCGAGGGCGCGGCCGCGCAGACCCGGCTCGCCGCCGCCGTCCGCCGCTCCGGCCTGCGACTGCTGGGCCCCAACACCAACCTCAACGCCTTCGAACGGTTCCGCGACGACCTCGACGGTCCCGCCGTCGCCCTCATCACCCAGTCCGGCCACCAGGGGCGTCCGGTCTTCGCGATGCAGGAACTGGGCGTACGCCTCTCCCACTGGGCGCCCACCGGCAACGAGGCCGACCTGGAGACCGCCGACTTCATCTCCTACTTCTCCGAGCGGCCCGAGGTCGGCGCCATCGCCTGCTACGTCGAGGGGCTCAAGGACGGCCGTTCCTTCCTGCTCGCCGCCGACCGCGCCGCCCGGCGCGGGGTGCCCGTCGTCGCCGTCAAGGTCGGCCGCACCGAGACCGGCGCCCGCACCGCCGCCTCCCACACCGGCAAGCTGACCGGCGCCGACACGGTGGTGGACGCCGCGATGCGGCAGTACGGCGTGATCCGCGTCGACGGGCTCGACGAACTCCAGGACACCGCCGCGCTGCTGGCCCGCGCGCGCCCCCCGCTGGCCGACGGGGTCGCCGTCTGTTCGATCTCCGGCGGCACGGGCGCGCACTTCGCCGACCTGGCGACGGCGGCGGGGCTGCGCCTGCCGGACCTCTCGGCGGCCAAGCAGGCCGAGCTGCACCAGTGGATACCCGAGTACCTGAACGTGGCCAACCCCGTCGACAACGGGGGACACCCGGTCGGCGACCGGCGCGGTCGCAAGATCATCGACGCCCTCCTCGCCGATCCGGAGATCGGGGTGCTGATCTGTCCGATCACCGGCCCCTTCCCGCCGATGAGCGACAGGCTCGCGCAGGACCTGGTGGACGCGGCGGAGGGGACGGACAAGCTGGTGTGCGTGGTGTGGGGGTCGCCGGTCGGCACCGAGGCCGCCTACCGCGAGACGCTGCTCGGGTCGTCGCGGGTCGCCACCTTCCGTACGTTCGCCAACTGCATCACCGCCGTGCGGGCCCATCTGGAGCACCACCGGTTCGTCGGCGCGTACCGCTCGCCCTTCGACGAGGCTCCCCGCACCCCCTCGCCCTCCTTCCGCAAGGCCCAGGCACTGATGCGGCCGGGCCGGCAACTGAGCGAGCACGCGGCGAAACAGCTGCTGCGCGCGTACGGGATCCGGGTGCCGCGCGAGCAGTTGGTGACCAGCGCGGCGGCTGCCGTGCGCGCGGCCGGCCTGGTGGGCTACCCCGTGGTCATGAAGGCCTCCGGCGCGCAGATCGCCCACAAGACCGAACTCGGCCTGGTGAAGATCGGGCTGACCTCCGCGAGCCAGGTCAGGGACGCCTACCGCGAACTGACCGACATCGCGCGCTACGAGGGGATCTCGCTGGACGGGGTGCTGGTGTGCCAGATGGTCGAGCGGGGCGTCGAGATGGTCGTGGGGGTCACGCACGACCGGCTGTTCGGGCCGACCGTGGCCGTCGGGCTCGGTGGCGTCCTCGTCGAGGTGCTGCGGGACACGGCCGTCCGTGTGCCGCCCTTCGGTGAGGACCAGGCCCGGGGGATGCTCCGCGAGCTGCGCGGCCGGGCGCTCCTGGACGGCGTGCGGGGGGCGCCGCCGGTGGATGTGGACGCGCTCGTCGAGGTCGTCCTGCGTGTCCAGCGGATGGCCCTGGAGCTCGGTGACGACATCGCCGAGCTCGACATCAACCCGCTGATGGTGCTGCCCAGAGGGCAGGGCGCGGTGGCGCTGGACGCCCTGGTGGTGTGCCGCTGACCGGCCGCGCCACCGACCGCCGACCACGTCCCGTACGAACTGGAGCACCCTCATGCCCGCCTCCCCCCGCCCGTCGGCCGAATCCGGTGAATCCGATGAATCCGCCGAATCACGGAAAACAGATGAATCCATTCGATCTCCTGACAAGCCCGCCCCTCTCGACTCATTGATACGTCACGCCACTGACAACGCCGTCTCGTGGATCACCCTCGACCGCCCCCAGACGATGAACGCCCTCACCTGGGACCAGCGCGAACGCGTGATCGCGCTGCTCGCGTCGGCGTCCGCGGATCCGGACGTCCGGGCCGTGGTGATCACCGCGACGGGCCGCGGTTTCTGCGCGGGCGCGGACCTGAGGGGGGCGCCCGCGGCGGGCGAGCGGATCACCGGCGACGTCGCCCGCACGCTCCGGCTCGGCGCCCAGCGGCTCGTCGCGGCGGTCCTCGACTGCGAGAAGCCGGTGATCGCGGCGGTCAACGGCACCGCGGCCGGTCTCGGCGCCCATCTCGCCCTCGCCTGCGACCTCGTACTCGCCGCCGAACCGGCCCGGTTCATCGAGGTGTTCGTGCGTCGCGGACTGGTCCCCGACGGCGGAGGAGCGTATCTGCTGCCGCGTCTCATCGGGCCGCAGCGCGCGAAGGAGCTGATGTTCTTCGGCGACGCGCTCACGGCCAGAGACGCCGAACGCCTCGGTCTCGTCAACCGCGTCGTCCCGCCCGAGGACCTGGAGAAGACCGCACGCGAGTGGGCCGAACGCCTGGCCACGGGGCCGACGCGCGCCCTGGCCCTCACCAAACAGCTGGTCAACGCCTCCCTCGACACCGACCGCACCGCCGCGTTCGCCGCGGAGGCGGCCGCCCAGGAGATCAACATGACGACGGCGGACGCGAAGGAAGGGGTGGCGAGCTTCGTGGAGCGGCGGGCGGCCGAGTACCGGGGCCGGTGAGAGACCGTGACAGCCGGTCGGCTCCGCCTCGCGATCCGCGGGCCGTCCGACGCGTCCGGCGCGTCCGGTGGAGTCCTCGCCGCCCTCCTCCCCTCGCTCCGCGCTCCGCGCTCCCCGCCCCCTTCCTATCTGACGGCACGTCAGGTTCAATGGCTGGCGTGATGGGACACGCAGGAATGGCGGCGGCCGCCGTGCGCTATCTCCGGTCGGCCGGGGCCCCCACCGTCGCGGGGCCGGTCGAGATGCTGCCGCGGCCCGAACTGCGCGCGGTCGGCGAGGACGAGCGGGCGCCGGTCGATCCGGGCGAGTTCCGGCGGGTACTGGGGAACTTCGCGACCGGTGTGACCGTCGTCACCGCGCCGGAGGGACCCGCGGAGGCGGCGGGGGCGGGGCCCGCCGGTTTCGCCTGCCAGTCGTTCTCCTCCCTCTCCCTGGACCCACCGCTGGTCTGTTTCATGGTCGGCCGCACGTCGGCGACCTGGCCACGGATCGCCCGCGCCGGCGTCTTCTGCGTGAACGTGCTGGGCGCGCATCAGGGCGACCTGTGCCGTGGGTTCGCGGTGAGCGGGGCGGACAAGTTCGCGGGGGTCGGGTACGACGCGGCGCCCGTCTCCGGCTCCCCCCGTCTCGCGGGGGCCGCGGCCTGGATCGACTGCACGATCCACGCGGTGCACACGGGCGGGGACCATCTCATCGTGGTCGGACGGGTGGACGCGCTCGGGACGGGAGACGGTGGCGGTGGCGAGGGCGTCGCGCCGTTGCTGTTCCACCGGGGGCGCTTCGTCCAGGCCGGTTCGTCCAGGTGATCGGGGAGTCCGGTCCCTGAAACTCGGGGACGAACCCTGACGTGAGGTCAGGGACGGTTCAGGGTAGGGCGAGGGGCTTCCCGGTGGCTGCCCAGGGGTGCCCGGCGGCAGGCTGAAGGCATGGAGATCACCGCTGAGAAGCGCCACCCGGCCGTTCGCCGCGGGGCCGCCGGGCTCGCCGTCGCCGTCGTCCTCGCCACCACGATCACCGCCACGGCCGGCTCCTCCGCCGTCGCCGCCACCGTCGCCGTGGACACCACCCCCGTCGTCGCCACGAACACCTCGACCACCGCCACCGTCGCCACCACCGTCGCCCCCACCTCCGCCGCCGCGACCGCCGCTCCGCCCGCCGGCCCGTACGACTTCGGTGACTGCCCCGCCATCCCGGCCGGTGTCGACGCGGCCCGCTGGAAGTGCGAAGTCCTCATGGCCACCGGTTCGTTGACCCTCGGCAGCCGGACCGTTCCCGAGCTGGCGCCGATGACCCTCACCCATGCCGAGGGCCCGTTGCCGGACGGCAGCGACGGGCAGGTCTGGGGCGCGCTGCGCAGCGCCTCGACCCCCGTCCCCGGCGGCCTGCTCGGCACCGGCACCGCCGGTCACGGCCCCCTGCTGCCCCTGGCCCTGCGTCCCGAGTACGGCGGCAGGTCCGACTTCTACTCCACCGGGAACAGCCTGGGCCTGTTCACCCTGCGCTTCCGCGCCCTGAGCCCCCTCCTGCCGCACGGCTGCGTCATAGGCGGCGACGCCCCCATCGAGCTCCGTCTTCAGCGCGCGGGCGACTCCGAGTGGGAGTCCCAGGACCCGCCGGTCATCAGGTTCGACGCGTACGACGACACCTTCACCGCCCCGGCCCCCGTGGGCTGCGGCCCGCTGGGCCGGCTCGTCGACGACCGGCTCGGTCTGCCGCGAACGGCCGGGAACGCGATCACCCTGTCCGCGCGGTACACCTTCAAGACGTACGACCGGCTTCCGGCGCGCTGACCTCAGACGGCCGTCCGCACGGCCAGCACGGGGACGGCCGGTCGCCGCCTGATGACCAGCGCCATCATCGCCGCCACCGCGCACAGCGCGCCCGAGGCCACCCACACCATGTCGTACGAACCGAACGCGTCCCGCGCGACACCGCCGAGGAAGGCGACGAGGGCGGCGCCGATCTGGTGGGAGGCCAGTACCCAGCCGAAGACGATGGCGCTGTCCTCGCCGTACTGCTCACGGCACAGGGCCAGGGTGGGCGGGACCGTGGCCACCCAGTCGAGACCGTAGAAGACGATGAAGAAGATCATCGGGGGGGTGCACGGTCGAGGACATGAGCATGGGGAGGAAGAGGAGCGAGACACCGCGCAGCGCGTAGTAGACCGCGAGCAGCCGGCGCGGTTCGAAGCGGTCGGTGAACCAGCCGGAGGCGATCGTTCCGGCCACGTCGAAGACCCCGATGACCGCGAGCAGCGAGGCCGCCGCCGTGATCGGCATCCCGTGGTCGTGGGCGGCGGGTACGAAGTGCGTCTGGATCAGGCCGTTGGTCGAGGCGCCGCAGATCGCGAAGGTGCCGGCCAGCAGCCAGAAGGGGCCGGTGCGGACCGCGGAGAGGAGGACGGTCACGGCACGCCGGGCCGCGCCCTGCACCGGCGCGGGCTTCGGCACGAACTCGGCCGCGCCGTAGGCCTTCAGACCGACGTCCGCCGGATGGTCGCGCAGCAGCAGCCAGACGAAGGGGACGACCGCGAGCGCCGCGAGGGCGACCGTCACCGCGGCCGGGCGCCAGTCGTGCTCCGTGACGATCCAGGAGAGCACCGGCAGGAAGATCAGCTGACCGGAGGCCGAGGCCGCCGTCAGGATGCCGGTCACCAGGCCCTTGCGCGTCGTGAACCAGCGGTTGGTGACCGTCGCCGCGAAGGCCAGGGCCATCGAGCCGGAGCCCAGCCCCACCAGCAGGCCCCAGCAGAGCAGCAGTTGCCAGGCCGCCGTCATCCACACGGTCAGCCCGGAGCCGAGCGCGATCACCATCAGGGCGACCGCGACCACGCGCCGGATGCCGAAACGGTCCATCAGCGCGGCCGCGAAGGGCGCCGTCAGCCCGTACAGCGCGAGGTTGATCGACACCGCCGCGCCGATCGTGCCGCGCGACCAGTGGAACTCCTGGTGCAGGGGGTCGATCAGCAGGCCCGGCAGCGAACGGAAGGCCGCGGCGCCGATGATCGTCACAAAGGTGACGGCGGCGACGAACCAGGCACGGTGGATTCGGGTCCGCCCGGGGGCGGAGGACATCTGGGCGGCGTCCACGGCGTCGGTTGTCTGGGTCACGACATAGAGCTTCGGGCTTTCGGCCTTCCCGAACGAGTGGCCCGAAGGACATCATTCGCTAGGATCGGGCCATGGGTACTCGGAGTACGTTCCGCCGCCACCGCGTCGTCGTGCTCGCTCTCGACGGGCTGCTGCCCTTCGAACTCGGCATCCCCCAGCGGATCTTCGGCAAGTCACGGGACGCCGGGGGACGCTCCCTGTACGAGGTCGTCACCTGCTCGGTCCGGGCGCCGGGCCCCGTCGCCACCGACGCCGACTTCGCCGTCCTCGTCGCCAACGGGCCGGAGGCACTCGCCACCGCCGACACCGTCGTCGTCCCCGCCTCCTACGAACTCGGCCCGGTCCACGAGGAGGGCGCCCTGACCCCCGAACTGGCCGCCGCCCTCGCCCACATCCGCCCCGGCACCCGGCTCGTCTCCATCTGCACCGGTGGATACGTCCTCGCCGCCGCCGGGTACCTCGACGGCCGCCCCGCCACCACCCACTGGTCCCACGCCGAGCACTTCCAGCGGCTCTTCCCCAAGGTCAGGGTCGACGCCGACGTGCTCTTCGTCGACGACGGGGACGTCCTCACCTCCGCGGGCGTCGCCGCCGGAATCGACCTGTGCCTCCATATCGTCCGCCGGGACCACGGGACGGCCGTCGCCAACGACGTGGCCCGCCGGACCGTCGTACCGCCGCACCGCGACGGCGGTCAGGCGCAGTACGTCCAAAGGCCCGTCCCCGAACCGCAGGCGGCCACCACGACCGCGGCCCGTGCCTGGGCGCTCGACCGCCTCGGTGAGCCGATCCAGCTGCGCGACATGGCCGGGCAGGAGTCCATGTCCGTGCGCACCTTCACGCGCCGTTTCCGCGAGGAGGTCGGCGTCAGCCCCGGACAGTGGCTCACCCTGCAACGCGTCGAACGGGCCCGGCAGCTGCTGGAGTCCAGCGATCTGTCCGTCGACCAGGTGGCGCGGGACGCCGGCTTCGGCACGGCCCAGTCGATGCGGCAGCACCTACAGGCGGTGCTCGGGGTCACCCCCACCACGTACCGCCGTACCTTCCGTTCCTCCAACCGGGAGGTCACGGGCGGCGGGCTGGACGGGGATGCCGGCCACCCCCTCACGGACCTCCGGCCCGCGGACGGCACCGTCGCGGACAGCCCCCTCGCGGACCTCCCGCCCCGAGCCACCCCGCCCGCCGGCACCCCGCCCCGTGGCACCCGAGTCGGTGGCACCCGGTCCGGCGGCTCCCGGGTCGGCGCCGGCTGAGCGGTCCCCGGCGCTCGCCGTGCGGTCGCGTTCGCCCCACGCGCCCACGAGCGTGAGCAGCAGGGTGAGGCCGACGCCGGCGAGGATCGCGGTCGAGGGGGCGACGAAGGGGAGCAGGGCGCCCGCCAGTGAGCCCGTCGCCGCGTACCCCGCGCCCACCGCCGCGTACATCACCGAGTATCCCGCCGCCAGCGCGCTCGGCGGGAGCATCTCGCGCAGCGACAGATTGCGGGTGAGCATCGCGCCCGCCTGCAGGACACCCGCGAACACCAGGGCGCAGGCCATCCAGGCGAGGTCGGGTATCAGCGCGACCAGCGCGAGGCACGCCGCCATACCGCAGGTCAGCACCGTGCTCCGGGTGCTCAGCCGGCCCGGCCAGGAGCGCAGCCCGTACAGGAAAGCGCCCACCGCCGCGCCCAGCGACAGCCCTGTGAGCAGCGGGCCCGCCCACCCGACGCCCGCGCCGCGCTGCTCCAGAAGGGCGGGCAGCACGAGCTCGGCCAGGGCGAGCAGGGAGAGGCCGGCGGCGCCCATGACGTACGCGGGCCAGGCCCTGGCCAGGATGCGGGGCATCGACTCTCCCGCGCGGTCCGTCTCGTCCGCGTCCCAGCCCGCGGGCAGCGTCCACAGGCCCGGGACGGACGAGGCCATCAGGGCGGCGGCGAGCAGCAGCGGGACCCTGGGGGCGGCTTCCAGCGCGAGGCCGGTGACCACCGCCGGGGTCAGCGACCATATGCCGAAGGTCAGCATCGACTCCGCGGACAGTGCCTGGGCTACGGCCCGCTTCGGGACGAGGCCGGTCAGCAGGGCGCGGAGGCCGCCGGGGGCCGCGGCGGGGGCGGCGCCGGCCAGAGCGGCGCAGGCGGCGAGGACCGCCGGGTGCGCGTGCGGGAACGCGCCCAGGCCCGTGAAACCGAGGGCGCCGGCCGAGAGGCCCAGGGCCAGTTGGCGGCGGGCGCGGTGCGGACGCATGCGGGTGCCGAGGACGGGAGCGGCGACGATCTCACCGATCACGTACGCCGCGGCCAGGGCCGCGCCGAGGGTGTAGCCACCGGGGCGCTCACGGACCAGGAAGACCAGGGCCAGCGGCGCCATGGCGACCGGCATCCGGGCGCCGACGGCCACGACGGCCCAGGCCAGGGCCTGTCGGGAGGCGAGGTCTCGGTAGCTCATGCGACGACGTTAGGGGACCGCACCGACACCGCCCCAGCGGATTTCCCCGGCCTGTGGACAACCGCCCCGACAACCGCACCGGCAACCGCACCGGCAGTCGCCTCGGCAACCGCCTCAGCGCTCCCTAGAACGTCAGTACCGCCCGAGCCACCCTCCCCTCGTGCGCGTCGTGCGCCGCCTTGTCGAACTCCTCCACCGGGTAGGTCCTGGTGACCAGTTCGTCGAGCAGCAGGCGGCCCTCGCGGTAGAGGTCCGCGTAGCGGGCGATGTCGCGCTGCGGTCGCGACGAACCGTAGCGGCAGCCGAGGATCGACTTGTCCAGGTACATCGCGGAGACGAGGAAGGACGCCTCGGCGGTGGCGGGCGGTACGCCGAGGAGCACCGCCTGGCCGTGGCGGTCCAGCAGGTCGATCGCCTGGCGGATGAGTTCGACCCGGCCGACGCACTCGAAGGCGTGGTCCGCGCCCGTGGGGAGGATCTCCCGGACGGCCTCGGTGGAGGTGAGGAAGTGGGTGGCGCCGAACCGGCGGGCCACCGTCTCCTTGGCCGGGTTGGAGTCGACCGCGACGATCTTCAGGGCGCCCGCGATCCGCGCCCCCTGGATCACGTTGAGCCCGATGCCGCCCGTGCCGATCACGAGGACGCTCTCGCCGTGGTCCACCCGCGCGCGGTTCAGTACGGCGCCCACGCCCGTCAGCACCCCGCAGCCGATCAGCGCGGCGGACGGCAGCGGGATGTCCCCCGGGATCCGGACGGCCTGGACGGCCTTCACCACCGTCCGTTCCGCGAAGGCCGAGTTGGAGGCGAACTGGTACAGCGGTCGCCCGCCCCGCTCGAACGGCTGTCCGGGCATGCCGATCGCCTTGCGGCACATCGTCGGCCGTCCCCGGTCGCACTCCGCGCACGCGCCGCAGTTGGCGAGTGTCGACAGCGCGACATGGTCTCCGGGCCGGACGTGGGTGACGCCCGCGCCCACCGACTCGACGACCCCGGCACCCTCGTGGCCCAGCACCACCGGAACGGGGAACGGTATGGTCCCGTCCACCACCGAGAGGTCGCTGTGGCAGAGTCCGGCCGCGGCGACGGCGACCCGCACCTCGCCGGGTCCCGGATCGCGTACCTCCAGGTCGTCCACGACCTGGGTCTGCTTGCCGTCGAAGATCACGCCTCGCATCGCACCGGCTCCCCTCTCGTCCCCGGGGCTATCCCCTGGGTTCCTTCGGCAGACCGAGCACGCGCTCGGCGATGATCGTGCGCTGGATCTCGTCCGAGCCGCCGTAGATGGTGTCGGCCCGGCTGAACAGGAACAGGTGCTGGAGTGGGTCGAGTTCGTACGGCGCCGCGGCCGACCAGTCCAGTGGGCCGGTCGACGCCTCAGCTCCCCGTACCCGCACCGCGAGGTCACCGAGCCGCTGGTGCCAGCCTCCCCACAGCAGCTTGGCGACGCTCGGCGCGCCCACGTCGCCCGAACCGCCCAGTGTCCGCAGGGCGTTCCAGCGCATGGTGCGCAGTTCCGCCCACAGCCGCACCAGACCGTCGCGGACGACCGGATCGTCGGCCGCGCCCGTCGAGACGGCCGTCTCGACGACACGTCGCAGCTCCGCGGCGAAGCCGACCTGCTGGGCGAGTGTCGAGACGCCGCGCTCGTGTCCGAGCAGGCTCATGGCCACCCGCCAGCCGTTGCCCTCGCCGCCGACGACATGCTCGGCCCGCGCCCGCGCCCCGTCGAAGAAGACCTCGTTGAACTCGCTGGTGCCGGTGAGCTGGCGGATCGGCCGGACCTCGACGCGGCCCGGCTGGTCCATCGGGACGAGGAGCAGGGACAGGCCGTGGTGGCGCTGCGCGTCCGGCCGGGTGCGGGCCAGGACGAAGCACCAGTCCGCCTCGTGGGCGAGCGAGGTCCAGATCTTCTGGCCGCTGACGCGGTACGTCCGGGCGGCCGCGGAACCCTCCTCCGGTACGGCGGTCGTCGTGATGCCCGCGAGGTCGGAGCCCGCACCGGGCTCGCTGTAGCCCTGGCACCAGAGTTCCTCGCCGCGGGCGATCGGGGGCAGGAAGCGGGCCTTCTGCTCAGCCGTGCCATGGCCGATGAGGGTGGGGGCGAGGAGTTTCTCGCCGATGTGACCCGAGCGCGCGGGGGCCCCCGAACGGGCGTACTCCTCGGCCCAGACGACCTGCTGGGTCAGGGTCGCGCGCCGGTTCCCGTACCCGTCCTCCGGCCATCCGAGGCCGATCCAGCCGTCCCGTCCGAGCTCCCGTTCCCAGTCCCGGCGGCCCGGGTCTCCCGTATGGTGCGCCGCAAGCCAGTCCCGTGCCGTACGCCGGAAGACCTCGTCCTCGGCGTCGAATCCGAACTCCATGTGTCGTCCTCCCACTCGGCCGGCACCACGGCACCCTCACGCGTTCGGCCGCGCCTTCTCCGCCGCCGCCCGCGCCATCGCCTCCACCCGCTCCAGCAGTGGCATCGGATCCACCCCCACCGTGCCCGGCAGGAAGTCCGCGATCCGCTCCGGGGTCCAGGCGCCCTCCGCGTACCCGGCCCGCAGTTCCCGCGGCTGCGCCCACACCGCGATCTTCGGCCCGGCGATCGTGTACACCTGCCCGGTGATCCGTTCCCGCCGGGCGCGGTCCGACAGCAGGTAGACCACCAGCGCGGCGACGTCCTCCGGTTCGCCGATCTCCGCCAGTTCCATGGGGACGCCCGCGGACATGCGGGTACGGGCGACCGGAGCGACCGCGTTCGCCGTCACCCCGTACTTGTGCAGGCCGAGTGCCGCGCTGCGGACCAGCGAGATGATCCCGCCCTTGGCCGCGCTGTAGTTGGCCTGCGCCACGGAACCCTGGTGATTGCCGCTGGTGAAACCGATGAGCGTTCCCGAGCCCTGTGCGCGCATGACGGCCGAGGCCGCCCGGAAGACCGTGAACGTGCCCTTCAGATGGGTGGCCACGACCGAGTCCCACTCCTGCTCGGACATGTTGAACAGCATCCGCTCGCGCAGGATGCCGGCCACGCACACGACTCCGTCGATCCGCCCGTACGCCGTCAGCGCCGTGTCGACGACGTGCTGTCCGCCCGCCATCGTGGAGATGTCGTCGGCCACCGCGACGGCTTCCCCGCCTGCCGCCTCGATCTCCTTGACCACGGCGTCGGCGACCGAACTCGTGGGCTCGGCGCCCTCGACAGACACCCCGTAGTCGTTGACGACGACGCGCGCCCCTTCCCCGGCCGCGGCGAGCGCGACGGCGCGGCCGATGCCCCGGCCCGCCCCCGTCACGGCGACGACCTGGCCCGCCAAGAAGTTCCCCACGTCCGGCCCCTTCCCGCAGTTTCTGACGGTCCGTTAGATTCAACTGGATTCTACGACCCGTCAGATACCCGGAGACAAGCCCTCGGGGAGGACTCATGTCACTGCCGACGCTCCACCCGGCCTTCCACGAGATCGCCAAGCGCGTGAACAACTGGGGCCGTTGGGGTGCCGACGACGAGATCGGGACCCTGAACCTCATCACCGACGAGGTGGTGCGCCGGGCCGCGGCGGGCGTCCGCTCGGGCCGCCGCGTCCCCCTCGCACTCCCCCTCGAGCAGGACGGGGTGCAGACCGGCATGATCCCCGGGCGGGTCAATCCGCTGCACGTCATGGTGCAGATCAACCAGGAGATCTTCGGCCCCGGCACCGTCGCGTGCAGCGACGACGCCGTGACCCTGGGACTGCAGGCGGCGACCCACTGGGACGCGCTGACGCACGTCTCGCACTCGGGGATGCTCTACAACGGCCGCCCGGCCGGCACGATCACCCCGCACGGCGGCGCAGCGTTCGGCGGCATCGACAAGCCCCGGCACATCGTCTCGCGGGGCGTACTGCTGGACGTCGCCCGCGCCCGGGGCGTCGGCCGCCTCGACGGCGGGCACGCGGTGACCCCCGAGGACCTGGACGCCGCCGAGGAGCTGGCCGGCACCCGGGTGCGGGCGGGGGACATCGTGCTCGTACGCACCGGTCAGATCCAGGTCTATCTGGCGGGCGACAAGCACGGGTACGGATATCCGTCGCCGGGACTGTCCGTCCACACGCCGGAGTGGTTCCACGCGCGTGAGGTCGCGGCCGTCGCGAACGACACCCTCACCTTCGAGATCTTCCCTCCCGAGATCGAGGACCTCTGGCTGCCCGTGCACGCGCTCGACCTGGTCGAGATGGGGATGCTGCAGGGCCAGAACTGGAATCTCGAAGAGTTGTCCACAGCCTGTGGAGAAGAAGGCCGCTACTCCTTCCTGCTGTCGGCGATGCCCGAACCCTTCGTGGGCGGTACGGGCACACCGGTCGCCCCCGTCGCCCTGCTGTAGGCACCACAGGGACACCTGGAGGCGCAGGGGCACGGGGACGCACAGAAGGAACCGGAGGAAATCAGCGGAAGGCGACGGAAGGAGTCGACTGGCGGCGCGTCACTGCTCGCCCCGAGCACGGCAACGCGCGCCGCCATCCGGCTCCGGCGCAGCCGCCCTGCCCCTTGGGACCCCGAAGGAGCCGACGCCGAATCACGATCCGCACTCGCCGAGGGTTCCCGTCACCGGAACCCTCGCCGTCCCCTCGCGGCGCATCGCTGTCCATAAGCGTGATCAAACGGACACGTCACGTCAACACCCGTTCGGGGGATTATCACTTATGGGCCCTTTGTGACGGCGCGCAGAGAAGCACGACCCGGCGCATTCGGCCCGGCCCACCGCCGGAGAGCCGCGATCCGTGCATACATGCACGAATCGCGTACGCGTCAGACGGCCTCGTACGCCTCGTAGGCGAAGCCCTGATAGGTCACGTACGCCGCCGGGGCCTTCGCGGCGGACGTACAGCGGTCCACCTCGCACCAGATGCTCTTGCCGACACCCTCGGGGTTCCAGCCCCAGCGGTCCGCGAGTCCGTCGACCAGTTCCAGGCCGCGGCCGTTGGTCTCGTCGCCCTCGGCGTGCCGGGGCCGCGGGGGGCAGTCGCTGGAGTCGGCCACCTCCAGGCGGACCGTGCCCAGCGACTCACCGGGGACACCCGGCAGGGACAGCCGCAGGACGGCCGGACACCCGGTGTGCACCACGGCGTTGGTGACGAGCTCGGAGACGAGCAGGATCAGTGTCTCGGCGAGCGGCTCGTCGGTCTCTATGCCTGATCCGGCGAGCCGCGACCGGGCCCATCTCCGGGCTCGCCCCACCTCCGCGGGGTCGGGCCGGATCTCCAGCTGCACTTGAAGCACCTGCACCGCTCACACCATCCGAACCGGCGGACACATCGCCTCGCGCCTCACGAGGGCCACGATCGTGGCCATGACCCGCATGACCAGAACCAGAATCACAGAACGTGATTCCCTTGAGAGACAGCATGGTTGACGTACAGTCACCCCAACAAGCGCTTCGGGCATATTCCAGCGCGAAGGAGTACGCCTGCGGGATACTGTGCGACGCTCGCCACGGGGAGTCGAACAGACGGTCACGGGGTCCCGGACCGCCTCACGAACGGCGAGCATCGCCGGATCCGGCGCGGCCTCAGGGGCAACACCGGGATGGCTCAGTCTCGGAACCACTCGCATCCCACACAAGGTACCCGAGCCCGACGCCGACTCCAGGCCGTGACAAGTCACGCAAAGGACACAACCCGATATCGACGCTCCGTGATGCCGAAATGCCACGATCCGTGACATTCGGCGCGGCCCGTCCCGGAGCCTGCCTGGACAGGGCCTCACCGGCCCGCTCCGGCCAGCAGATCGGCCGCCAACAGCTCCTCACTCTCCGTGACAGTCCCGCCTCGCCGGGTCCGCACCCATGCCCGCTTGAGATACAGATGGACGTCGGACTCCCAGGTGAAGCCCATACCGCCGTGCACCTGGAGGCAGTCACGGGCGCCGCGCACGGCGGCGTCGTCGGCGAGCAGCCGGGCCGCCGCGATGTCCATGGGGTCCGCGGTCACGGCGGCCGCGTAGACCGCGGCCCGGGCCAGCTCCACCCGCACCAGCATCTGCGCGCACAGGTGTTTGACCGCCTGGAAGGCCCCGATCGGCTGCCCGAACTGCTCACGGGTCCGGGCGTGTTGCACCGCCGTCTCACAGGTCCGGGCGGCGTTGCCGAGCTGCTCGGCGGCGGTGAGGAGCGTGACGAGGGGATCCGGGGGGCGGGGAGGGCCGGTGGGGGCGGGGGAACCGACGGGACCTGCTCGGCCGGCGGGACCTGCTCGGCCGGTGGGGCCGGTGGGGAGGTTCCCGGGCACTCGGTGCAGCGGTGTCAGCGGGTCCACGGAGGTGAGCGGTACGGCATCCGCCGCGCCGCCCGCGGCAGGGCCCCAGGCGCCGTCCCGTACGGCGTCGGACTCGTCCAGCCATTCCACCAGCCCGCCGTACACGGCGGTGACCACGGTCTCGCCGGTCGCCGCCCCGGGCACCTCACCGGCCGCGAGATGCGTCGCGACCAGGGGGCCCGGGAGCAGCACGCGGCCCGCCTCCTCGAACGCCAGTACCGCCTCGGGCAGTCCGAGTCCGGCGCCGCCGTCCGCCTCCGGCAGCCGCAGCGAGAAGAAGCCCGCCTCGCCCAGCTCGCGCCACAGCGCCCGGTCGAGACCCCGGCCGCCGCGGGCCACCGCCGCCCGCAGTGGCTCCGGCCCGAAACGGCCCGCCAGCAGCGCCCGTACGCCGTCCCGCAAGGCGCGTTGGTCCTCGGTGAGTTGGAAGTCCACGGGGTGAGCTCACCGCCCTTTCGGCAGACCCAGGATGCGTTCGGCGACGATGTTGCGCTGGATCTGCGAGGTGCCGGCCGCGATGGTGTACGAGAGGGACATCAGGCGGTCGCGGGTCCACTCCCGGTCCAGGTCCAGCGCCTCGGGGCCGAGGACCTCGGCGGCGGCGTCGTACAGCTCCTGGCGCGCGTGCGAGTACCGCAGCTTGAAGACCGAGCCGCCGACGCCCGGCACTCCGCCCGTCCGCCCGGCCTCGCTCACGTTCCACTGGGTGAGCCGCCACAGCGCGCGGAACTCGGCGTTGAGCCTGCCCAGCCACCGTCGCAGCACGGGATCGTCCCAGCGCCCGTTGCCGCGCGCCGCGTGGGCGAGTTCGCCCAGGACCCGCCGGCACGCCACGACCTCGCCGACGAAGGCGGTCCCGCGTTCGTACGACAACGTCACCATCGTCACGCGCCAGCCGTCGTTCTCGGCGCCGACGCGGTGGGCGACCGGTATCCGCACCTCGTCGAGGAAGACCTCGGCGAACTCGGCCGGCCCGGCGAGCGTGCGCAGCGGACGGACGGTGATCCCGGGAGCGTCCATGGGCATCGCGAGCCAGGAGATGCCGCGGTGTTTCGGCGCGGCCGGGTCGGTGCGCACCAGCAGCTCGCACCAGTCGGCGACCTCGGCGTGGGACGTCCAGATCTTGGACCCGCTCACCACGTAGTCGTCGCCGTCCCGCCACGCGCGCGTGCGCAGCGCCGCGAGGTCCGAGCCCGCGTCCGGTTCGCTGAACCCCTGGCACCAGACCTCCTCGCCGCGCAGCACCGGCGGCAGCCAGCGCGCCCGCTGCCCGGCGGTCCCTTCGGCGGCGATCGTCGGTCCGGCGTGCAGCAGCCCGACGAAATTGGCCCCCACGTAGGGGGCGCCCGCCTTCTCGGTCTCCTCCAGGTAGATGAGGTGCTGGACCGGCGTCGCGCCCCGGCCTCCGGCGTCGAGGGGCCAGTGCAGTCCGGCGTACCCGGCGTCGTACAGGGTCCGCTGCCACCCGAGGTCGTAGGCGCGGCGGCCTGGCCAGTCGTCCGGGGAGGGTTTCGGGGGCAGCGCCGGGAGCGCCTTGGCGAGCCACTCGCGCAGCCCGGCCCGGAACTCCTCCTCCTCGGCCGTGTACGTGAGGTCCACGGGCCGGCTACCTGTCGAGGTCCAGGTCCAGCATGCGGATCGCGTTGCCGCGCATCAGCTTGTGGACCGTCTCGTCGTCGAGGCCCTTCACATGGTCGAGGGCGACCTCCTTGGTGTGCGGGAAGGTCGAGTCGACGTGCGGGTAGTCGGTCTCGAAGGTGGCGTTGTCGCGGCCCACGACGTCCAGGGACGCGACGCCGTGCTTGTCGCGGAAGAAGCAGCAGAAGATCTGGCGGTAGTAGTACGTCGACGGGGGCTCGGGGACGAGGTCCTTGACGCCGCCCCAGGCGCGGTGTTCCTCCCAGACGTCGTCGGCGCGCTCCAGGGCGTACGGGATCCAGCCCATCTGTCCCTCGGAGTAGGCGAGTTTGAGGCGCGGGAACTTCACCAGGACGCCGCTGAAGAGGAAGTCCATCATCGAGGCCATCGCGTTGTTGAAGGACAGCGACGCCTGGACGGCGGGAGGCGCGTCCGGGGAGGCCGCGGGCATCTGGCTGCTGCTCCCGATGTGCATGTTCACGACCGTGCCGGTCTCCTGGCAGATCGCGAAGAACGGGTCCCAGTGGCCGGAGTGGATGGAGGGCAGGCCCAGGTGGGTGGGGATCTCGGAGAAGGTCACCGCGCGCACGCCGCGGGCCGCGTTGCGCCGGATCTCCACGACGGCCAGGTCGATGTCCCACAGCGGGATGAGGCAGAGCGGGATCAGCCGGCCGCCGCTGTCACCGCACCACTCCTCGACCATCCAGTCGTTGTAGGCGCGTACGCAGGCCAGGGCCACCTCCTTGTCGTGCGCCTCGGCGAAGGTCTGGCCGCAGAAGCGCGGGAAGGTCGGGAAGCAGAGGCTGGCCTCGACGTGGTTGAGGTCCATGTCCTTGAGGCGCTCGGCGGGGTCCCAGCAGCCGGGCCGCATCTCCGCGCGGGTGATGCCCTCCAGGGTCATCTCGTCGCGGTCGAAGCCGACGGCGGCGATGTTGCGCTTGTACGGGAACTTGAGGTCCTCGTAGATCCACCAGTCGGTGGGCGGGCCGTCCGGGTCCATCGTGATGCGGTACTTGCCGCCGACGTAGGCGAGCTCGCCGATGCCGGCCGTGAGGGGCTTGGGCCCGCGGTCGCGGTACTTCGCGGGCAGCCAGGTCTCGAAGAGGTGCGCGGGCTCGATCACGTGGTCGTCGACGCTGACGATCCGCGGCAGTTCCGTCATGAGTGGCCTCCGCCTGGCATACCTATCTGATGACCCGTCAGATAGCAGGCTAGCTCCGCGCCTATGGACCGACAAGGCGGTGCGGCCTACGCTCCCGCTTGAATCTGACAATCCGTCAGCTACAGGGGGCCGTCGTGAACGACACCGCACACGCTCTGGGCGCCTCGCGCACCCTCTGGGAACTGGTCGACCGCCGCGCCGACCTCACCCCCGACCGGCCCGTCCTCCTCCAGGGCGACCGCTCCCTGAGCTTCGGCGCCCTGCGGGAGCGGGCCGAGCGGGTGGCGGCGGGCCTGTACGACAGGGGCGTACGCCCCGGCACGGTGGTCGCCTGGCAGCTGCCCACTCGCATCGAGACCGCCGTGCTGTCCTTCGCGCTGGCGCGGCTGGGCGCCGTCCAGTCCCCCGTGATCCCCTTCTACCGCGACCGCGAGGTCGGTTTCGCGCTGCGGGAGTCCAGGGCCGAGTACTTCGCCGTACCGGGCGAGTGGCGGGACTTCGACCACACGGCGATGGCACGGCGGCTCGGCGCGAAGGGCGTCTTCGAGGCGTACGGCGTACTGCCGGACGGTGACCCCGGCGTCCTCCCGCCCCCGCCGGCCGACGGCACCTCCGTGCGCTGGATCTACTGGACCTCGGGCACGACCTCCGACCCCAAGGGCGTCCTGCACACGGACCGCTCACTGATCGCGGGCGGCTCCTGCCTGGCGCACGCGCTGCGGCTGTCGGCCGGCGACGTGGGTTCGATGGCCTTCCCGTACGCGCACATCGCCGGGCCCGACTACACCGTGATGCTGCTCCTGTACGGATTCCCCGCGGTGATGTTCGAGCACTTCGCGCTGCCCGCCGCGCTGGAGGACTACCGCGCGCACGGGGTGACGGTGGCGGGCGGTTCGACGGC
Source organism: Streptomyces fagopyri (assembly GCF_009498275.1). NCBI lineage: Bacteria > Bacillati > Actinomycetota > Actinomycetes > Kitasatosporales > Streptomycetaceae > Streptomyces > Streptomyces fagopyri. The sequence goes on along the minus strand of NZ_CP045643.1, from coordinate 5,248,760 downwards.
CTTCTACTCGATGTTCCTCGCCGAGCAGCGCAAGCGGCCGGGACGGCCGGTGATCCCCACGCTGCGGCTGCTCGCGGGCGGCGGAGCGCCCAAGCCGCCCGAGGTCTACCACCGTGTCGTGCGGGAGATGGGCGTGCAGCTCACCCACGGGTACGGGATGACCGAGGTCCCGATGATCACCATGGGGGCGCCGGACGACACCGCCGAGAACCTGGCGACGACGGAGGGCCGGCCTCCGGAGGGCATGGAGATAAAAATCGTGGACGGGGAGGTACGGCTGCGCGGGGAGGCCGTCTGCCAGGGATACCTCGATCCGGCGCAGACCGCCGAGGCCTTCGACGCGGACGGGTTCCTGATCACGGGTGACGTGGGACACCTGACGGACAGCGGGCACCTCGTCCTGACCGGGCGCCTGAAGGACGTCATCATCCGCAAGGGCGAGAACATCTCGGCGAAGGAGATCGAGGATCTGCTGCACCGGCACCCGGCCGTCGGTGACGTCGCGGTGATCGGGCTGCCGGACGCCGACCGCGGGGAACGGGTCTGCGCGGTGGTCGAACAGCCGGCCGGGGCGGCTGCGCTGACGCTCGCGGCCGCGGTCGCGTACCTGCGCGCGGAAGGGCTCTCCGTGCACAAACTGCCGGAGCAGCTGGAGGTGGTGGAGGCCCTTCCGCGCAACGAGACGCTGCGCAAGGTACTGAAGTACCGGCTCCGGGAGCGGTTCTCGGGGCCGGCCGGGTCCGCGGAGGCTACTCCGGCACCGTGAAGTAGCGGGCGAACGCGGTCACGACCTCCGACTCGCCGATCCGGCCGTCGGCGTCCGTGTCGAGGGCCCCGGCCGCCAGGGCGGCGATCTCGTCGCTCACGCCCAGGGCCCTGAGCACGCGCTCGGCGTCCTCGACCGTGGCCGCTCCGTCCCCGTCGGTGTCCGCGACGGCGAGGGCCGCGTGCAGGAAGGGGCGGGCGATCTCCCCGAACCGGTCGGGGTTGTCCCGCAGCCGCTTCACGGCGCCGTTCACGAACTCGTCCCGGTTGATGCGCTGGTCCCCGTCGCGGTCCGCTATGCCCGCCATGCCCTGCCAGAACGCCTCCGCGCCCACGTACAGGGCCTGGCCCTTGTCGGACCGGGCCGCCGTACCGAACTCGGCAAGGACGGACTTCGCCGCCGCGTTGAAGTCCTCCCGGTCGATGTAGCCGTTGCCGTCCTGGTCGAAGCCCGCGAAACGGGCGGCAATCCTGCGTTCGTACTCGGTACTGACCATGGCCTTCTCGGACCGCCTTACAACTCAGCCGGACTCTGTGCCGGACTGCGGGTTCATCTGGCAGGGAGCGTACGACGACCCGGCGGCGAAGGGAGCCGGAAAACGACGCTTGTACCAAGACCGCAGGAATTCTTGGACAACTCCGCGGCGCACCGCGGAGCCGATCGGACAGGGGGCGCGGCCGGTGGCACCTCACGCCGAGAGCGGGCTCGACTCCTCGTCGACGGCCGTGAGGGCGTCCGGGTAGACGTCGAAGAGACGGCGGACGCCGAGGGCCGCGAGGACCCGGTTGACGTGCGAACCGTCGGCGGCGCCCTGGGCCGGCAGGATCAGCCGCAGCCGGCCCTGGCAGGAGCGGACCAGCCGGCGGGTGGCGATCAGGACGCCGACACCGCTGGAGTCGCAGAAGAGCACTTCGGAGAGGTCGAGGACCAGGCTGCGGCGGCCTTCCGCCACCGCGTCGTGCACCCGCTGGCGCAGCACCGGTGACGTCGCGAGATCCATCTCGCCCGACACCCGGAGCACGGCCCATCCGCCCAGTTCGCCGTCGGTCACCTTGAGCGTCACCGCGTCGCCTCTCGCTCGCCTCGCCCACCAGGAAACGGAAGCAGTTCCTACGCTTCCTTTCAGCGCGGCTGCCCAACCGTCGTTCCATGAAACACCGGACCGCGATCGATGAAACGTCGGTCTACGGTCGAAATTGCTGGACGAGCGAACTGTTTCGGTCGCATGTCGGTCACGTACGGTCCCATTCGATCGGATGTGCGGGGCGAGTGAGGGGCTTTTACCATTCCCGGCCCGCCCAGGGGCGCACGTTGGCGTAAAGGGGCGTGCGCTGTCCTACGTGCCGACTACATTCGAGACAGCGATGCGCACAGGCTGGACACGGACAGACCGACCGGGCACGAGCAGGGGTGAGGGGGCCGTATGGCGGCGAAGGACGCACCGCCCCGCTGGGACCGCAAGATGCAGCAGCGGCTCGCGCGCGGGGAGGCGGCGGCGCTCGGTGAGCTCTACGACCGGTTCGCCTCGCTGGTGCACGGCCTCGCGCACCGCGTGCTCGGCGACGAGCGGGCCGCCGACGGGATCACCCGCGAGGTGTTCGTCCACGTCTGGGAGAACCCCGAGTCGTACGACCCGAAGCAGGGTCCGCTGCGCACCTGGGTCGCCACACTGACCCATCGGCTCGCCGTGCAGCGACTGCGCGCGACCGAGACCGCCGCGCTCGCCCTGGCGGGCGGGGGCACCACCGAGGAGCTGGAGAGCAAGGTGCGCAGTGCGTCCGTCGCCGCCCGCGCTGACTACATCGTCACGTCCATGCCCACCCCGCTGCGGGCCGCGCTGGAGCTGGCGTACTTCCAGCGCCGCGACTACCGCCAGGCCGCCGCCGACCTCGGCGTCACCGAGGACGAGGCCCGGCGCCGGCTCCGGCTCGGCCTCCAGCTGCTGTCCACCGCCCACGACGCCGGTCCCTCCGGCGCGCCGCCCGGGTTCGGGGGTGCGCGGTGACGGAAGGAGCGGACCGGCCCGGCGTCTTCGACGAGCACGGGGGCGGCGAAGGGACCCAGGAGCACGTGGATCACGTGGAGCCCGAGGAGCACGTGGAGCACGTGGAGTCCCAGGAGCACGTGGAGCGCGAGGACAAGGAGCCCGGGGAGCGGGAAGCGGAACGCGAGACGTCGTACGAGGGGAAGGGCCGTGGTCCCGCTGGTTCCGAAGGCGGTGACAGCGATGTCGGCGATGTCGGCGAAGGCCTCGGCGCCGGTGGCGGGGGTGCCGGGAGTGACGGGGACCGCGGCGGCCCGGACGGTTCCGTGGCCATCGGCCGGCCCTCGCGCGTACCGCCGCCGCGTACGTCCGTCGAGGACGGCGGACTGCCGCTGCCCGTACCCGTACCCGTGCCCGTGCCCGTGCCCGCGACGCTCGCCCTGGAGCACCGGGTGCTGAAGTCACTGCTCGGCGCGTGGGCACTGGCCGCGTGCTCGGGGGAGGAGACCGCCGCGGTCGAGGAGCACCTCGGGGAATGCGGTGCCTGCGCCGACGAGGCGCTGCGGCTGCGCGGGGCGGTCGGGCTGCTGCACCGGCCGGAGAGCCTCGACCTCGACCCGGCGCTGCGCACCCGGGTCCTGGAGAGCTGTCTCGACCGGCGTCCGCCGCGCATCCCGGTACCCGAGTGGGCGGCGCCCTACGACGCGGAGACCGCGCGGCTCGACGCGTTGCTGCAGGACATAGCGGACGCGGAGTGGCATGCGCCGGTCCGTCTGCGCTGGTTCGAGGACGACGGGCCCGTGAGCCGCCGGACGACGGTCGCCGGGGTGATCGCGCACCTGCTCAGCGTGGACGGTCTGGTCGGGGTCGCGCTGGGCCTGGACGACCCGCTCGGCGGGGCCGCCGAGCGGGTACGGGCCGAGGCCGACGCGGCCGCCGCGACCGGGGTCCCGCCGGGGACGGAGCAACCCGCGCCGGAGGCCACGACGCCCACCGGGCGCACCGAGGCCTACTGGCGTGCCTCGCACTTCCCGCCCACCCGGGCCGTGCGCGCGCCCTGGCGGGAGCAGAGCCACCATCTCGTGCGGACGGTGGCGTTCGCGGGCGGCGGCTCAGGGCGGCTCGCCGTGTCCTACGGCGGCTTCGCGCTGCCGCTCCGGGACTCGATGCTGGACCGGGCCTTCGAGTGCTGGGTGCACGCCGGGGACATCGCGGACGCGGTGGACTATCCGTACGAGCCGCCGGCGCCGCGCCATCTGCACCGGATGATCGATCTCGCGGCGCGGATGCTGCCGGTGTCGCTGGACGAGCGGCGACGGGCGGGACGGGCGGCTCCGGCGGGGCGTCATCTGGTCGCGGCGGGGGCACCCGGCCGCAGTCTCCGGCTGGAGATCGAAGGGGCCGGGGGCGGGGAGTGGCTGATTCCGCTCGACTCACCGGCCGCGGTGGCGTCCGCCGAACGCGAGGTCGCCCATGTCGCCCTGGACGGAGTGGAGTTCTGCCGGCTGGCCGCCGGGCACGTGTCGCCGGAGGAGGCCGCGGCGGGGCAGGTCGGCGACCGGGAGGCGATCAGGGATGTGCTGTTCGCCGCGGCGGCGTTGAGCCGTATGTAGGTGGGCGGGGGGCGTCTCCCGTCCCCCGCCGCCCCTGCGGCCCGTCCGCCGCCCGGGGGCTCCGCCAAAAGGCTGCCGCCCCCCTGGACCCCCGCCGTTGCCCGAAGGGCCCGTCCTCACACGCCGGACGGGCTGGAGGACATGACCCCGGCGCCGGCCTCCCGGCGCACGCCCGCACCCCCGGGCACGGGCGAGCCGGGCTACGCGAAGATGACCGTGCGGCGGCCGTTCAGGAGGATGCGGCGTTCCGCGTGCCACTTCACCGCACGCGCCAGCGCCCGGCACTCCACGTCCCGGCCCAGAGCGACGAGCTGGTCGGGCGTCACGCCGTGGGCGACCCGCTCGACCTCCTGCTCGATGATCGGGCCCTCGTCGAGGTCCGCGGTGACGTAGTGCGCGGTGGCCCCGATGAGCTTGACGCCCCTGGCGTGCGCCTGGTGGTACGGCTTGGCGCCCTTGAAGCTCGGCAGGAAGGAGTGGTGGATGTTGATGATCCGGCCGCTCAGCTGCTTGCACAGGTCGTCGGAGAGCACCTGCATGTAGCGGGCCAGGACGACCAGTTCGACGTCCTCGGCCCTGACCAGTTCCAACAGCTCCGCCTCGGCCTGCGCCTTGGTGTCCCTGGTCACCGGAATATGACGGAACGGGATGTTGTACGAGTCCACAAGCTCGGCAAAGTCCGTGTGGTTGGACACCACAGCCGCGATCTCGACGGGCAGCGCCCCGGTCCGCGCCCGGAACAGCAGGTCGTTCAGGCAGTGGCCGAACCTGCTGACCATGAGGACGATGCGCATCTTGTCCTCGGCCCGGTTGATCTGCCAGTCCATGTGGAAGGAGTCGCCGATGGCCGCGAAGGTCGCCCGCAGCTTGTCCACGGTCACCGGCGACTCCGCCGAGAAGTGGACGCGCATGAAGAACAGGCCCGTGTCGTGGTCGCCGAACTGCTGACTGTCCTCGATGTTGCAGCCGGTCATGAAGAGGTAGCTCGACACGGCGTGCACGATCCCCTTCTTGTCCGGGCAGAAGAGGGTCAGGACGTACTGCTCGGCGGGCTCGGCGGCGGGTTCGGCGGCGCGCACGGACTGCTCGTTCATGCGGCACAGGGTCCCATACGGGGCCTCCGCGACGGACGACCGTCCCGCCACCCGGACGCCCGCGCCGGGGCTACGCCGAGCGCGTCATGATCCGCAGCAGCTCCAGCGTACGCGGCGGGACGTCGGGGTCCTCGCCGTCGCTCGCGGCCAGCCGCACATGCGCGTCACGCGCCGCCCGCACCGCCTCCGGCCAGGCGGCGTGGTCGACGTACGCGGAGACGGGAGCGTCCGGTCCGACCTGGTGCACGATCCGCAGGACGCGGAGCACCGCGGTGTCGACGAGGGCCGCCTCCTGGGAGTCCCGGAAGATCGTGCCGACGTACTTCTCGGCGGACCAGTTGTCCAGCCAGGTGTCCTCCACCAGCCGGTACACGGCGTCGGTGACGTCCCCGTATCCGTCGACGCCGGCGAGCCAGACGTCACGCTGGAAGGCGGGGTCGGAGAGCATGTGCAGCGCGGAGCGCACATTGCTGCGCCAGCGCCACCAGGGCATGTCGTTCAGTGGCATGCCGCCCATGGTGGGGGAGCGACGGCCGCGACGGGAAGAGTTCTCCGAACCTTGCACGGTCACCGATCGTACGTTCCCCGCGAAAAGCAGATCATCCACCCCTCTAATTCACCTCTATGTCACCCCCTGTTGACCACGGGTCACACATGGGTTTGTGATGTGGGGGAATCGTGCGTGTCCATGACCGGCAGGCGACGTACCCGCACCACCTCACCCGTTCACCCCCGACCCGCCAGGACCAGACTGCTGTCCGCCGCCGCGCTGGCCGCGTGCGCGTCGGTCGCCGTCGGCTGCGGTGTCGTGCCCGGTGTCATGGGGGGTTCCGGGGACGACACCATCAAGGTGATGACCTGGGCCCCCCAGGACACCGCCGCGACCAACAAGCCCGGCATGCCCGCCATGGCCCAGGCCTACGCCCGCTGGGTGAACGCCCACGGCGGCATCAAGGGCCACAAGCTCGACGTCCTGACCTGCAACGACCACAACGACACCGTGGGTGCCGCGCAGTGCGCACGGCGCGCGGCCAAGGAGAACGTGGTCGCCGTCGTCGGCTCGTACAGCCAGCACGGCCGCTCGTTCCTGGCTCCGCTGGAGGCCGCCGGCATCCCGTACATCGGCGGCTACGGCGTCACCGACGACGAGTTCACGAGCCCCCTCTCCTACCCGGTCAACGGCGGCGCGCCCGCGCTGCTGGCCGGTCTCGGGGAACAGCTCGGCAAGAAGTGCGGCCCGGTGTCGCTGATCCGTCCCGACACCGTCGCGGGCGACCAGCTCCCGGTGCTGCTCGACGCGGGTCTGAAGAGGGAGCACCACCCGGCCGCCGCCGACCAGCGGGCCGCCGAGGACGCGACCGAGTACGCCGGGCAGGCCAAGCAGGCTCTCGACCGCGCGACCGCGAACCCGCAGAGCACCGGGTGCGTGGTGACCGCGCTCGGGGACCGCACGGACACCTTCATGGACTCCTTCCGGCGCAGCCGCACGGACTACCGGAAGGTGGGGACCGGAACGGTGCTCGGCAGCATCGACCAGTCACGGATCGACGCCAGCGGCGGGAAGTCGGGCCCGTACGAGGGCGCCTACGTCACCGGCTGGTACCCGGTGGCCAGTGACCCCCTCTGGGACCCGATGCGCAAGGTCATCAAGGAGCAGGCCTTCGGCGACAACCGGATCGATCCCGCGGACGCCGGGGTGCAGACCACCTGGATCGCCTACAACGTGTTCAAGAAGGTCGTGGAGGCGCTCGGGGGCGATGTGACCTCGAACGCGATCCGGCAGACCCTCGACAACGGCCTCAAGGTGACCACGGACGGGCTCACGCCGCCGCTCAGCTGGCGCTTCGAGGACCTGATCGCGGCCGTCGACTTCCCGCGCCTGGTCAACGCCAATGTCACGTTCCAGGTGGTGCGCGGCGGCCAGCTCGTCTCGGCACTCGACGGCTTCCAGGACGAGTCGAAGACCCTGGAGAGCGCGGACCAGCACTGAACCACCGAAGGCCCGCCCCACCGGATGATCCGGCGGGGCGGGCCTTCTGGGTGTTCACAGCTGGATCGGGGTCCGCTTCGTCAGCCCGTACTTCGCCGCGATCGCGTTCCACAGCCCGGCGGCCTTCGCCTTCTGCGCACTCGCGGTGCCACTGGCCGCGTTGGCCGCCTGGGTCTGGCCGGTGGTGCGGGCGTGGCCGCCCTTGCAGCCCTTCTTGCCGCCCACCTGCTCGGCCCAGGCCGCGTAGTGGTTGTCGGCCGACGCGGAGGCCTGCCACGCGTTGTTCAGCGCGGCGGTCAGCGCGGCGTGGTTCGGGAGCTTGTCGACCGAGAGGGCGGAGAGCCGGGTGACGAGCCCGGCGCGCTGCTTGGCCGCGCCCCGCAGATCGCCGGCCGCCTGGCCCAGGTTGTTGCAGGCCTTCACGTTCTCGACGGCCTTGACGACCGAGTCACGGCTGTTGTTGCTGTCCGCGAGGAGCTTGTCGAGCTCGACGGCCTGGGCCTTGGCGGGGTCGGCACCCGCGGACGCCGAGCCGTCGGTGGCCCCGGCCGTCGCCGATACGTTCTTGCTGCCGCCGTCCGCGCCGCCGCCCCCACCACCGCCGCCGCCGCCGCTGAGCAGGGCACCGGCGCCGACACCGAGCACGACGATGCCGATACCGACGGCGGCGATCAGCGGGACACGTGAGCGGCTGCGCCCGCCACCGCCCTCGGGGGCCGCGCCACGCCGGGTGGCGGCCCGTCCGCCCGGTCCACCGGGCATCCCCGGGGCCTGCGCGCCATAGGGGGCCTGAGGGGCGTACGGGGCCTGTGGGGTGTGCGGGGCCTGTGGGGTGTGCGGGGCCTCCGCTTCGAAGCGCGGAAGCTGCTGCGTGGACGCGGGCCCCTCCGGTGCGCTCGACTCGGAGCGGAAGAGGTTGTCGAACTCCGCGGGCGGCTGCCGGTCCTCCGGGCCGCCCGGGCGTATCCCGTACGTCCCCCCGGACGGGTCCGCGGGCACCGGGGCGATGAACTGCGTGGGCTCGGCGTCCGGGTTCGCGGCCGCGGACGGCGATCCGGCGCCGGGCATGCCCTGGGGCGCGTGCCCCGGGAACCGGGCTCCGCCCCCGCTCACCTCGGGCGGAAGGGCGCCGGGACCGATCGGCGGCAGGAACTGGGTCGCGCCCTCGTCGGCGGCCGGGACGGGCGGGATGTACTGCGTGGCGCCCTCGTCGGCGACGGGAGGCAGGGCACCGGGGGCGACGGCGTGCGGCAGCGGCGCGGCCTGGCCGCCCTGGGCACCGTACGCCTGGGCCTGTCCGTCCCCGTACGAGCCGTTCTCGTACGGGCCGCTCCCGTAGGAGCCGTTCTCGTACGAGGACGTCCCGTGGCCGCCGTACGACGGTGACTGCTGCCCGCCGAACTGCTGCGCCTGCGCGCCCTCGGCCGGGAGCGGCCCGGCGCCCGGCGCCTGCTGCGGCGCCTGTGCGCCCTGCTGGGCGGAGGCGCCCCAGTGCGCGTCCGGGGCCTGGTCCGGCCCCGCGGACCAGCCGGCGGAACCCTGGGACGGCCCGTCGTGGGCGCCCCAGTCCGGGCCCGCGGCGGCGGGCTGTCCCGCACCGGGTTCGCCCCAGGTCTGGGTGCCGTTCACCGGCTGCCCCCAGCCCTCACCGGGCTGCGGGGCGGGCGCGGCCGCGGGGTCGGGACCCCACGGCCGGTCCCAGGACCGGCCTCCGGCCGGAACGGCCTGGTCGCCCGTCATGCCCGGCAGCAGCGGCTCGCCACCGTCGGAGGGCAGCACGATGCCTTCACGCGCGGGTCGCGCCGAGGGCTGCTCGCCCTGTCCACTCTGCGTCACCGGGACTCCTACTTATGGGGGACCTTCGGAATCGTCGACTCACGCTACCGGGTCCCCATGAGCCCGTGCCACGCAGCACAGGTCATCACCCCTGCCCGCGGTGACCGGGGTAACGAATACGCCCCGCCGTGCGCTGTATCTCCCCCCTGTCCCGCGGAGCGCCGTCGTTTTCCCGCCGTTCACACCCCCGTCCGCAAAACGTTCACGCCGCCGCCTGGAGCTCCAGCCTCGCCCCGAACTCCCTCACCACCGGCTCCTCCCGGTACGGATCGAGGCGCTGTTGCAGGTCCTCCAGGTACTCGGCCCCCCGGTTGGAGCGCAGCGTGCCCAGCAACTCGACCGCGCGCAGGCCCGTATGACACGCCTGCTCCACCTCGCGCTGCTGGACCTGCGCGGTGGCGAGCAGCACATAGCCGATGGCCCGGCGGCGGGCCCGCGACTCCGGATGCCCGGCGAGCGACTCCTCCGCGCACCGCGCGGCCGCCTCGGCCTGCCCCAGGTCCCGGTGGCAGTGCGCCAACTCGTCGGCGAGATACGCCTCGTCGAAGTGCGCGATCCACGCCGGGTCGTCGCCCGAGGCCCCGTCGGCGGACTCCAGGGCAGTGACCGCGCGCCCCGACGCAACCTGGGCGGCGCGCGCGTCGCCCATCAGCGCGTGCCCGCGCGCCTCGGCGGCGTGGAACATCGACTCCGCGCGCGGTGTCACCCGTCCCCGTGCGCCCTCCTGGGCGGCACGCGCCAACTGCGCGATCTCGCGCGGGTTCCCGAGCTGCGCCGCCAAGTGGCTCATGGACGCGGCGAGCACGTAGCCGCCGTACCCCCGGTCACCGGCCGCCTGGGCGAGTCTCAGCGCCTGGATGTAGTAGCGCTGGGCGAGCCCCGGTTGACCGGTGTCGATGGCCATGTAGCCGGCGAGCTCCGTCAACCGGGAGACGGCTGCGAAGAGTTCACGCCCGACCGCCTCCCGGTAGGAGCCCGCGAGCAGGCCGGAGACCACGCTGTTGAGGTAGTGCACGACGACCGGGCGCACATGGCCACTGCCGTACTGGTGGTCGAGGTCCACCAGCGCCTGGGTCATCGCGCGCACCGCCGCCACGTCGGAGACCCCGACCCGCGGGCCCGCCGCGCGCGCCACCTGGGAGTCCGGCGCGGAGATCAGCCAGTCACGGCTGGGCTCGACGAGCGCGGAGGCGGCGACGGACGAGCCGGACAGGAAGTCCCTGCGTCCGACGTCGCTCCGCCACAGCTCACACACCTGCTCGATGGCGCCCAGGACGGTCGGCGAGAACTGCAGGCCGACGCCGGACGCGAGGTTCTTGCCGTTGGCCATGCCGATCTCGTCGATCGTGACCGTACGGCCGAGCTTGCGGCCCAGCGCCTCCGCGATGATCGCGGGCGCCCGTCCCCGCGGCTGCTGGCCACGCAGCCAGCGGGCCACGGACGTCTTGTCGTAGCGCAGGTCGAGGCCGTGCTCCGCGCCGCACATGTTGACCCGGCGGGCCAGCCCGGCGTTGGAACAGCCCGCTTCCTGGATGAGCGCCTGCAGTCGTTCGTTCGGCTGCCGCGCGACGAGCGGCCTTGCGGCCATGGCGTACCCCCTGTGGCTGTGGTGCCTGCCCACGCACCGATGTGACGTGTCCTCATCGGCCGACGACATGGAGCGAGGCCGGCCATGAAGATCAATGCCCCGCAGACATACCGAAGATGCGGGACATGTGAGGATTGCCGGGGTAAGGGCGGTTGCCCGACCCCTCCCCTGGTTACCCACCCCCCGCTGCCGTTCCCCACGCGCGCCCCCACCCGTGCATCCATGCGCCCCACGTGCGGGAACGATGCCCCTCCCCCGCGCACGGCACGCCCGTAACCCCCCGTGGTCACCGGAGTTGTGTTCATCGTGGAAGAGACCATCGCGGGGCCCGAGGCCGCCCAGATCCCGAAGCAGCGCGGCGAATCGCTGCTGGACACCGCCGTGCGATATGCCGAGGAACGCCACTGGGACGTGTTCCCGGGTACCTGGCTGGAAGCCGTCGACGGCACACAGCGTTGCTCCTGCGGCGACGGCCGGTGCTCCGCGCCCGGCGCGCATCCGGCGCGCGAGGACTGGGCGGCCCAGGTGACCGGCAGCGTGACCGTCGCCCGCCGCATGTGGTCGAAGCAGCCCACTGCGTCGATCCTGCTGCCCACCGGGCGTACGTTCGACGCGATCGACGTGCCCGAGTCGGCCGGCTTCCTCGCGCTCGCCCGTATGGAGCGGATGGAGCTGACGCTCGGCCCGGTGACCTGCACCCCGGACCGGCGCATGCACTTCTTCGTGCTCCCCGGCGCCGCCGCGAAGGTCCCCGACCTCGTACGGAAGCTCGGCTGGACGCCGGCCTCGCTCGACCTCGTCGCGCTCGGCGAGGGTTCGTACGTCGCCGCCCCGCCGACCCGGTTCGGGTCCCGGGGGTCCGTGCAGTGGGCCCGCCGCCCCACGCCCGCCAACCGCTGGCTGCCGGACGTGGAGGAGCTGATCTCACCGCTCGCCTACGCGTGCGGACGCGACCGGTAGCCGGCGGGGCCGGGGCGCCGCAGGACGGCGGGTCCGGTCCGGCTCGGTTCCGTCGCGGCCGGTCGCGCGCTTCCCCGCCCCCTCGGAACAAGGCCGCTCACCCGTAGGGTGCCTACATGACCCAGGGAGCAGCCGTACACGTGCAAGGGCTCTGGAAACGGTTCGGGGAGCAGGTCGCCGTCGGCGGGATCGACCTGGAACTGCCCGCGGGCCGGTTCATCGGGCTCGTCGGCCCGAACGGGGCCGGGAAGACCACCACCCTCTCGATGGTGACCGGGCTGCTCAGGCCCGACCAGGGCACCGTCGAGATCGTGGGCCGTGACGTGTGGCGCGACCCGGCGGCGGTGAAGGCCCGGATCGGCGTCCTGCCCGAGGGCCTGCGGCTGTTCGAGCGGCTCTCCGGGCGTGAACTCCTCGCCTACACCGGCCGGTTGCGCGGCCTGCCCGGGCCCGAGGTGGACAAGCGCGCCACTCAGCTCCTCGACGTCCTCGACCTCGCGGGCGCCCAGCACAAGCTCGTCGTCGACTACTCGACGGGCATGCGCAAGAAGATCGGGCTCGCCGCCGCCCTCCTCCACAACCCCGAAGTCCTCTTCCTCGACGAGCCGTTCGAGGGCGTCGACCCCGTATCCGCGCAGACCATCCGCGGCGTCCTGGAGCGGTACACGGGGTCGGGCGCCACGGTCGTCTTCTCCTCGCACGTGATGGAACTCGTCGAGTCGCTGTGCGACTGGGTGGCCGTCATGGTCGCGGGGCGCATCCGCGCCCACGGCCCGCTCGCGGAGGTCCGCGGCGACGCTCCCTCGCTCCAGCAGGCGTTCCTCGAACTCGTCGGCGCGCGCGGCCGCACGCCCGGGGCCGACCTGGACTGGCTGGGCGGCGGCGCCCGGTGAGCACGCCGGCGAGCGTCCCCGCGAGCACCGCCCCGGGCACCCCGGCGGCCCCTTCCCCACCCGGCTCCACCGCGTCCCTCACTCCCGTCGTCGTACGGCTGAAGCTGTCGCTCCTGCGCAACGGGCTGCGCCGGTCGGGCGGGCGACGGGCCGCGTACCTCACCTCGGTCGTCCTCGTCCTCCTCGTCGCCGCCCTCCAGCTGCTGGGCCTGATCGCGCTGCGCGGCAACCCGCACGCCGTCTCCGTCACCGTGCCGCTGGTGGTGGTGCTGGCGCTCGGCTGGGCCGTGATGCCGCTGTTCTTCCCCAGCGGCGACGAGACGCTCGACCCGACGCGGCTGGTCATGCTGCCGCTGCGGCCGCGCCCGCTCGTCAGGGCGCTGCTGGCGGCCTCGCTGGTCGGCATCGGACCGCTGTTCACGCTCTGTCTGCTCGTCGGGTCCGTCGTCTCGGTGGCGCGCGGCACGGCGGCGTACGTCACCGCCGTCGTCGCCGTGGTCGTGGCCCTGCTCGTCTGCGTGGCCCTCGCGCGTGCCGTCGCCGCCGCCAACATCCGGCTGCTGTCCAGCCGCAAGGGCCGCGATCTCGCGGTGCTCAGCGGGCTGGTGATCGCGGTCGGCGCGCAGCTGGTCAACTTCGGTGTGCAGCGCCTGGGTTCGGCGGGCGGCCTCGCGGAACTCGACCCGGTGGCCGACGTGCTGCGGTGGGTGCCGCCGGGGTCGGCGATCGGTGCCGTGGACTCGGTGAGCGAGGGCTCGTACGGGGCCGGGGCCGTGCAACTGGCGTTGGGCGTGGCCGCGCTGGCGGGGCTGCTGGCGCTGTGGTCGCGGCATCTGACCCGCCTGATGACCTCACCGGACGGCTCGACCCTGCGGACCGCGGAGCCCACCCGGGAGCGGGGCCCTTCGGGGCTCGGCCGGCTGCTGCCGCCGGGACGCACCGGGACGGTCATGGAGCGCAGTCTGCGGTACGTGTGGCGGGACCCGAAGACGAAGGCCGCGTGGGTGACCTCGCTGGCCATCGGGCTGATCGTGCCGGTGTTCAACGCGCTGCAGGGCACCGGCTCGGTCTATTTCGCGTGCTTCGCGGCCGGGATGCTCGGGATCCAGATGTACAACCAGTTCGGGCAGGACACGTCCGCGTTCTGGACGGTCGCGATGACGATCTCGTCCCCGCGGGACGCGTATGTCGAACTGCGCGGACGGGCGCTGGCCCTGCTGGTCATCACCCTGCCGTACGCGACGCTCGTGACCGCCCTGACGACCGCCCTGCTCGGCGACTGGGGGCGGCTGCCCGAGGTGCTGGGGCTGTCCTTCGCGCTGCTCGGCGCGATGCTGGCCACCGGAGCCTGGTCGTCGGCCCGCTTCCCGTACTCGATCCCGCAGGAGGGGTACAAGAACGTGGCCCCCGGGCAGGCGGGGCTCGCCTGGATCTCCATCTTCGGCGGCATGGTCTCGGCGGCCCTGCTGAGCGCCCCCGTGATCGTCCTCACGATCTGGGTGAACGTGGCGGCGGACGGAGACCGGTGGAGCTGGCTGCTGCTGCCGCTCGGGGCGGGATACGGGGCGCTGATCGCGCTGCTGGGGCTGCGGATGGCCGCGCCCCGCACGGCCCGGCGGCTCCCGGAGATCCTGGCGGCGGTGAGCAAGGGCTGAGCCAGGGCCCCCGTCGTGCGGTCGGGTGGCGCCGGTACGCGGTTTCTCGTCGGTCGGGGCGGGGCGAGCGGGGGCGAGGTGCGTGCGGTCGCGGGACGGAGGGGGCGCCGACGGGACGGGCCTCCCACGCGAGCGTGGGAGGGGTCGGCGAGCGGCGACGACACGGCGGACGCGCGTGCCCTGCCCCGCGTCCCGCCGCCTGATCCGGACGACATGATCCGGACGACGGGTCCAGGGGCGCGCGGGCCGGGTCTCCGGGGTTCCCGGTCAGCCGGTGAGGACGCCGTCGAGGAACGGCTCGATCGCGGTGCGCCAGGCCTGCGGCCGGTCGTAGTGGACGAGGTGGCCGGCGTCGGCCACCTCCGCGTACCGGCCGTGCGGCAGGACCCGGACCATCTCCTGGGACTCGGCCCGGCCGAGCTCGCCGTCCAGGCCCCTGACGACCAGGGCGGGGCACCTGACCTGGGCGAGCTCCTCCCAGTGGGCGTCATACACCCAGGTCTCGCGGGACTTCAGCATCTGCTCGGGTTCGAAGACGGGACGCCAGCCGTCGGACGTCTCGTGCATCACCTCGGCGTAGAACTCGCCGCGGGACGGATTGGGGCGCTCCACCCAGGGGTCGTCCTCGCCGAACCACTTCCGTACGTCGGCGAGCGAGGCGAACGGCATCGGCCAGGCCTTGAACCAGTGCTCCCACTCCCGCTGCGACGCGGCCCCTAACGCCGAGGCCCTCATGTCGCAGACGACCAGCCCGCGGACCAGGTCGGGGCGTTTGGCGGCGAGCTGCCAGGCGGTCAGCGCGCCCATGGCGTGACCGACGACGACGGCCGGCCCGAGACCAAGCTGTTCGAGGGCGGCCTCGGCGTCCTCGACGTACGCCTCGCGGGTGTAGCCCTCCTGCGGCGCCCTGTCGCTCTGCCCGTGGCCGCGCTGGTCGAGCGCGACCGCCCGGTGCCGTTCGGAGAGCCAGCGGGCGGTGGAGGCCCAGTGCGAGGCGCGGCCCATGAGGCCGTGCAGCAACAGCACCCCGGGGGCCTGCGGGCCCGACGGGGGATCGTTCTCGGGATGACCGGCGAACTCCCACGCGGCCAGGCGTAGGCCGCCCGCGCCTGTCACGTCGATGCGCCGCACCATAGGTCTGGCACCCCCCTAGCTCGCTCGGACCGCTCGCTCCCACTCGAGCCCGCCGGTCCCTCGTACCGCTCTCCGCCGCTGCTGCCACCGCTGTGCCGCTACCGCCGGCGTGCCGCTCCGTGTGCCGCTCTACGTGTACCCGGTACGCCCGCCGTACGCCCCCAGATTATCGAATAGGCATTCGAAAATAGCCCGCTCGGCGACAACACCCCTCGTTCGAGTGACCACGACCGGGGATTGACCGGCGCTGCCGAGGGGAGATCTTCAGCGGGAGGCGGACCGCTCGGGGACAACGGTCCGAAGGGGATGACCCTGGGAGCTCGGGGCTCCGGGTCAGCACAGGGGAGGACAGGCCCCGGCGCCATCTGGCGCCGGGGCCATCCCCCTGTCTGCGGCACACCATCCCCGTCCCCTCCCCGACCGCGCGACATCCCTCTCGGACACGGTCAAGAGCCCTCAGGTCATATGCCTCACGCGACAGCCTCGCACGCAAATGGTCTCGCCGCTGCGATTCGGCACACTGAATCTTGGTTTCGGCGAGGCGGCGCAGGCATCGCAACTACCTCTCCCGCCCCAGGAGTTGACATGACCGGACCGACCGGACGGGGGGCCGCCGCACGGTCCCGAGGGCGCCCGGCCGCGCGTGGGCCGCGGTTCCGGCCCTGTCCGGCGGGCTCCCGGGAGCGGACCCCGGGGTCCGGCCGAAGCCGGGCCCCGCGGCCCGCGCCCGGGGGCTGCCCCTCGCGGGCTCAGGACCGGGGGACGCGCACCGGGATGCCGCGTCCGCCCACGCGCACCGGACGCCGGCGCCCCGTCCGGAACGCGCACCGTCCACGGGTGCCGGCCGGCCGACCGGCGGCCACCGGCGCCCGTGGCGCGTCAGCGCTTCGCGACGAACACGTGGGACGCGACGTCCGACTCCAGCTCCGCCGCCTCGCCGCCGCTGCCGACGAGCACGCCGCCCGCCGACTCCGTCACGCTCACCACGGAACCGGGCTGCACACCCGCCCGGCGCAGGGTGTACATCAGCTGCGCGTCCGTCTGGATGGGCTCACCGATCCGGCGTACGACGACGGTCTTGCCGTCCAGACCCGGGTCGAGCTCGGCCAGCGACACCATGCCCTCGTCCAGGAACGGGTCGGCGCCGTCCTTCTCGCCGAGCTCCTCCAGGCCGGGGATCGGGTTGCCGTACGGCGACTCGGTCGGGTGGCGCAGCAGTTCCAGAACGCGCCGCTCGACGGCCTCGCTCATCACGTGCTCCCAGCGGCAGGCCTCGGCGTGCACCTGCTCCCACTCCAGGCCGATCACGTCGACGAGCAGGCACTCGGCCAGGCGGTGCTTGCGCATCACCCGGGTGGCCAGGCGGCGGCCCTCGTCGGTGAGCTCCAGGTGCCGGTCGCTGGCGACCGCCACCAGGCCGTCGCGCTCCATGCGCGCCACCGTCTGGCTGACCGTCGGTCCGCTCTGGTCGAGCCGCTCGGCGATCCGGGCGCGCATGGGGACCACGCCTTCCTCCTCCAGCTCGAGGATGGTGCGGAGATACATCTCCGTGGTGTCGATCAGTCCGGACATACGTGCCCCTCGATTAGCTCTGCCGGAGGCTCGGTGGCTCACCGGCTTGTGCGCTGGCCCTGAACTCAATTCTGACGCATACCACCGACAACCGTGCCTCGCCGGGGGAACCACACGATGACGAGTGCCTCCGGGGCGACGCGGGCCCGGCCCCGGCCGGACCGGATACGACCGGAACCCGAACGCCCGTCCGAGGTCGGGCGCGTGTCCGAGGTCGGGCAGGCGCCCGGCGTCCGGCGTCGGAGGCCGGACGTCCGGGGTCGGACGTCGGCCACAGGTGGTGCGGCGCCCCTGCGGGCGGCTGGTGCCCTCGGCCGGGCGGCTCCGCCGCCGGGCCGCGCACCGGCGGCCCTCCGCCCAGTGTCGCTCCCGCGGGCCGTATTGACAGGGCACTGGTCCAGACCGCAACGTGATCCGCGACACGACGGGAGTACGGCTGTGCCGGGCCGCCGGTCCGCTCGCCGGCCCTGTGCCGACGCGACTTCTAAGGGGCTTCGCCGATGAGCGACAGCAAGCTGGCCGGGCAGTTCTTCGACGCCGCGATCGGCCTGCTGCAGCGGGTGCGGGACGAGTGCGCCGAGGACGTCGAGGCGGCCGGCGCCCTGATCGCCGACACCGTCGCGGAAGGCGGCCGGCTCTTCGCCTTCGGCGCCGGGCACTCCTCGCTCGCCGCGCAGGACGTCGTCTACCGCGCGGGCGGTCTCGCCCTGATGAACCTGCTCGCCGTGCCGGGCGTGGTCGGCGTCGACGTCATGCCGGCGACGCTGGGTTCCGCCCTGGAGCGGGTGGACGGTCTCGCGGGCGCGGTGCTGGACTGCAGTCCCCTCCGCTCCGGGGACCTGCTCGTGATCATCTCCCTGTCGGGCCGCAACGCGCTCCCCGTCGAGATGGCCATGAACGCCCGCGCGCTGGGCGTGAAGGTCATCGGGGTCACCTCGGTCGCCTACGCCTCGGAGACGACCTCCCGGCACGTCTCGGGGACGTATCTGAAGGACCACTGCGACATCGTCCTCGACTCGAAGATCGCGGTCGGAGACGCGGAACTGACCCTGGACGCCATCGAGGCCCCCTTCGCCCCCGCCTCCACGGTCGTCACGTCGGCCCTGCTCCAGGCCGTCATGGCCACCGCCGCCGGCGCGCTGGCCGGCCGTGGCATCGAGCCGCCGCTGCTGCGCTCGGGCAACGTGGACGGCGGCCACGAGTGGAACGGCCGTGTGATGACGGAGTACGGCGACCGGATCTTCTACCGGCGCTGAACCGCCCGGCCCGGACACCGGCGCGGGCCGTCAGGGTCGGCACACCCCGCCCGCCCCGGACACCGGCGCGGGCTCATCACCCCGGGCCGGACACCGACGCGGAGTCACATCCGCCCGGGACGCACCGCCGGGGCCGGGACTCACCGCCGGGGCCCGGGCACGCGTCCGGTCCCGGCAGACGCGTCCGGTCCCGGCAGACGCGTCCGCCCGGTCCCGGGGCGCGCCCCGAGGTCGTCGCGCCGCGCCTACGGCCGCTCCACCAGCCCCTTCAGGTCCAGCGCCATGGCGATCCGCGCGGCCACGTCCTCCGCGTACATGGCGTCCGCGCGCTCGAACCGGCTGCGCCCCGCCCCGCGCAGAAACGTCACGACACCCAGCGTCCGGCCGCGGCTGCGCAGCACCGCGCACAGGGCGTGCACCGAGTCCGCCGGCCACTGACGGGCCAGGGCCCACTCGCGCGTCCGCTCGGGCGTGCTCTCACCGGAGCCGGCCCGCACGGACCCGGCCCGCTCCACGCACTGCAGCGCGGGGTGCCCCTCGGCGTACCGCACGGGCAGTCCGGCCTTCCCGGTGAGCAGGCTCGGCCCCGGCGCCCCGGCCGGCGTGGCGACGGCCCGTACGAGCCGCACGGGCCCCTCACCGTCCGCCACCGGGCCGCCGGCCACGCGGTCGATCAGCGCATGGTCGGCGAATCCGGCGAGCGAGAAGTCCAGGTGGACGGTGGCCGCCTCGCCCGGGTCCTCGCACTCGGCCGCGGCCCGGGCCGCCCGGTGCAGTTGATTGGCCCGGAACCGCAGCAGCGCCGCCTCCTGCTCGGTCTGCCTGGCCTCCGTCACGTCCTGGAAGAGCCACCCGACACCGAGCGGGACCGGTTCCTCCGTGAGCGGCGAGGCCAGCCGCACGAAGCCGCTGCGCCAGCACCGCCGCTTCTCGCCCTCCGCCGAGCGCACGCTCACCCACATCTCGGCGGGCGCGGGCGGCGCTCCCTCGGCGAGCACGTGGGTGAGCGCGCTCTCCAGCTCCTCGACACCCTGCGACAGCAACTCCCCGAGGGGCCGCCCGAGCACCGCCGTGCGGCCCATGCCCAGGGCGCGGGCCGCGTGGGCGTTGACCACGGCGGGCCGCAGGTCCGCGTCGACGAGCACCACACCCCAGCTGGCGTCCGCGAACAGCGCCTCGCTCAGGGCGATGGACCGCTCCAGGTCGATCTGCGCGTGCACCTCGCTGAAGGCGCAGTACACCCCCGCCGGCTTGCCGTCGGGGCCGCGCACCGCGGCGGACTGGGTCCGGACGAGCACCCGCCCGCCCTCCTTGGTCAGCAGCGCGAACTCGTTCACCTGCCGGCCCGGGGCCTCCATGGCGGACAGCAGGCGCCCCTCGACCTCCTCGGCGTCCGCGGTCCGCACGGCCCACCCGGCGAATCCGGGCCGCCCCACGGCCTCGGCCGCGGTCCAGCCGAGAATCCGCTCGGCCTCACGGTTCCAATGGGTGACGACCCCGTCCGCGTCGAACGCGCACAGGGCGGCGTCCATCCCGTCCAGCAGCGCGGCAAGCAGATCCGAACCATCCGGCTCGGGCTCGTCCGGCCCCAGCTCATCGGTGGTCCCACTACGCCGGGAAGCACTCACCTGGACCCCCTGCAGGCTGCGTCCGCACGTACGGCGAGACAGTTCACTCACTGGCATTCATTCAACTCGAACGTGACCCAGCCCACACCTGATTCCCCGAAGATTGGACGAAATCGTTGCGCGCGGGAATTCCGCCCCACCCGTCCCGCGGACCACGGACCGCTCGAAAAAAAACAGTTGAGCCGTTCGCGATCCGTTCCTAAGGTGTGGTGCACACGAGAGAGGAGGTGGTTCGGCAGATGTATCCCAACCGGACGCGTGAGGTGGCTGCGGGCTAGAGGCCCGTCACCACATCCAGTGCGGTGCCGGACCCGCGCGTGAAGCAGCGCGCAGCCGGCCCAATCTCCAGCAGTCACCCGACCCGCGAGTTCGCCGGTACGTCCGGCCGGCTCCTCCGCCGCGAGGCTGAGGGACCCGAACTCGCGGGTCGCCTGCGTTGTGCGGCATGTGTGAGGTGGGGCACATACGTTTGTGAGGGTCCGCAGTACTCTTGGGCCATGCTTCCGATGCTCGTCCGACGCCGACACGTGGACTACGTGCGCGTCACGAGCATGGGCTGTCGGCCCAGCGCCTGACCTCGGCCCTCACCTCTCTCCTCCGGCACCCGTGGCCCCCGCCCCATCCCCGGCGGCCCGCCCGGGCACCCCGTACACCCCGCGGACGCACCCCATGACGACGTACCCGTCCTCCTCGCCGTTCCAGCAGCTTCCGATCATCGACCTCTCCGCGGCCGACCGCGGTCCCCAGGCCCGTGCCCTGCTGCACGCGCAGCTGCACAGCGCCGCCCACGACGTGGGCTTCTTCCAGCTCGTCGGGCACGGGGTGAGCGCGGCCGAGACCAGCGCCCTGCTCGACGCCATGCACCGCTTCTTCGCACTGCCCGAGGCCGACCGGCTCGCCCTCGACAACATCGGCTCGCCGCACTTCCGCGGTTACACGCGCACCGGCGACGAACGCACGGGCGGCAGCCGGGACTGGCGCGACCAGCTCGACATAGGCGCCGAGCGGCCCGCCCGCAGGCCCGGCGCGGACGAGCCCGCCTACTGGTGGCTGCAGGGCCCGAACCAGTGGCCCGCCGCGCTGCCGGAGCTGCGGACCGCCGCCCTGGCCTGGATCGACCGCCTCGGCTCGGTCGCGGCACGGCTGCTGCGCGAGCTGCTCACCGCCATCGGGGCGCCCGCCGACTTCTACGAGCCGGCGTTCGGGGAGTGGGCCCACCCGCATCTCAAGCTCGTGCGGTATCCGGGGAGCGCGGGGGACGGCGCCGGTCAGGGCGTGGGGGCGCACAAGGACTACGGGTTCCTGACGCTGCTGCTCCAGGACACCGTGGGCGGGCTCCAGGTGCAGCGGGCGGACGGCCTCTTCCACGACGTGCCACCGCTGCCGGGGGCGTTCGTCGTCAACCTCGGCGAGCTGCTGGAGGTCGCCACCGACGGCTACCTGCTCGCCACGAACCACCGGGTCGTGAGTCCACCCGGAGCCACCGAGCGGTTCTCCGTGCCCTTCTTCTACAACCCGCGCCTGGACGCCCGGATCGAACCGCTGGTCTTCCCGCACGCGTCCGCCGCGCCCGGGATCACCGACGACCCGACGAACCCGCTCTTCGCCGAGTACGGGTTCAACGAGCTGAAGGGCAAGCTGCGCGCCCATCCGCTGGTCGCCGCCCGCCATCACGCGGAGCTGCTCACGCCCGCGTGATGACCGGCGGCCCCGGCGGGCGGCCTCAGTGGGCGATGCGCTCGTACCCCTTGATCTCCTGCGGACCGCGCGGCCCGGGACCCACGTACTGCGCGGACGGCCGGACGAGCCGTCCCGTGCGCTTCTGCTCCAGGATGTGCGCCGACCAGCCGGCCGTGCGGGCGCAGCTGAACATCGAGGTGAACATGTGCGCCGGGACCTCGGCGAAGTCGAGGACGATGGCGGCCCAGAACTCGACGTTCGTCGCCAGGACCCGGTCCGGGCGGCGGGCGTGCAGCTCCGCCAGAGCGGCCTTCTCCAGCGCCTCGGCGACCTCGAAGCGGGGGGCGCCCAGATCACGGGCGGTGCGGCGCAGGACCCGCGCGCGCGGGTCCTCGGCCCGGTAGACCCGGTGGCCGAAGCCCATCAGGCGTTCACCCTGGTCCAGTGCCTGCCTGACGTACGCCTCGGCGTCCCCGGTGCGCTCGATCTCCTCGATCATGCCGAGGACACGGGAGGGGGCGCCGCCGTGCAGCGGGCCCGACATCGCGCCCACGGCTCCGGAGAGCGCCGCCGCGACGTCCGCGCCGGTCGACGCGATGACGCGGGCGGTGAAGGTGGAGGCGTTCATGCCGTGCTCGGCGGCGGACGTCCAGTAGGCGTCCACGGCGGCCACGTGCTTGGGGTCCGGCTCGCCGCGCCAGCGGATCATGAAGCGTTCCGCGATCGAGTGCGCCTTGTCGATCTCGCTCTGCGGGACCATGGGGCGGCCCTGCCCGCGGGCGGACTGGGCGACGTACGAGAGGGCCATGACGGCGGCGCGGGCGAGGTCCTCACGGGCCTGTGACTCGTCGATGTCGAGGAGGGGCTTGAGGCCCCAGACGGGCGCGAGCATGGCGAGCGCGGACTGGACGTCGACGCGGATGTCACCCGAGTGGACGGGGATCGGGAACGGCTCGGCGGGCGGCAGGCCGGGGTTGAACGCGCCGTCGACGAGGAGTCCCCAGACGTTTCCGAAGGAGACGTGACCGACCAGATCCTCGATGTCGACGCCCCGGTACCGGAGTGCGCCGCCCTCCTTGTCCGGTTCGGCGATCTCCGTCTCGAACGCGACGACTCCTTCGAGTCCGGGTACGAAGTCGGACATCAGGCGGCTCCTCATGATGTGGGCGACGGGGGTCTGCGGGCGGGTGGTGCGATGGACCGTGCCGTGGGAAACCATGCGCCAGTGACGGGTGGTCGACGTCCGGTTCCACGGTCGGCTCGTGGACTCGTGGTCCGGTACGT
Source organism: Streptomyces fagopyri (assembly GCF_009498275.1). NCBI lineage: Bacteria > Bacillati > Actinomycetota > Actinomycetes > Kitasatosporales > Streptomycetaceae > Streptomyces > Streptomyces fagopyri. The sequence goes on along the minus strand of NZ_CP045643.1, from coordinate 5,225,827 downwards.
CATCCCGGTGATGCCCCGTGCGGCCGACGGTCACCCACCGGAACGGCAGCAGCACGATATCCCCGGGTGCCACCTTTGGGGAGAGCGCACGGCACTCAGTGCCACGCAGTGATGAACCCCACTCCCGCCGAGTGGGGGTCGAAGTACGGCAAGATGACCGCGTGAACGACCGTTACCCGGATGAATCCGCCGAGCCCCTCGTCCAGCGCGCGGCCGAGGCCGCCGCGAAAGAACAGGCCGCGGAAGGAGTCGCCGCGGAACCCGGCACCGACCCCGCCGCGATGCGCGCCCACTACCGCGCCGAGGGCCTCGTGGAGTCCGATCTCGCCCCGCATCCCATGGACCAGTTCGCCCGCTGGTTCAAACAGGCCGCGCAGGCCGCCGTGCAGGGCGTGGTGTACGAGCCGAACGCGATGGTCGTGGGCACGGCGGACCCCGACGGGCGGCCCAGCTCCCGCACGGTGCTGCTCAAGCAGTACGACGGTCAGGGCTTCGTCTTCTACACCAACTACGACTCGCGCAAGGCCCGGGAGCTGGCCGCCAACCCGTACGTGTCGCTGCTCTTCCCCTGGCACCCGATGGCCCGCCAGGTCATCGTCACCGGGACGGCCCGCCGCACCGGCCGCGACGAGACGGCCGCGTACTTCCGTACCCGCCCGCACGGCTCCCAGCTCGGCGCCTGGGCCAGCGCCCAGTCCTCGGTCGTCCCCTCCCGCACCACGCTCGACTCCTCCTACGCGGAACTGAGCGCCCGCTACCCCGAGGGCGAGCAGGTCCCGGTCCCCCCGAACTGGGGCGGCTTCCGCGTCGCCCCGCGGACGGTCGAGTTCTGGCAGGGCCGCGAGAACCGCCTCCACGACCGGCTGCGGTACACGGCACAACCGGACGGCGGCTGGAAGGTGGAGCGGCTCAGCCCGTGACGCCGGCCCGGCTCAGTCCAGCACGCCGTTCAGGATCTCGCCCCACTGCGCGACCACCCGCTGCCGGCGCGCCGCGTCGTCCGTGAGGAGATTGGCGAGGCCCAGACCGCGGGACATGTCGAGGAAACCCTGGACGGTCTCACGTACCCCCGGGCGGGACTCGTCGGCGGCCAGCAGGTCCACGGCGATCCGGTGGGTCTCGCGGCCGACACGGGCCTCCAGTTCGGTGACCCTGAGACGGAGCTGCTCCTCGTCGGACGCGGCGACCCACAGGTGGAGGGCGGCGCGGAAGAGCGGGCCGGTGAAGAGGTCGACGAGGGCCGCGACGACGGCGCGCCGGTCGGCGGCACCCTCCGGGAAGAGGGCGCGCAGGGCCGTGGAGCGCTCCTCGGCGACGTACTCCACCGCCGCCGTGAACAGGTCCTCGCGGGTCGGGAAGTGGTGCTGGGCGGCGCCCCGGGAGACACCGGCGCGTTCCGCGACGACGGCGACCGTGGAGCCCGCCCAGCCGTGTTCGGCTAGACAGGCCACGGCGGCCGCCAGGAGTCGCTGCCGGGTGGCCCGGCTGCGGTCCTGCTTCGGGACGTGCACGGGGCGGGAGCCGCGCGAGCCCTGGGCGACGCCACGCCCGGCATGGCGCGCGTGGCCGGCGGAGTCGGCGTGGCCCGGGGAGTCGGCGCGGCCCGGGGAGTCGGCATGGCCCGGGGGCCCGGCGGGCTCCGCGGGGCCCGCAGACCCGGTGGGGTCCGCGGGGCCCGCAGTGCCCGCAGTGCCCGCGACCGTCCTCCCGGCATCCACCGTGTCCGCCGCGGTGGACACATCCGTCGTGGCTGCCGGAGTCGCCGTGGCGGCCGTGTGTTCCGGGGCTGCCGCGGCTGCCGCGCGTGTCGTGTCGTCCGAGGCTTCCGCCGTGCTCACACCACCCATGCGGGATCCCGTCGTTCGAGGAAGGCCGTCATCCCCTCACGGGCCTGTACGGAGGAGAACAGCTCGGCCGAGAGCGCCGTCAGGGCGACCGCGTCCCGGTCGAAGGCCTCCAGCACCTTAGCCGTGAGCAGCCGTTTCGTCTCGGCGAGGCCCTGCGGGGAGGCCCGGCGCAGGCCGTCCAGGACGGGGGCGAGGACCACGTCGACGTCCTCGCCCGCAGCGGTCAGCAGTCCCGTCCGTACCGCCTCCGCCGCGTCGAAGCGTTCGCCGGTGAGGTAGTGGCGGGCGAGGGCGCGGGGGTCCGTGCGGGACAGCAGCGGGAGGGAGATGACAGCGGGCGCGACACCGATGCGGACCTCCGTGAAGGCGAACGTGGCCGCGCCGGAGGAGACCGCGATGTCGCAGGCGCCCAGCAGCCCCAGGCCGCCCGCCCGGACGTGCCCGCTCACCCGGGCCACCACCGGTTTGGGCAGCTCGACGATCCGCCGCAGCAGACCGACGAGCGCGTCCGGGTCCGGCGGGTCACGCAGGTCCGCGCCGGCGCAGAACGTGTTGCCGGTGTGGGTGAGGACGACCGCGCGGACGTCGTCGTCCCCGCCGCACCGCGTGAGCTCCTGGGCCAGTTCGCCCACGAGCGCGGACGACAGGGCGTTGCGGTTGGCGGGCGAGTCGAGGGTGAGGGTGGCGACGGCGCGGTCGAGGTCCGCGTGGACGAGGGTCACGACCGGCCCCGCAGTTCCCGCCGCAGGATCTTCCCGGAGGCCGCCCGGGGCACCTCGTCGACGAAGGTGACGCCCCGGACCCGTTTGTACGGGGCGACGCGCTCGGCGACGTACATCATGACCTCGCCCTCGGACAGTTCGGTGGCGGACCGCTGGCGCACCACGTGGGCGTGCGGGACCTCGTTGTTGTCCTCGTTGTAGACCCCGACGACGGCGGCGTCCGCGATGCCCGGGTGGGTCAGCAGGAGTGCCTCCAGTTCGGCGGGGGCGACCTGGAAGCCCTTGTACTTGATGAGTTCCTTGACCCGGTCGACGACGAACAGCCAGCCGTCCGCGTCCACGTATCCGACGTCCCCGGTGTGCAGCCAGCCGTCCGGTTCGATCATCTCTGCGGTGGCGTCGGGACGCCCCAGGTAACCCTTCATCACCTGGGGGCCGCGGATGACGATCTCACCGGCCTCGCCGACACCGAGTTCCTTGCCCGGGTCGTCGAGCGAGAGGATCCGCATCTCGGTGCCCGCGACGAGCCTGCCCACCGTCCCCGGGGGCGCGTCGGCCGCGTCCAGCGGTACCAGGTGGGTGCACGGGGACAGCTCCGTCATGCCGTAGCCCTGGCCGATGGGCGGGAGGCCGAGCCGCTCGGCGCAGGCCACCGCGAGCTGCGCGTCCAGGGGCGCGGCGGAGGAGATGACGTACTTCAGGGACGACAGGTCGTAGCCCGCGACGGCCGGGTGCTTGGCGAGCGCGAGCACGATCGGCGGCGCCACGAACAGGCCCGTGATGCGGTGCCGCTCGATGGCCGTGAGGAACGTGTCGAGGTCGAAGCGGGGCAGCACGACGACGGTGGCGCCCTGCCGCAGGGGCGCGTTCATCAAGGCCGTCAGCCCGTAGATGTGGAAGAAGGGCAGCACCGCGAGGATGCGCTCCCCCTCGTCCATCGGAACCGAGCGTGCCAGCTGCGCCAGGTTGGTGGCGATGGACCGGTGGGTGAGCATCACGCCCTTGGGCGTGCCGGTGGTCCCGGAGGAGTACGGGAGGGCCGCGACGTCCGTCACGGGGTCGATGTCGATCCGTGGCTCGGGTGCCGTCGAGCCGAGCAGGTCGATCAGCGACCGGTGCCCCGGAGCGGTGTCGCAGACGAATATCTCCCGTATCCCGCCCGCCAGTCGCGCGGCCTCTCGTGCCGTCTCCAGAAGCGGTGAGACGGTCACGATCCAGCTCGTGGCGCTGTCCCGCAGCTGCTTGGCGAACTCCCCCGCGGTGGCGAGCGGGTGCACGGTCGTGACCGACGCCCCCGCGCGCGTGGCGCCGTAGAACACCGTCGGGAACGCGATGGTGTTCGGGCTGTGCAGGGCGAGCACGTCGCCCTTGCGGACGCCCGCGTCGGCGAACGCGGCGGCCAGCCGGCGGTGGAACCGGTCGAGTTGGCCGTAGGTGAGCGTGGTGCCGTCGACGCCGTCGACCAGCGCGGGTGTGTCCGCGCGTTCGGCGGCCCGGCCGAGGACGGCCTCGTGGATGGGTTCCTCGACGGCCGGGACATCGGCGTACTCGCTGCGGAACACGGGTCCTCCTTGAGCGGCTCGCGGGTAGGACTGGCCGGTGGGTTCCCCGGTGGGAGGACCCACCGGTGGCGCCCGGGTGGTGCGGCCGGCCGGTGGGCCACTTCACCGGCAGGGCCTGCCGGTGGGCTTCTCGGACGGCGGGGCGGACCGTCGGGCCTCCTCGGTGGGGCCCTTCGGCGCGCTCTCTCAGTACGACTTGGGCAGGCCCAGGGTCTGGTGGGAGACGTAGTTGAGGATCATCTCCCGGCTGACCGGGGCGATACGGGCCACCCGTGACGCCGTGATCAACGAGGCGAGGCCGAACTCGCGGGTGAGTCCGTTGCCGCCCAGGGTGTGCACGGCCTGGTCGACCGCTCTCACACAGGCCTCACCGGCCGCGTACTTGGCCATGTTGGCGGCCTCACCGGCGGCGACGTCGTCCCCGGAGTCGTACAGGTGGGCCGCCTTCTGCATCATCAGGCGGGCGAGTTCGAGTTCTATGTGGGCCTGTGCGAGCGGGTGGGCGATGGCCTGGTGGGCGCCGATGGGGGCCTTCCAGACGGTGCGCTCACGGGCGTACTCGACGGCCCGGGAGAGGGCGAAGCGGCCCATGCCGATCGCGAACGCGGCCGTCATCACCCGCTCGGGGTTGAGCCCGGCGAAGAGCTGGAGCAGGCCCGCGTCCTCGTCTCCGACGAGCGCCTCGGCGGGCAGCCTGACGTCGTCGAGGGCCAGCTCGAACTGCTTCTCCGCGCTCTGGAGTTCCATGTCGATCTGCCGTCGGCCGAAGCCGTCCGCGTCGCGCGGGACGATGAAGAGGCAGGGCTTGAGGCTGCCGGTGCGGGCGTCCTCGGTACGGCCCACGACGAGGGTGGCGTCGGCGATGTCGACGCCGGAGATGAACACCTTGCGGCCGCTCAGCACCCAGTCCGCGCCGTCCCGGCGGGCCGTGGTGGTGATCCGGTGCGAATTGGAGCCGGCGTCGGGTTCGGTGATGCCGAAGGCCATGGTGCGGGTGCCGTCGGCGAGGCCGGGCAGCCACGCCCGCTTCTGCTCCTCCGTGCCGAAGCGGGCGATGACGGTGCCGCAGATCGCGGGCGACACGACCATCATCAGCAGCGGACAGCCGGCCGCGCCCAACTCCTCAAGGACTATGGACAGTTCGGCTATGCCACCGCCCCCGCCGCCGTACTCCTCCGGCAGGTTCACGCCCAGGTAGCCGAGCTTGCCCGCCTCCGACCACAGTTCGGTGGGGTGGCGGTCCTCCCGGAGGGCGCTGGTGAGGTAGTCGCGGCCGTAACGCCTGCCGAGGGCGGCGACGGCGGCGCGGAGGGCTTGGTGCTCTTCGGTCTCTGTTGCGGGGCTCATCGGGCCTCCTGAGTACGGAAGGTGCGGGTCGGTCATGGCGGAGCGCGCGGTCGCCCGCGGCCCCTATCCGGGCACGTCGTCCTCGACGACCGCCAGCAGGGCCCCCATCTCCACCTGCTGGCCCGGGACCACGTGCAGGGCGGTGAGGGTGCCGTCGGCCGGGGCGGAGATCCTGTGCTCCATCTTCATCGCCTCCAGCCACAGCAGGGGCCGGCCGGCCTCCACCCGGACTCCTTCGGCGAGGCCCTCGGCCACCCGGACGACCGTGCCGGGCATCGGCGCGAGCAGGGAGCCGGGGACGTGCTCGGCGGTGGGGTCGGGGAAGCGGGGCAGCGCGGTGAGGGCGGTGGAGTTCACGTACACCTGGTCGCCGTGGCGTGCCACCCGGAACCGCTCGCGCACACCGTCCACTTCGAGGACGACGAGACCGGCGTCGGCGCGCACCACGTGGACGCCGTCGGCGGTCAGACCCTCCCGGGTGTGCCGGTAGCGGACCTCGTGCTCCTCCCCCGCCACGAGGTAGTGCCTGACCTGCGGCTGGGAGGGCAGGTTGCGCCAGCCGCCGAACCGGGAACGGCCGTGCGCGTCGGCGAGTGCCGCGGCCAGCGGCGCGTACGGGTCGGCGGCGGACGCCGTGAGCACGGCGAGGTGGCGGTCGTAGAACCCGGTGTCCATGCGGCCCTCGGCGAACTCCGGGTGCCGCAGGGACCGTACGAGCAGATCCCGGTTGGTGACCGGGCCGTGGATGTCCGCCCGCTCCAGGGCGCCCGACAGCGTGCGCAGTGCCTGCGCGCGCGTGGGGGCGTGGGCGACGGCCTTGGCGAGCATCGGGTCGTAGTGCACGCCGATCCGGTCGCCGTCTGCGTAGCCGGTGTCCAGGCGGACCTCGTCCGGCACGGCGAGGCGGTGCAGGGTCCCGGTCTGCGGGGCCCAGCCGCCGGCCGGGTCCTCGGCGTACAGACGGGCCTCGACCGCGTGCCCGCGCGCGGGGGGCGGAGCGTCGTCGAGCGCGGCGCCCTCGGCGACCTGGATCTGCAGCGCGACGAGGTCGATCCCGAAGACCGCCTCGGTGACGGGGTGTTCGACCTGGAGACGGGTGTTCATCTCCAGGAAGTGGGCGGTGCCGTCCGCGATCAGGAACTCGACCGTCCCGGCGCCCACGTAGTCGACGGCCCGTGCGGCGCGTACGGACAGGTCGTACAGCGTGTCGGTGAGCGACTGCCCGAGACCGGGGGCCGGGGCCTCCTCGATCACCTTCTGATGGCGCCGCTGGAGCGAGCAGTCGCGCGTGCCGAGCGCCCAGACCGTGCCGTGCGTGTCGGCGAGGATCTGCACCTCGACGTGCCGGCCGCCCTCCACGTACGGCTCGACGAAGACCTCGCCGTCGCCGAAGGCGCTGAGGGCCTCGGCCCGCGCCCCCTCCAGCTCCGCTTCCAGACAGGCCAGTTCGCGCACGATGCGCATACCGCGCCCGCCGCCGCCCGCCGCCGCCTTGACCAGCACCGGCAGGTCGTCCGCGGTGACCTCCACCAGGGGGGCGAGGCCCATCAGCTTCTTGGCGCGGGTCTTGGACGCCATCGCCTCGATCGCCTCGGGCGGCGGCCCGATCCAGACCAGACCCGCGTCGAGGACGGCCCGCGCGAAGTCCGCGTTCTCGGAGAGGAAGCCGTACCCGGGGTGCACGGCGTCCGCTCCGGCGTTCAGGGCCGCCTTCACGACCAGGTCGCCGCGGAGGTACGTCTGGGCGGGTGTCGAGCCCGGCAGCCGCACCGCCGCGTCGGCCTCCCGCACGTGCAGGGCGTCCTCGTCGGCGTCCGAGTGCACGGCGACGGTCCGGATCCCGGCCTCCCGGCAGGTGCGGAAGACACGGCAGGCGATCTCGCCGCGGTTGGCCACGAGTATCGAACTGATCATGGTGTGGGACCTCACATCCGGAAGACGCCGAAGCCGCCGCGCGCGCCCTCGAAGGGCGCGGTGTGGATCGCGGACAGGCACAGGCCGAGGACGGTGCGGGTGTCACGGGGGTCGATCACCCCGTCGTCGTACAGCCGCCCGGACAGGAACATCGGCAGGGACTCCGACTCGATCTGCTGCTCCACCATGGCGCGCAGGGCCGCGTCGGACTCGTCGTCGTAGGGACGGCCCCTGGCCGCCGCCGACTGCCGGGCCACGATGGACAGGACGCCCGCGAGCTGCTGGGGGCCCATCACGGCGGACTTGGCGCTGGGCCAGGCGAACAGGAAGCGCGGGTCGTAGGCGCGTCCGCACATGCCGTAGTGGCCGGCCCCGTAGGAGGCGCCCATCAGGACGGACAGGTGCGGGACACGGCTGTTGCTCACCGCGTTGATCATCATCGCGCCGTGCTTGATGATGCCGCCCTGCTCGTACTCCCTGCCGACCATGTAGCCGGTGGTGTTGTGCAGGAAGAGGAGGGGGATGTCGCGCTGGTTGGCGAGCTGGATGAACTGGGCGGCCTTCTGCGACTCGGCGCTGAACAGCACCCCCTGGGCGTTGGCCAGCACCCCGACCGGGTAGCCGTGCAGCGTCGCCCAGCCCGTCGTGAGGCTGGTCCCGTAGAGGGGCTTGAACTCGTCGAAGTCCGAGCCGTCGACGATCCGGGCGATGACCTCGCGCGGGTCGAAGGGGTGCTTGAGGTCACCGGGCACGATCCCCAGCAGTTCGTCCTCGTCGTACTCGGGCGGGGCCGCCGGTCCCGGGTCCGGGTACGCCTTGCGGTGGTTGAGCCGGGCGACGACGCGCCGGGCCTGCCTCAGGGCGTCCCGTTCGTCGACGGCGAAGTGGTCCGCGAGACCCGACACCCGGGCGTGCATCTCGGCGCCGCCCAGGGACTCGTCGTCGCTCTCCTCGCCGGTGGCCATCTTCACCAGCGGCGGACCGCCCAGGAAGACCTTCGCCCGCTCCTTGACCATGATCACGTGGTCGGACATGCCGGGGACGTACGCGCCCCCCGCGGTGGAGTTCCCGAAGACGACGGCCACGGTCGGGATGCCCGCCGCCGACAGCCGGGTCAGGTCGCGGAAGATCGCGCCCCCGGGGATGAAGATCTCCTTCTGGGACGGCAGGTCGGCGCCGCCCGACTCGACGAGGCTGATGCAGGGCAGCCGGTTGGCGAGGGCGATGTCGTTGGCCCGCAGCGCCTTCTTCAGGCTCCACGGGTTGCTGGCACCGCCGCGCACCGTCGGGTCGTTGGCGGTGATCAGGCACTCCACGCCCTCGACCACCCCGATCCCGGTGACGAGCGAGGCCCCCACCGCGTACGCGGGCGCGTCACTCCCCCAGGCCGCCAGCGGCGACAGCTCCAGGAAGGGGGTGTCGGGGTCGAGCAGCAGCTCGATGCGTTCGCGGGCGAGCAGTTTGCCGCGCGCCCGGTGCCGGGCGACGTACTTCTCGCCGCCGCCCGCGAGCGCCTTGGCGTGCTCGGCGTCCAGCACGGCGAGTCTGGCGAGCATGACGTCGCGATTGGCGGTGTGTTCGGGGCTGTGGGCGTCCAGGGCGGACGCGAGGACGGTCACAGGAGTGCCTCCGGTATGTCCAGGTGGCGGGAGCGGAGCCATTCGCCGAGGCCCTTGGCCTGGGGGTCGAAGCGGTGCTGGGCGGCGACCCCCTCGCCGAGGATTCCCGCGACGACGAAGTTGAGGGCGCGGAGGTTGGGCAGCGGATGGCGGGTGACGTCGAGATGCCGGCTCTCCGGGATCAGGCTCCGGAACCGTTCGGCCGTCAGCTCGTGGGCGAGCCAGCGCCAGGCGTCGTCCGTGCGGGCCCAGACGCCGACGTTGGCGTCGCCGCCCTTGTCCCCGCTGCGGGCGCCCGCCACCAGGCCGAGGGGGGCGCGCCGCGTCGGCCCGGCGGGCGGCGGCTCGGGCAGGGCGGGCCGCGGCGCCGGTTCCAGGACGAGGGTGTCGCGGGGCGCGGCCACCGGGATCCGGCGGCCGTCCGGGAGGACCGCCACCTGCTCCACGGCGTCCTGGGGGACGCGGGAGTCCTCGAACACCCCGTACGGCGAGCCCTTTCCCGGCGGCGCCAGGACGTGGAAGCCCGGATAGCTCGCCAGGGCCAGTTCGACGGCCGCCCCGCCGAGCGTCCGGCCGACCGTGTCCTGGTCGGGGTCCCGTACGACGAGACGGAGCAGGGCGCTCGCGGTCTCCTCGGTGGGGGCGTCCGGCCGGTCGGTCCGGGCCAGCTCCCAGCGGACCTCGGCCGGACGGGACTTGGCGGCGTCGAGCGCGGTCTCCATCTGGTCCCGTACGAGGTCGGCCTTCGCCTCGATGTCGAGCCCGGTCAGGACGAAGACGACCTCGTTGCGGAAGCCGCCGAGGCGGTTGAGGCCGACCTTGAGGGTGGGCGGGGGCGCCTCGCCCCGGACGCCCGTGATCCGGACCCGGTCGGGGCCCTCCCGGGTGAGCGTCACCGAGTCGAGGCGGGCGGTGACGTCGGGGCCCGCGTACCGGGCGCCGGACGTCTCGTACAGGAGCTGCGCGGTGACCGTACCGATGTCCACGACGCCGCCCGTGCCGTCGTGCTTGGTGATGACGCTCGTGCCGTCCTCGTGGAGTTCGGCGAGCGGGAAGCCGGGACGGCGCAGCAGCCGCGCGGGACGGTCGCCGAAGAACGCGTAGTTGCCGCCGGTCGCCTGCGTGCCGCACTCCAGGACGTGCCCGGCGACGACGGCGCCCGCGAGACGGTCGTACGCGTCCGGGGCCCACCCGAAGTGGGCGACGGCAGGACCGGTGACCAGTGCGGCGTCCGTGACCCGGCCGGTCACGACGATGTCCGCGCCCTCGCGCAGACAGGCGGCGATCCCGGCGCCGCCGAGGTAGGCGTGCGCGGCGAGCGTGCCGGGGTGGCCGCGGGTGAGGTCGTCGCCCTCGACGTGGGCGACGCGTACGGGGATGCCCAGTCGCCCGGCCAGTTCCCTTACGGCGTCGGCGAGTCCGGCGGGGTTGAGGCCGCCGGCGTTCGCCACGACCCGGACGCCCCGCTCGTGCGCGAGGCCGAGGCACTCCTCCAGTTGCCGCAGGAAGGTGCGCGCGTAGCCGCCCGCCGGGTTCTTCAGACGGTCCCGGCCGAGGATGAGCATCGTCAGTTCGGCGAGGTAGTCACCGGTGAGGACGTCCAGGGGGCCGCCGGTGAGCATCTCGCGCATCGCGTCGAAGCGGTCGCCGTAGAAACCGGAGGCGTTGCCTATGCGCAGGGGACCCGGGGAGGGGAGGGAGCCGCTCACCGGCCCGGCTCCGCGGGCCGCGCCGCCCCGGGCCGCCGTCCGTCTCCCGGTGGCCCCGCGAAGGCCTGGGCGATGTCGAGCCAGTGGTCGGCGTCGGGGCCCTGCGCGCGTACGGCGAGGTCGGCGCGGTGCGCGCGCTGGGTGACCAGGAGACAGAAGTCGAGGGCGGGGCCGGTGACCCGCTGGGCAGCGTCCTCGGGTCCGTACGTCCACGACTCCCCGGTGGGACTCTCCAGTTCGACGCGGAACTCGCCGTCCGGCGGGGTGAGTCCGCGCACCCCGAAGGCGAAGTCCCGTGCCCGGACGCCGATCCGCACCACGTGCCGGAGGCGGTCCGTGGGGGTGCGGGTCACTCCCAGCGCGTCCGCCACGTCCTGACCGTGGGCCCAGGTCTCCATCAGCCGGCCGGTGGCCACGGAGGCGACCGACATGGGCGGCCCGTACCAGGGGAAGCGGGTTCCGGCGGGGGCCGCGCGGAGGGAGTCCTCCAGGGCCCCGCGCCCCGCGCGCCAGTCGGCGAGCAGCGCGGCGGCCGGCCGGGCCGCACCCTCCTCGGCGCCCTCGTCCACGAATCCGCCGGGTGAGGCGATCGCCTTCTCGACCTCCTTCGCGAAGGCCTCGGCGTCCGTGACGGCGAGCAGCGCGGAGCGGTCCGTCCAGGCCAGGTGGGCGATCTGATGGGCGACGGTCCAGCCCGGGGCCGGGGTGGCGAGCCGCCAGCCCTCCTCATCCAACCCGCCTACCAGCAGGTCGAGTTCCTCGCTCTCCTGATGGAGATCGTCGATCACGGAGGACGGGTCGGACACGATGGCGCTCCCTCGGGGCACGACGGTGTGCGGGGCGGTACGGGGTCCTGCGCGGTGCGATCTGGAGCATGGCAGCGGCCGGAGAAACAAGCAAGCGTGCTTGCATTGATCGAGCGCCCCGATGTCGGCGGGGCGGCGGGGCAGGGGCGGGGGCCGCCCGGATCCGGGCGGCGGGGACGCCCGGCGGGCGGCGCGCCGCCGTGCCCCGTGGGGACCGCCGGGTCGCGACGGACAGGACGTCACAGAAGAGCCGATTGAGGAGTGTTCCAGGCATTGCCGGGCACTTCGGCCGGAGGGCAGCATGCGGCGTACGGCGGGGCCGCACGTCGCGGGTCACCCCGCCCCGGCACTCGACGGGACGACAGAGAGGGCTTCATGACCACTCACCCGATTCCCCTGCGCCGCCTGGCCCTGGACCGGCTCGTCAAGGACGCCGGGGGCAGCGCGCTGCCCGACGACGTGCCCGACGAGCCGCACTTCTCCGAGCTGCTCGACGAATGCGCCGGGCTGCTGAACGCGATCACCTTCACGAAGAAGACCGACGGAGCGGTGGCGCAGGCGACGTTCGGCGCCCATCCGCTGGTCACCTACGATCCGGCGCACTCGTCCCAGCGGCCCACCACGGACGACGCGCCGTTCCGCACCGCCAGCATCCTGCACGAGATCATGCACGTCAGCGTGGACCTGCTCTACCGCAAGCCGGACGACCCGACCGAGGCGGTGTACTGGCGGTCGGTCAACTTCCACCACTCCACCGCGCCCGCCGCCGCATTCGCCCGGCAGACCACGACCGTGTGCGCCAACCTGGAGAAGATCGCCGCCCGCGCCACCGCGGACCCCAAGGTGGACGCCGCGCTGCGCGCTCACGTCGACCGGCGGATCGAATACGGCCTCGCCACCCCGAACGTCCACTACGACACGGTCCTGCTGGACCTCCTCGTCTATCTGCGGCTCAAGGGCCACACCGGGAAGGACACGCTCTTCGGCTACCTGACCAGGCTGTCGCAGGAGGCGCTGGACCGCCGTACGGATCCGAAGGGCGGCCCCGTGCCTGCCGCCGCGGCGACCTGAGGGCCACGGGTCCCCGGCCGGCGGCGCCCTACCCGGCGTCCTTCGCCCGTCCGCGCCCCACCTGGGTCCGTACCGCGCCCATGCTCGCCGCGATGACGAGGGCGATCGCGAGGGCCTCGGTGGCGGAGAGCGCCTGGTGCAGGACGAGGAAGCCGGCGGTCGCGGCGACGGCCGGCTCCAGGCTCATCAGGATGGCGAAGGTGGAGGCGGGAAGGCGGCGCAGGGCGAGGAGTTCGAGGGTGTAGGGGAGGACGGAGGACAGGACGGCGACCGCGGCCCCGAGCGCCGCGGTCGTCGGGTCGAGCAGCCGGGTCCCGGACTCGGCGATCCCCAGCGGCAGGAACGCCACCGCCGCGACCACCATGGCGAGCGCGAGCCCGTCGGCCTGCGGGAAGCGCCGGCCCGTGCGGGCGCTGAAGACGATGTACGCGGCCCACATCGCGCCGGCCGACAGGGCGAAGGCGACGCCCGCCCCGTCGAGGCTGCCGAAGCCTCCGCCGCCGAGCAGGAAGACCCCGCCGAGGGCGAGGCCCGCCCAGAGGAGGTTCAGGGCGCGGCGGGAGGCGACCACCGAGAGCACCAGCGGGCCGAGCACCTCGAGCGTGACGGCGGGGCCCAGCGGGATGCGGGCCACCGACTGGTAGAAGAGGCCGTTCATCGCGGCCATCGTCAGCCCGAAGAGGACGACCGTGAGCCAGTCGGCCCGGGAGTGCCCGCGCACCTTCGGCCGGCAGATCACCATCAGCACGATCGCGGCCACCAGCAGCCGCAGGGTCACCACTCCGAGCGCCCCGGTGCGCGGCATCAGGGTCACCGCCAGCGCTCCGCCGAACTGCACGGAGACACCCCCGGCGAGGACCAGGCCGACGGGCCCGAGGCCGCCGCGCCGGGCCGGGGAGCCGCCGCCCGTTCCGGGCAGGGGTGCCATCACCGGGGCGACCGGGGTCACGGACGCCGGGGAGGACGGGACGGCGCTGGGGGTGTTCACGGTGCCTTCCAGGGGCTCGACTCGGGATGCGTGCATCACGCTGCACTTGCGGGTCCAGAGTAATGGACCCGGTCAGGCGCGTGAACCCTTGACGGCCCTGTCTCGTTCCTCACAGCGGCCGTCCCCGCCCTCGCGGACCCCCGGCCCTCAGCGGCGGGACATGTACAGGTTGAGGGCGCGGTGGAGCACACGGTTGAGCGGGAAGTCCCACTCGCCGAGGTACTCGACGGCCTCGCCGCCCGCGCCGGCCTTGAAGCGGAGCAGGCCGAGGAGATGGTCGGACTCCTCCAGGGTGTCGGTGATGCCGCGGAAGTCATAGACGGCGGCGCCCAGTTCGTGGGCGTCGGACATCATGCGCCACTGGATGGCGTTGTTGGGCTGGACCTCGCGCCTGCGGCTGGTGGAGGCGCCGTAGGAGTACCAGACGTGGGTGCCGACCGTCAGCATCGTGGCCGCGGCGAGGACGTCGCCGTCGTGGTGCGCGAGATAGAGCCGCATGCGGTCCGGGTCCTCGGCGGTCAGAGCGGTCCACATGCGCTGGAAGTACGGCAGCGGGCGGGGGACGAAGCGGTCGCGCGCGGCGGTCTCGGCGTAGAGCCCGTAGAAGACGGGCAGGTCCTCGTAACCGCCGCGCACGACCTTCACACCGGCCCTGTCGGCCTTCTTGATGTTGCGTCGCCACTGCTGGTTGAGGCCGCTGTGGATGTCCTCCAGCGGCCTTCCGCCGAAAGGGACCTGGCAGACGTAGCGCGGCTGACCGGCCGCGAACCCGTCCTCCGCGCCCGCCTCGGCCTGCCGCCAGCCCCCTTTCCGCAGCCGCTCGGCGACCCCGGCGGCGGCCGGCTCGTACGCCGTCGGCGCCACGTCCCCGAGCCGGCGCGCCGCCGGGTCGGCGATCGCCGCCTTGACGGCGTCGGCGCTCCACCGGCGTACGACCACGGGCGGCCCCATCTTCACCGAGAACGCGCCCCGCCCCTTCAGATACGCGAGCATCGGGTCGAGCCAGCGCTCCACGAGATCGGCCGCGTACCAGTCGACGACCGGTCCCTCCGGGAGGTAGGCGAGGTACCGCCGCACCTTCGGCAGCGGCCGCAGCAGCACCAGCCCCACCCCGACGAGCCGCTCCCCGTCGAACCACCCGAGGCTCTCCGCCCGCCAGTCCGGCTTCACCTCGCCCCAGGACGGCACCTGCATATGGCTGACCGAGGCCCGCGTCGCGACGAACGCCAGATGCTCTTCACGGGTGATGACCTGCAGGCGGAGCCTCATGCGCGGCACTCCTCGGTGAGGGAGGTGGCTGGGATCGTCAGCACACTCAGGACATTTCGCCATTCTCGTGCCCGTGGCCGCGGTCCGCCCCTCGGCCGGGGCCGTCGAGCGCCTCCGCCAGCACCTCCGCCAGGTGCCTTCCCCCGCGGCCCGTCAGCTGCTCCAGCTGGGTGCGGCAGGAGTAGCCGTCCGCGAGGAGCACCGTGTCGTCGCCCGCCGCCGCCACCGCCGGGAGGAGCTGTTCCTCCGCACAGGACACGGACACGCCGTAGTGGCCCTTCTCGAAGCCGAAATCGCCCGCGAGGCCGCAGCAGCCGCCCACGAGGGAGCCGGTCAGTCCCGCCGCGGCGCGCAGCCGGCGGTCGGCCGCGTCGCCGAGGACGGCGTGCTGGTGGCAGTGGGTCTGGCCGACGACGGGGCGGTCCAGCGCGGGCGGCGACCAGTCCGGTGCCAGCCGTTCCAGTGCCTCGGCGAACGTCAGCACCGCCGAGGCCAGGCGCGCCGCGCGCGGGTCGTCGTGGAGGAGCTCCGGGAGGTCCGTGCGCAGCGCGGCGGCACAGCTCGGTTCGAGGACGACGACGGCGGGGGGCCGCGGGTGGACGTCCGGATCCAGGAAGACCCCCATCAGGTCGAGGGTGCGGCGCATCACCGCGCGGGCGAGGTCGAGCTGGCCCGTGGAGACATAGGTCAGACCGCAGCAGACGCGGCCCGCGCGGCCCACCGCCCACGGCGCCGGTCCGTCCGGCGCGCCGCCCACGCCCGGCACCCCGGCCACCGTCCCGGGCACCCCTTTCCTGCCGTCCCTCCCGGCCCTCCTGCCGCCCGTCCCCTCCGTCCCGCCGGCCTGACCTTTCCCGCCGCCCCTCCCCTTCCCGGCGCTCCTCGCCGGACTCCCCAGCTTCCGCATCGCCACCGTCGGCGTGAGCATCACCTCCACACCGGCCGCCTCCAGCACCCGTACGGCCGCCCGCCCCACCGAGGGCGAGAGGTGCTCCGTGAAGGTGTCCGGCCACAGGAAGGCCACCTCGGCCGGGGCGGCACCGTTCCCGTCGACGCCGTTCCCACCGACGCCGTACCCCTCGACGCCGGTCCCACCGCCCCCGTGCACCCCCTCGCGCAACATCCGCCGCACCCGGTCCTTGAACCGCCGCTGCCACCACCGGCTGAACGTCTCGGGCGCCAGGCGCGGGATCTTCCGCTCGGGGGCGATCCCGGCCAGCCGCTTGGCCACCGCGGCGAGCGGCCGCAGCGAGGACAGGGCGTTGAGGAGCCCGGCGGTCCTGGTCCGGGCGACCAGTCCGAGCCACACGGGCAGCCGTCCCAGGGCGTAGTGCACCGCGGGGCGGCGCCGCCCCGCGTAGTGGTGGTGCAGGAACTCCGCCTTGTACGTGGCCATGTCGACGCCGACCGGGCAGTCCGAGCGGCAGCCCTTGCAGGACAGGCACAGGTCCAGCGCGTCACGGACCTCCGTCGACCGCCATCCGCCGGTGACCACCTCGCCCGCGAGCATCTCGTGCAGCAGCCGGGCCCGTCCCCGGGTGGAGTGCTCCTCCTCGCCCGTCACCCGGAACGACGGGCACATGACACCCGTGTCCGCGGGCGTCGTCGTACGGCACTTGGCGACCCCCACGCACCGGCGCACCGCCGCGGAGAAGTCCCCGCCGTCCGCCGGATATCCGAACGTCACGTCCACCGGCTCGCGCGGCAGCACCGCGAACCGCAGGTTTTCGTCCAGCCGGTGCGGCCGCACCAGCATTCCGGGGTTGAGCAGGCCGTCCGGGTCCCAGAGGTCCTTCGCCCGCTCGAAGAGGCCCACCAGTTCGGGGCCGTACATGAGGGGCAGCAGCTCGGCACGGGCCTGCCCGTCGCCGTGCTCGCCGGACAGTGAACCCCCGTGCGAGACCACCAGTTCGGCCAGTTCCCGCGAGAAGTCGCGGAAGCGCCCGATCCCCTCACTCGTCAGCAGGTCGAAGTCGATGCGGACGTGGACGCAGCCGTCCCCGAAGTGTCCGTACGGTGTCCCGCGCAGCCCGTGGGCCGCCAACAGGCCCCGGAAGTCGCGCAGATAGGCCCCGAGCCGGGCCGGCGGCACCGCGCAGTCCTCCCAGCCGGGCCACGCCTCTCCCCCGTCGCCGGGCATCCGGGTCGCCGTGCCGCTCGCGTCCTCGCGCAGTCGCCACAGGGCGCGCTGTCCGGCCGGGTCGGTGACCACGGCGGCGTCGAGGGCGTCGGCGGCGCGCACGATCGCTTCGCCGCGCGCGCGGGCCTCCCCGGCGTCGGCGCCTCCCGTCTCGACGAACAGCCAGGCCCCGCCCCGCGGCAGTCCCGCGCCGGGCGGTACGAGGTCCGCGGCCATCCCCTCCACGGTGAGCGGCCCGAGCGGCAGCAGCCCGGCGGCGGCCTCCGCCGCCGCGCCCTCGTCCGCGTACCCGAGGACGGCCAGCGCCGTCGCCCGCGGCGCCTCGACCAGTCCAACGACCGCTTCGGTCAGGATGCCCAGCGTGCCCTCGGATCCGCAGAAGGAGCGGGCGACGTCCGCGCCCCTCTCGGGGAGCAGGGCGTCCAGCGCGTAGCCGGAGATACGGCGGGGCAGATCCGGGAAGCCGATGCGCAGCCGGGCCAACTCGGCTTCCACCAGGGCGCGGAGGCCGGGCGGGGCGCCGCGCCAGTCCCGGCCGAGCGTGCGGACCTCCCCCCGGGCGGTGAGCACCGACAGCTCGCGCACGCTGTCCGCGGTCGTGCCCCAGGCCACCGAGTGCGACCCGCACGCGTTGTTCCCGATCATTCCGCCCAGGGTGCAGCGGCTGTGGGTGGAGGGGTCGGGGCCGAAGCGCAGGCCGTGCGGGGCGGCGGCCTCCTGGAGGCGGTCCAGGACGACGCCGGGCTCCACGACGGCGGTGCCCGCCCCGGGGTCCAGCGCGACGACGCGGTTCATGTGCCGGGTGAAGTCGAGGACGACACCGGTGCCGGTGGCCTGGCCGGCGATCGAGGTGCCGCCGCCGCGCGCGACGACCGGCACCGCGAGCGCGCGGCACACGGACAGCACGGCCGCCACGTCGTCGCTGTCACGCGGGGCCACCACACCGAGCGGGACGCGCCGGTAGTTGGACGCGTCCATGCTGTTCAGCGCACGTGCGGTGGCGTCGAAGGAGACCTCGCCGCGCACGTGCCCGGCGAGCCGGGCACGCAGTGCGGCCCGTAGTTCCCGAAACTCCGCCGGTCCCCGCTCGCCAAGATCCGTCATGCCTCCAGGATGGCCCCGCACGGCGGTTCCGGGCGGTACCCCGGGCACCCGAATCGCCGTCCGATGACGGGAGCGGTTCCAGAACCTTCCCAACACGATCACGAACTCTCATATAGTGACCGCGAATTGAGTATCAGGTGTCGCCTCTCGCCCAGGAAACGACCGAGGACACGGACCGAGGACAGGATTCATGACCGCGCCCAGCCCCTCCGGCGAACGACCCACCCTCCGCGCCACAGCGCCCGCGCCCCTGCTCACCGCCGCTCTGGCGGCACTCGCGGTGGTCGGCGCGGTGGCGACCGTACCGAACTCCGCACGGGTGCCCGTCGCATGGGTCACCGGGACGGCCGCCGTGCTGCTCTGCGCGGCCGTCGTGGTCGCCACCCGGGCCGCCAGGACCGCGCAACTCGCACGCCGCCGCCTCGACACCGTGAGCCAGGACGCCGACCGGCTCCTCCAGGAACGGGCGCGCCAGGCCGAGGAGTTCCACCAGGAACGGACCCGCCTCGCGGAGGAGTCCGCCCGCGACCGGACCCGGGCGGCCGACGCCGCGGCCCGCGAACGCACGCTTCTCACCGAGGACTTCGACGCCGAACGGCAGCGGCTCGGCGCCGACATCGCCGAGGAGCAGCGGCGGTCGGCCGAACTCGCCGCGGACAGGACGCGCGTCGCCGAGCAGCTCCGGCAGGCCACGAGCGACCGCGCCGCCGCGATCTCGGCCACCGCCAACGCGGCCGGCCGCATGCAGGCCCTCTCCACGGCCATGCTCGCCGACCTGCGCGCCATGGAGGAGAAACACTCCGACGAGGAGGTCCTCGCCGACCTCCTGCACCTCGACCACCGCACCGCGCAGGCCGGCCGGCTCGCCGACTCCGTCGCCGTCCTCGCGGGCGCCCGCTCCGGCCGCCGCTGGGCACGGCCCATCGTCATGGAGTCGATCCTGCGCGGCGCCATGGGGCGCATCGGCGGCTACCAGCGGGTGCGCATGCACTCCTCCAGCGACGCCGCCGTCGCCGGACACGCCGCCGAGGGCGTCATGCACGCGCTCGCCGAACTCCTCGACAACGCGGCGAATTTCTCGCCGCCGACCGCCGAGGTCCATGTGTACGTCGAGGAGGTCCCGGCCGGGGTCATCGTCTCCGTCGAGGACAGCGGACTCGTCATGGGCGACGTCCAGCTGCGCCGCGCCGAGCGCGCCGTCGCCGGAGACGGCGCCGAACTCGGCGGCCTCACCGGTACCCGGCTCGGTCTCGCGGTGGTCGGCCGGCTCGCCCGCAAGCACGGCCTGAAGGTCTCCTTCCGGCCCTCCGCGCGCGGCGGCACCGGCGTCCTGGTCCTCATCCCCCAGGACCTGCTGTCCCAGCCGCAGGCGTCCGCGCCGACGGCGCCCCGGACCGAGCCCGCGGCGATGCCCTCCCCGGCACCCGCCCCCACCGCCCCCGTACCCGCCGAGGACCGGTCCGCCCCGGCCGAGGACCCCACCCCCACCGAGGACCGTCCCGCCGCCGAGCCGGCGCCCCAGGCGTCGTACGCCGCCGCCCGCGCCGCCGGGGACCTCGACCCGGACCCGGTCCCCACCCACGACTCTCCCCGGCACGCGGACGCCGGGCCCGCCTCCGGCAGCCTGCCCAAGCGCCGTCGCGGCCGCACCCTCGCGGACGCCGAGCGCGGCCGCGCCCGCGTCACCGACCAGGCCGCCGACCCCGAACCCCGCGCCACCGACTCCAAGGTCACCGCCGCCCGGTTCAGCAGCTTCCGCCAGGCCGTCCGCGGCACGGCACCGGACCAGGCCGCGGTCCAGGGAACCGTGCCCGACGACTCCGTACGCGCCCCGGCGTACACCCCCGAGAACGCCGTACGCGACGAACAGGCCGTACGGGACACCAACCCCCCGCACCCGGAAGGCGACACCACTTCATGACCGGCACCACCACCGCCGACGAGAAGCTCTCCTGGCTCATCGAGGGCCTCCTCGAGCGCACCCCCGGCGCCCGGCACGCCCTCGTGCTCTCCCGCGACGGACTGAAGCTGTGCCGCACCCCGGAACTCACCGTCGACCGGGCCGACCAGCTCGCCGCGATCGCCGCGGGCATCCAGTCGCTGTCCCACGGCGCGTCCGTGGAGTTCGGCGACGGCAGCGGCGGCGTGCGCTCGGCCATGACCGAGTTCTACGGCGGCGTCCTGTTCATCGTGGAGGCCGGTGACGGCGCCCACCTCGCCGTGGTCACCGCCGAGGACGCGGACGCCGGCCTGGTCGGGCACAACATGAGCGAGCTGGTGGAGCAACTCGGCGAACACCTGAGCGCGCAGCCCCGGACGTCATGAGCCGTCCGGGCAGGGACGACGCGCCCGACCGGTTGTACACCCTCACCGGGGGGCGCAGCCGTTCCGGGCCGGACACCCCGTTCGACCTCGTGACGCTCGTGGTCGCCGAGTGCGACCCGGTCCTGGGCATGCAGTCGGAGCACGCCGCGATCCTGCGGCTGTGCGAGCGGCCGACGGCGGTCGTGGAGATCGCCGCCGTGCTCAAACTGCCGGTGTCCATCACCCGGGTCCTGCTCTCCGACCTGCTCGCCGCGGGCCGGGTCAGCGCCCGCCACCCGCAGAAGGCAGCACTACCCGATCCCGACATCCTGGAGCAGGTGCTCGTTGGACTACGCAACCTCTGACGCGAGGACCCCGCTGGGCGCCAGCGCCGACAACGGTCTGAAGATCGTGGTCGTCGGCGGTTTCGGCGTCGGCAAGACGACCCTGGTCCGCTCCGTGAGCGAGATCCGTCCCCTCAACACCGAGGAGACGATGACCCGGGCCGGTGAGGCGATCGACGACATCAGCGAGGTCCGCGGCAAGTCCGCGACCACCGTCGCCTTCGACTTCGGCCGCATCACGCTCGACGCCCGCAACGTGCTGTACCTGTTCGGCGCGCCCGGCCAGGAACGCTTCTGGTTCCTCTGGGACCGCCTCTTCTCCGGCACCCTCGGCGCGGTCGTCCTCGTCGACACCCGGCGCATCGACGACTCCTGGTACGCGATCGACCGCCTGGAGCACCACGGCACGCCGTTCATCGTCGCCTGCAACGACTTCGGCGGCCCGGGACACACCCCCGCCGAGATCCGCGAGGCACTCGACCTCGACCCGCACGTCCCGCTCATCGACTGCGACGCCCGCTCCCGGGAGTCCAGCAAGCGGGTGCTGATCACCCTGGTCGAACACCTGAAGACCGTGTACGCCGCCTCGGCCGGAGCCACCGCCCCGGCCGCCGAAGAAGTCACCAAGTCCCCGGAGCTGGCCCTGTGACCTCCGCCCCCGTGCCCCTCAGCGGGCCCCGGTTCCAGACCGAACCGGCCGAGCTGTACCGGGAGATGCGGCGCGACCACGGCTCGGTGGCGTCCGTCGTGCTGGACGGCGACATCCCGGCGTGGCTGGTGCTCGGCTACCGCGAGCTGCACCAGGTCACCGGCGACCCCGTGCTGTTCAGCCGGGACTCCGACCTGTGGAACCAGTGGGACCGCATCCCCGACGACTGGCCACTGCTGCCGATGATCGGCCGCAAACAGCCCTCCATCCTCTACACGGTCGGCGAACGCCACCGTGAGCGCGCCGCCATGATCAGCGAGGCGCTGGAAGCCGTCGACCCCTTCGAACTGCGCACCCACGCGGAGCGGTTCGCCGACGAGCTCATCGACGCGGCCTGCGCCGAGGGCGAGATCGACCTCGTCGGGGACTACGCCGCACTGCTGCCCGTACGGGTCCTCGCGACGCTCTACGGCTTCTCCGAGGAACAGGGACCCGGCCTGGTCACCGCCCTCAACGACATGATCAACGGCCGGGCGGGGGCACTCGCCGGGCAGCAGCACCTCGCCGGCTCCATGGCGCGGCTGCTGGCCGACCGCAAGGCCGGCCCCGCGAACGACGTCGTCTCCCGGATGCTCGCCGACACCTCCGGCTTCACCGACGAGGAGATCATCCAGGACCTGATGGTCATGATGGCCGCGGGCCACCAGCCCACGGCGGACTGGATCGGCAACTCGCTGCGCCTGATGCTCACGGACGACCGTTTCGCCGCCTCCCTCTTCGGGGGCCGCAACAGCGTCGCCGAGGCCATGAACGAGGTCCTCTGGGAGGACACCCCCACCCAGAACGTGGCCGGCCGCTGGGCCTCCCGCGACACCCAGCTCGGCGGCCACCGCGTCCGCGCCGGCGACCTGCTGCTGCTCGGCCTCCAGGGCGCGAACTCCGACCCGCAGGTCCGCACCGACGGCTCCGCCCTCACCGGCGGCAACAACGCGCACTTCTCCTTCGGACACGGCGAGCACCGCTGCCCGTTCCCGGCCCAGGAGGTCGCCGAGGTCATCGCGCGGACGGGCATCGAGGTCGTACTGGACCGGCTGCCCGACATCGACCTGACGGTACCCGCCGAATCCCTCACCCGCCGGCCCTCACCCTGGCTGCGCGGTCTCACCGAACTCCCGGTGCGTTTCACCCCCGTACCCGCACTGTGAGACTCCACCGCGTCCGGCCGGCCCGCGTGTCCGGCCGGGGGCCGCGGCGGCATGCGCCGCCGCCCCCGCGACGACGCGGCATCCCCACCCCGGCTCCTGGAGGCATCCCCGCATGACCGCACGTATCGCCCTCGACCCGTTCGTGACCGACCTGGACGGTGAGAGCGCCCGGCTGCGCGAAGCCGGTCCGCTGGCCGCCGTGGAACTGCCCGGCGGCGTGCCCGTCTGGGCGGTCACGCACCACGCGGAGGCCCGCGCACTGCTCACGGACCCCCGGCTGGTGAAGGACATCAACGTGTGGGGCGCCTGGCAGCGCGGCGAGATAGCCCCCGACTGGCCGCTGATCGGGCTCGCCAACCCCGGCCGTTCCATGCTGACCGTCGACGGCGCGGACCACCGCAGGATGCGCACACTGGTGGCGCAGGCGCTGACGCCCCGCCGGGTGGAGCAGATGCGGGAGCGGATCACCAAGCTGACGCAGGGCCTGCTCGACCAGCTCTCCGCGGACGCCGGTGTCGTCGACCTGAAGGCCGACTTCGCCTACCCGCTGCCCATGTACGTCGTCGCCGACCTCATGGGTATCGAGGAATCCCGGCTCCCCCGGCTCAAGGAGCTCTTCGAGAAGTTCTTCTCCACGCAGACCCCGCCGGCCGAGGTCATCGCCACGCTCACCGAGCTGGCCGGGATCATGGCCGACACCGTCGCGGCCAAACGCGCCGAGCCCGGCGACGACCTGACCAGCGCCCTGATCCTCGCCTCCGAGGACGGCGACCACCTCACCGACGAGGAGATCGTCTCCACCCTCCAGCTGATGGTGGCGGCGGGGCACGAGACGACCATCTCCCTCATCGTCAACGCGGTGGTCGGTCTGTCCGCCCATCCGGAGCAGCGCGCCCTCGTCCTTTCCGGTGAGGTGGACTGGTCGGCGGTGGTGGAGGAGACGCTGCGCCACTCCACCCCCACCTCGCACGTCCTGATCCGCTTCGCGACGGAGGACGTGCCGGTCGGGGACAAGGTCATCCCCGCGGGTGACGCGCTGATCGTGTCGTACGGCGCGATCGGGCGCGACGAGAACGCCCACGGCCCGACGGCCGGGGACTTCGACATCACCCGCACCACGGCGAACCGTCACATCTCGTTCGGCCACGGCCCGCACGTCTGCCCGGGTGCGGCCCTGTCCCGGCTGGAGGCCGGCGTCGCGCTCCCGGCGCTGTACGAGCGCTTCCCCGGCCTCGATCTGGCGGTCCCCGCCGGGGAGTTGCGCAACAAGCCCGTGGTGACCCAGAACGACCTGTACGAACTGCCGGTCCGGCTGGCCCCGTAGCCCTTCCGCCGGGGGCGGGCGCAGCGCCGCGCGCCCCCGGCTGCCACCGGCCGGCCGGGTCGTCTCATCGAACGGACACGCTTCCGTCCGGTTTCACCGAAGAGATACCCTCCGGCTCGTGGCTGACATCCAGATCCCCGCTGACATCAAGCCCGCCGACGGACGATTCGGCGCCGGCCCCTCCAAGGTGCGGACGGAGGCACTGGACGCGCTGGCGGCGACCGGCAGTTCCCTGCTCGGTACGTCCCACCGCCAGGCGCCGGTCAAGAACCTGGTCGGGAGGGTCCGCGAGGGTGTGCGCGAGCTGTTCTCGCTGCCCGACGGGTACGAGGTCGTCCTCGGCAACGGCGGCTCCACCGCGTTCTGGGACGTGGCGACCCACGGCCTGATCGAGAACAAGTCGCAGCACCTCACCTTCGGTGAGTTCAGCTCCAAGTTCGCGAAGGCGGCGAAGCTCGCCCCGTGGCTCGCCGAACCCACCGTGATCGCGTCCGACCCGGGCACCCACCCCGAGCCCTCGGCCGAGGCCGGCGTCGACGTGTACGCCTTCACCCACAACGAGACCTCCACCGGTGTCGCCGCCCCCGTCAGGCGGGTCGCGGGCGCCGACGAGGGCTCCCTCGTCCTCGTGGACGCCACCTCCGGCGCCGGCGGCCTGCCGGTCGACATCGCCGAGACGGACGTCTACTACTTCGCCCCGCAGAAGTCCTTCGCCTCCGACGGCGGCCTGTGGATCGGTGTCTTCTCCCCGGCCGCGATCGAGCGCGCCGAGCGCGTCCACGCGTCGGGCCGCCATGTGCCGGAGTTCTTCTCGCTCCCCACCGCGATCGACAACTCCCGCAAGAACCAGACGTACAACACCCCGGCCCTCGCCACGCTCTTCCTGCTCAACGAGCAGCTGGAGTGGATCAACGGCCAGGGCGGCCTGGCCTGGTCCACGGCTCGCACCAAGGACTCCTCGACCCGCCTGTACACCTGGGCCGAGGACTCCAAGTACGCCACCCCGTTCGTCACCGACGCGGCCAAGCGCTCGCAGGTCATCGGCACGATCGACTTCGACGACGAGATCGACGCCGCCGCCGCCGCCAAGGTCCTGCGCGCCAACGGCATCGTCGACACCGAGCCCTACCGCAAGCTCGGCCGCAACCAGCTGCGCATCGCGATGTTCCCGGCGATCGACCCGGCGGACGTCGAGGCGCTGACGAAGTGCGTCGACCACGTCATCGAGAAGCTCTGACCTCACCCGCCGTACCAGGAAGGGGCGTCCGGCACTCGCCGGGCGCCCCTTCCCGCTGTCTCCGTACACGTCCCCCGGACCTGCGGGACGCGCGGCTCCCGGCGCGCTAGGACCTGCGCAGCAGCCGCCTCACCCCGAAGACCACGACCAGCACGGCGCCGACCGCCAGCGCCCCCTTGGCGCCGGTGCTCAGACCCCCGCCGCCTTCACCGTCAGCCGACGCCGAACGGCCGCTCTCCGAGGGCGACTTGGCGCCGGCGCCGCCCCCCGGAACCGAACCGGCCTGCACCGGGCTGTCCTTGCCCTCGCTCCCGTACATCAGCCCGGACCCGTCGGGCGTGTACGTGACGGACTCGCCCTGCCCCTGCAGAGGAACGTTCAGCCGCCCCTGCCGCTTGGGCTTCCCGTCGTTCCAGGTGTACGCGATCCCGCCGAAGTACCCCCGCAGCGCCAGCTGTCGGCCGTCCGGCGAGAAGGCTCCGTCGGTGACCCAGAGGTCGATGGTGGCGACCGGGCGGAACACGTTCGTGCCGGAGGGGGAGAGCCGTGCGGGGCCCTCGTACAGGTGGCCGCCGTCCTCGTTCTTGTCCGCGATGTAGACCCGCCCGGTCTTCGGATGCACCATCAGCGCCTCCGCGTTGCGGGGGCCGTCCGCGTACTTCACGACGTACTGGGTGGCCCGGATCGTCTGGTCCTTGAGCACCTTCGGCTCGGGCAGCTTGTAGATCCAGACGTGGTTCCAGGTGCCGCCGAGGTTGTCGCCGATGTCACCGACGTAGAGATCGCCGTCCGGACCCAGGGAGATGGCCTCGACGTCACGCGGGGCGCCGACCCCGCTCATCGTGACGGTGGCGACGGTCTCGCCGGTCCTGCTGTCGACGGCGTAGAGGTACGGGCCGTCGTCGCTGTCGTTGTGCGTCCAGTAGATGCCGGGGTGCAGGTGCGAGGCGGCGAGTCCGCTGGACTCGGTGATCCGGGGGTCCTTGATCGTGAATCCGCCGTCCCCGCTGTCGGCGACGGCCGGCGTCGACAGCGCGACGACGAGGGCGGCTCCGGCGGCCGATCGGACGGCGGCTCCGGCGAGGTACGAGGGCGATCGGCGCATGGTCCAAGCCTGCCATCTCGAACGGGCTTTCAGATCGATCTCCACCACCGGCCTGACGATCTCGGCCACCGGCCGCCCGATCTCCGCTCCTCGGTCCCCGCCGGCCGGTCCTCCCCGGTCTTTCTCCACCACTCGGCCTCTCACCGGCACCCGGACATCTCCCACGGCCCGTCCGCACGGCGTGTCCAGCCTCACACCCCCGGCGGTCATCCCCTCCGTACCGATCGTCCATGATGAGCGGATGCTCAGGTTCATGCCCGTCGGCGACTCCCAGACGATCGGGAGCGCGGGGGAACACACGTGGCGTTACCGGATGTGGCAGCACCTGCGCACGACCTACCCGGGTCCCTTCCGGATCGTCGGCCCCCGCGAGACGCTGTACGACAAGGCGACGGAGTCCCCCGACTCGTACGAGTACGCGGAGCCGGACTTCCCGCGGGCCCATCTCGCCGGCTGGGGCGAGGGCTGGATCCACATGGTCCCGCTGATCCAGGAGGCGGTCCGCGCGCACCGCGCAGACGTGCTCCTGGTCTCCCTGGGCCTGATCGACCTGGGTTTCTACACGAACGCGGAGCAGACGGCCGAGAACGCCCGGGCCTTCGTCGCCGAGGCCCGCGCGGCGAACCCGCGGATCCGGATGGCCGTCCTGCCGGTGATACCGAACGTCCGCGCCCAGTCCGACGCGCCCTTCGCCGCCGCGGTGACGTCCTTCAACGACTTCCTCGCGAAGACGGTCGCCGACCTCGACGAACCACGCTCCCCCCTGCTGCTCGTCTCCCCGCCTCCCGGGTACGACATCCACCTCGACACGTACGACGGCACCCACCCGAACGAGAGCGGCGAACACAGGATCGCGGAGGCCTTCGCGGAGGCGATGTACCAGGCGTGGGACCTCGGGGAACCGTACGCGGCCGAAAGCGCCTGACCGGATCCCCCGCACACCCGGACCGCCGGAGGATGCTGACGGTGGGTCTGCCCGCCGTGCCGGCCGGCCTCGGCCAGGCGCACGACAGCCCACGTGCCCCGTCTTGCCTAGAGCGCACTCCACGCCGTTGGGTGGGGAGTCATGAAGTACACGCAGCTCGGACGCACGGGACTCAAGGTCAGCCGGCTCGTCCTCGGCACCATGAACTTCGGTCCGCAGACCGACGAGGCCGACAGTCACGCGATCATGGACGTGGCACTGGCCTCAGGGATCAACTACTTCGACACCGCGAACGTGTACGGCTGGGGCGAGAACAAGGGCCGTACGGAAGAGATCATCGGCAACTGGTTCGCGCGGGGCGGCGAGCGGCGCGACAAGGTCGTGCTCGCCACCAAGGTGTACGGCAACATGGCCGCCGACGGCGACGCGTGGCCGAACCACGACAAGCTCTCCGCGCTCAACATACGGCGTGCGGTCGACGCCAGCCTCAAGCGGCTCCAGACCGACTACATCGACGTCTACCAGTTCCACCACGTCGACCGCGGCACCCCCTTCGACGAGATCTGGCAGGCGATCGACGTCCTGGTCCAGCAGGGCAAGATCCTCTACGTCGGCTCCAGCAACTTCCCCGGTTACAAGATCGCCCAGGCCAACGAAGCCGCCGCCCGCCGCGGCGGCACCATCGGCCTCGTCAGCGAGCAGTGCCTCTACAACCTGGCCGAACGGCGCGCCGAGATGGAGGTCATCCCGGCCGCGCAGGAGTACGGGCTCGGGGTCATCCCCTGGTCGCCGCTGCACGGCGGGCTGCTCGGCGGGGTCATCCGCAAGGAGACCGAGGGCGGGCGCAGGGCGAGCGGTCGGGCCGCCGATTCCCTGGCCAACACCTCCATCCGCGCGCAGATCCAGTCGTACGAGGACCTGCTCGACAAGCACGGGATCGAACCCGGCGAGGCGGCGCTGGCCTGGCTGCTGACCCGGCCCGGCGTCACCGGACCCATCGTCGGCCCGCGCACGGCGCAGCAGCTCGACTCCGCCCTGCGCGCCGTCGAGCTGGAGCTGTCACAGGAGTTGCTGTCCGCGCTGGACGAGATCTTCCCGGGCCCGGGCCCCTCGCCGGAGGCCTTCGCCTGGTAGCACGCCCCCGAGGGCATCGTCAGGGGTGCGGGAACCACGTGTCCGGTCCCACGGACCGGGCCCGACGGTTCCCGCGCCACCGGGCGGCCGCTCCGGGTCTCCGGGCGGCTGTTCCGGGTCTCCGGGCGGCTGTTCCGGAGCAGCCGGCGGCGGCTCGTCCGCGTCGCCCGGGCGACTTCTCCAGCTCGCCCGGCGACCTCTCCGGTTCTTCCGACGGCTCTCCGGCTCTCCGGCTCTCCGTCGGAGCGCGCCGGTCGCGGGCGCGCCGTCTACTTGACCGCCGCCGCCAGCGCCACCACGACGAACATCAGCACGAGCACACCGGCCATGATTTGGTTTCGGGTCTTGGGATTCACGCCATTGAGATTAACCGGCGTCCCCCGGCCCTCTTCAGCCGCCCGCCCCCGCCAGCGCCCACCGCGCCACCGTCTCATAGCGCGGCTGCTCCCCCGGGACCCCCGACCTCGGCAGATTGCTGCGTACGAGACACAGCTCGGACGCCGTCCAGGGGCGCCCGGCGAACGCGTCCAGGGCGGTGACGTACGCCTCGAAGTCCGCGGCCTGCCTGCTGCGGGCCACCGTCAGATGCGGGCGGTAGCGGCGGTGCTCCCCCATCGGGACGCCCGCCTTGCGCGCCGCCGCCTCCGCGCGGTCGGCGAGCAGGCGCAGCGTGGTGAGGTCTCCCGACACCCCGGCCCACAGGGCCCGCCCGCCGAAGTGGCCGCCGCCCCGGAGGGCGAGCGGGACGGGTGGCGTACGCCGGGCGGCCCGGGACAGCCGGTCGGCGAGGGGGCCGGTGACCTCCTCGTCGACCTCGCCGTAGAAGGCGAGCGTGAAGTGCCATCCCGGGCGGCCCGTCCACCTCAGGCCGCCCGCGCCCGGCAGCCGGTGCAACCCGTCCACCGCCACGCCCAGTTCACGTACCGCTTCCTCGGGTGGCAGCACGGCCGCGAAGAGTCTCATGCCGCCACTCTCCCAGGGACGGGGGCCACGGTTCCCGGTCAGACCGCGGTCGCCAGCCGTTCCTTGGGGACGAAGCGCACCCGCGGATGGCCGCGGTGCCAGCCGACCGACAGACGCAGCCCGCCGACGCGGGCCAGGACCAGGCCGACGGCCGTCGCGGCGGCGGCCGAGACCAGGCCACCGAGCGCGAAGCCGACCCGCGGGCCGTAGGCGTCGGTGACCCAGCCGACCAGCGGCGCGCCCAGTGGCGTGCCGCCCACGAAGACCATCATGAACAGCGCCATGACACGGCCGCGCATGGCGGGGTCGGTGGCCATCTGGACCGAGGTGTTCGCCGTGACGTTGACCGTCAGGCCGAAGACTCCGATCGGGACCATGAGCAGCGAGAAGAGCCACAGCGACGGCACCACGGCCGCCACCGCCTCCAGCAGGCCGAAGGCCAGGGCCGCCGCGATCAGCACGCGCAGCCGGGCCGTGCCGCGACGGGCGGCGAGCAGCGCGCCGGCCACCGAGCCGACCGCAATCAGCGTGTTGAAGAGGCTGTACGCGCCGGCGCCCGCGTCGAAGACGTCGTCCGCGTAGGCGGAGAGCCAGACCGGGAAGTTGAAGCCGAAGGTGCCGATGAAGCCGACGAGGACGATCGGCCAGACCAGGTCGGGACGGCCGGCGACGTAGCGCAGGCCTTCGCGGAGCTGGCCCTTGCCGCGGGGCGCACGCTCGACCGTGTGCAGGTCGCGGGCGCGCATCAGCAGCAGCCCGGCGATGGGGGCCACGAAGGACAGCCCGTTGAACAGGAACGCCCAGCCGGTGCCCACGCCGGTGATCAGCACGCCCGCGACGGCGGGGCCGACGAGGCGGGCGGACTGGAAGTTGGCGGAGTTGAGGCTGACCGCGTTCTGCAGCTGGCCCGGGCCGACCATCTCGGAGACGAAGGACTGGCGGGCCGGGTTGTCGACGACCGTGGCGAGGCCGACGCCGAAGGCAGCCAGGTAGACGTGCCAGACCTGGACGTGGCCGGAGAGGGTCAGGAAGGCGAGCACGAGCCCGGTGACGCCCATGGCCGTCTGGGTGGCCAGCAGGGTGGGGCGCTTGGGAAGGCGGTCGACCAGGACACCGCCGTACAGCCCGAAGAGCAGCATCGGCAGGAACTGCAGCGCGGTGGTGATACCGACCGCGGCGGAGGAGCCGGTGAGGCTCAGGACCAGCCAGTCCTGGGCGATGCGCTGCATCCAGGTGCCGGTGTTGGAGACGACCTGTCCGAGGAAGAACAGCCGGTAGTTCCGGATCTTCAGGGAACTGAACATCGATGACGATGACGACGCCGATGACGACGCCGACGGCACAGACGGTGAAGGGGCCGGCCGGGCGGCCGGGGCCGCCGAGGTCGTGGGGGCCGGCGGCACAGGCGACGGGGATGCCGCCGCGGGGGCCGTGACCGGGAGGACCGAGGGGGCCGAGGGGGCCGAGGGGGCCGAGGGGGCCGAGGGGGCCGAGGGGGCCGAGGTCGGGCGGGTCCGGGATCCGGGTGTGCGGGACGGGTGGGTGACACCGTCAGGGGCGGGCGGGGAGTCGTGGGTGGCTGGTGCGGGGGCGGAGTCTGCTCCGGGTCCCGAACTCAAAAGGGCTCGCCTCCTTGGGGGCACGGACGGCGGTGTCCGGGGTGAGGGCGTGCCGGCCGGACCTCGGTCGGCACGCCGGGCGGTGCGTCAGATCTGTGCGAGTTTCTCCAGGACGGGAGCGGCCTCGCGGAGCTTGGCCCACTCGTCCTCGTCCAGGGCCTCGACCAGGCCGGCCAGCCACGCGTTCCGCCGGCGGCGGCTCTCTTCGAGCATCGCCTCGGCCTTGTCGGTCTGCGTGACGACCTTCTGTCGCCGGTCCTCGGGGTGAGGCTCCAGCCTGACCAGGGCCTTGGCTTCGAGCAACGCGACGATGCGGGTCATCGAGGGCGGCTGCACATGCTCCTTGCGGGCGAGTTCACCCGGCGTGGCGGAGCCACAGCGGGCCAGGGTGCCGAGCACCGACATCTCGGTCGGACTCAGCGACTCGTCGACCCGCTGGTGCTTGAGTCGACGCGACAGCCGCATCACTGCGGAGCGCAGGGCGTTCACGGCGGCAGCGTCGTCGCCATGGGTGAGGTCAGGCATGTATTTAGCTTAACTCATTACTCTCGCTAAGGAGCATCGGGGTGCCCGTGACACGGACCACTGCATCCTCACGTCACTCGTACGAGTGACTCCATCGCGAAAAGTGACCCATCGCGCGCCGAAGTCCGGCGACCCTCGACTCCATGGGGACCAGTGTGCTCAGCCTGCGGATAGACGGGGAGCTGCTCGACCGGCTCCGGGACCATGCCGCCAAACGCGGAATGAGCGTCCAGGACTATGTCGTCCGGACGCTCATTCGCGATGACTTCGACGAGCGGTTCCAGACCGCCGTCGACGAGACGGAGAAGTTCTACGGGGTCACGTGAGCCCGGGAGCCTCCGGGGGACCCCGGAGGCCGGGGTCGCGTGACCCCACCCGTCAGGTGAGGCCGAGGGCCGGCATCAGGTAGTAGAAGGCGAAGACCGCCGACACCACGTACATCGCGACCGGGATGTCGCGGCCCCGGCCGGCCGCGAGACGCAGCACCACGAAGGTGATGAAGCCCATGCCGATGCCGTTCGTGATCGAGTAGGTGAACGGCATCATCACCATCGTCACGAAGGCCGGGATCGCGATCGTGTGGTCGGCCCAGTCGATCTCGCGGACCGAGCCGGACAGGATCAGGAAGCCGACCGCGAGCAGCGCGGGGGTGGCGGCCTGGGACGGGACCATCGTGGCGATGGGGGTCAGGAAGAGCGCGATCGCGAAGAGCGCGCCGGTGACGACGTTCGCGAAGCCGGTGCGCGCACCCTCACCGACGCCCGCCGTGGACTCCACGAAGCAGGTGGTGGCCGAGGAGGAGCTGGCGCCGCCCGCGGCGACCGCGATGCCGTCGACGAAGAGGACCTTGTTGATGCCGGGCATGTTGCCCTGCGCGTCGGTCAGCTTGGCCTCGTCGCTGACACCCATGATCGTGCCCATCGCGTCGAAGAAGCACGACAGCAGCACGGTGAAGACGAAGAGGATGCCGGTCAGCACACCGACCTTGCCGAACCCGCCGAAGAGGCTGACCTTGCCGACGAGCCCGAAGTCCGGGGTGGCGACCGGGTTGCCCGGCCACTTCGGGGTGGTCAGGCCCCAGGAGGGGACCTTGGCGACGGCGTTGACGATCACCGCGAGGACCGTCATGGTGACGATCGAGATGAGGATCGAGCCCGGCACCTTGCGCACGATCAGCGCGAGCGTGAGCAGCGTGCCGAGGACGAAGACCAGCACCGGCCAGCCGTTGAGGTGACCGTCGGCGCCGAGCTGCAGCGGCACGGTGGTCTGGGCGACGTCCGGGATGCGGGAGACGAAGCCGGAGTCGACCAGGCCGATCAGCATGATGAACAGGCCGATACCGATCGAGATGCCCTTGCGCAGCCCCAGCGGCACCGCGTTCATGACGCGCTCGCGCAGCCCGGTGGCGACCAGCAGCATCACGATGAAGCCGGCCAGCACGACCATGCCCATGGCGTCCGGCCAGGACATCCGCGGGGCGAGCTGGAGCGCGACGACCGTGTTCACACCGAGGCCGGCCGCGAGCGCGATCGGCACGTTGCCGATGACACCCATGAGGAGCGTCGTGAAGGCCGCGGTCAGGGCGGTCGCGGTGACCAGCTGACCGTTGTCCAGGTGGTGCCCGTACATGTCCTTCGCGCTGCCCAGGATGATCGGGTTCAGCACGATGATGTAGGCCATCGCGAAGAAGGTGGCGAGACCGCCGCGGATCTCGCGCGGGACGCTGGAGCCCCGTTCGGAGATCTTGAAGTAGCGGTCGAGGGCGCTCCGCGCGGGCCGGGACTCCGGCTCCTGCGGGGCGGGGGCCTTGGTGGCGGCCGAGGTGGACATGCGGGTCCTCAAGCGTGCGGGGGGACGGTGAACATGATCGAGTCCGGCCGGCGGTCGGTCACCCACGGGATTCCCCAGGCCCTGTTGGTGCTTTCCTACGAATACAACTGGCCAGACTCGGACTGTTTCAGTATGAACATATGAATCCGAAATCGCTATCTCCGCGCGTAGACCGTTGGTGCGCACCGGGAACACGGGTGCGAGCACCGGCCGGTCCACGGCCTCGTAAGCTGTGCCCATGGCGAAGTGGACCCCCAAGCACGAGGCGCCGGAGCCCCTGGAGGGCCCCGTCGTCGCCACCATCACGGGCGGCACGATCCTCTGGTTCGTCCTCTTCCTGGTGCAGCTGCCGTTCTACGGCTGGTACGACGACCACGGGCACACCTGGTGGCTGTGGACCTGTCTGGCCGGCGCCGGCCTCGGACTCATCGGCGTCTGGTATGTCCGCGGGCGCGACGCCGCGATCAAGCGGGCCGCGGCGGCGGGCACCGGGCCGTCGTCCACGGCAGCGGAGTAACCGGCTCCCCGGGCGTATCTCCGGCCCAGGGCCGTCCCCGACCCCAGGCTTCCCGCCTCCGGCCTCCAACCAGGGCATCACAACCCGCCGCCCCCGTCCTCCCCTGGTCGGATCTTCGGGGCACTCGGCAGGTGAAGCCCCGGTACCGCACGTACCGTCGAATGCATGACGCACATCGACGCGGGCGCGGAACTCGATCCTGTGCACCCCGTACCCCTCCCCGCTCTCGGGCGGGCCAGGGGGCTGTCCGCCGCCGAAGTGGCCGAAAGGGTGGCACGCGGCGAGGTCAACGACGTCCCGGTGCGCAGCAGCCGCTCGCTGGGCGAGATCGTCCGCGCGAACGTCTTCACCCGGTTCAACGCGATCATCGGTGTGCTCTGGCTGATCATGCTGTCCGTGGCCCCGTTCCAGGACAGCCTGTTCGGATACGTGATCATCGCCAACACCGGGATCGGCATCATCCAGGAGTGGCGGGCCAAGAAGACCCTGGACTCGCTCGCGGTGATCGGCGAGGCGAAGCCGACGGTGCGCAGGGACGGGGTCGCCGCCGAGGTCAGCACCTCGCGGATCGTGCTCGGGGACGTGATCGAGATCGGCCCCGGGGACAAGATCGTCGTCGACGGCACCTGCGTGGAGGCCGACGGCCTGGAGATCGACGAGTCACTGCTCACCGGCGAGGCCGACCCAGTGGTCAAACGCCGCGGGGCCGAGGTGATGTCGGGCAGTTTCGTGGTCGCGGGCGGCGGCGCGTTCACCGCGACGAAGGTGGGCCGCGAGGCGTACGCGGCCCAGCTCGCCGAGGAGGCGTCACGGTTCACGCTCGTCCACTCCGAGCTGCGCAGCGGTATCTCCACGATCCTCAAGTACGTGACCTGGATGATGATCCCGACCGCGATCGGACTGGTCATCAGCCAACTCGTGGTCAAGCAGCACGGCTTCAAGGACTCCGTCGCGCGGACGGTCGGCGGGATCGTGCCGATGGTCCCCGAGGGTCTGGTCCTCCTCACCTCCGTCGCCTTCGCGATCGGCGTCATCAGACTTGGCCGGAAACAGTGCCTCGTGCAGGAACTTCCGGCCATCGAGGGCCTCGCCCGCATCGACACCGTCTGCCTCGACAAGACCGGCACCCTCACCGAGGGCGGCATGGACGTCACCGAGCTGCGGCCACTGGGGGGTGCCGACGAGTCGTACGTGCGCAAGGTCCTCGGCGCGCTCGGCGAGTCCGACCCACGGCCCAACCCCTCCCTCCGGGCGATCATCGACGCCTACCCGGACAGCGAGGACTGGCGCTGCGTCGAGTCGCTGCCCTTCTCCTCGGCCCGCAAGTACAGCGGGGCGTCCTTCAGCGAGGGCGACGGCGAGGCCGGCACCTGGCTGCTCGGCGCCCCCGACGTGCTGCTGCCCCCCGACGACCCGGCGCTCGCCGAGACCGAGCGGCTGAACGAGGAGGGGCTGCGGGTCCTGCTGCTCGTCCGGGCCACCAGGGACCTCGACGATCCCGAGGTGAAGAAGGGCGCGCGGCCGACCGCGCTGGTCGTACTGGAGCAGCGGCTGCGCCCGGACGCGGCGGACACCCTGCGCTACTTCGCCGAGCAGGACGTCCGGGCGAAGGTCCTGTCCGGCGACAACGCGGTCTCGGTCGGCGCGGTGGCCGGCAAGCTCGGTCTGAGCGGCGAGGTCGTGGACGCGCGCAGGCTTCCCGACGAGCGGGAGGAGATGGCGAAGTCGCTGGACAAGGGCACGGTGTTCGGGCGGGTCACCCCGCAGCAGAAGCGCGACATGGTGGGCGCGCTGCAGTCGCGCGGCCACACGGTGGCGATGACGGGCGACGGTGTGAACGACGTCCTGGCCCTCAAGGACGCCGACATCGGCGTCTCCATGGGGTCGGGTTCGGAGGCGACCCGGGCGGTCGCCCAGATCGTGCTGCTCAACAACAGCTTCTCGACGCTGCCCTCGGTGGTCGCGGAGGGCCGCCGGGTCATCGGCAACATCACCCGGGTCGCGACCCTGTTCCTGGTGAAGACCGTCTATTCGGTGCTGCTCGCGGTGCTGGTGGTGTGCTGGCGGGTCGAATACCCCTTCCTTCCCCGGCACCTGACCCTGCTCTCCACCCTGACGATCGGCATCCCGGCGTTCTTCCTCGCGCTCGCCCCCAACACGGAGCGGGCGAGACCGCACTTCGTGCGCCGGGTCATGCGCTACTCGATCCCCGGCGGTGTCGTCGCCGGCGTCGCCACCTTCGTGACCTATCTGGTGGCCCGTCATCACTACACCGGGCCGGGCGAGTTGGACGCGGAGACCAGCGCCGCGACGCTGACGCTGTTCCTGATCTCGATGTGGGTGCTGGCGATCATCGCCCGGCCGTACACCTGGTGGCGCGTCGCCCTGGTGGCCTCGATGGGGCTGGCGTTCGTCGTCGTGCTGATCGTGCCGTGGCTCCAGCACTTCTTCGCCCTGAAGCTGGTGGGCGTGGAGATGCCGTGGATCGCGGTGGGCATCTCGGTGGTCGCGGCGGCCGCCCTGGAACTCCTGTGGAGAGGGGTGGACCGCCGCTTTCCCGCGTGAACGACGCGGTCCCCGCGCCCCCGGCGGGGGCGCGGGGACCGGTGGGTGGCTCGGGTCGGCTACTGGACGTCGACGTAGTCGCCCGCGGCCTTGACGGCCGGGGTGGTCGAGGTGCCCACGAAGCTGTAGCGGTAGTAACCGTCGACGGACGCCGTGGTGGTCGTCTTCAGGTTGCCGGTGCCGTCCGTCTTGACCGTCTTCACGGTCGTGTACGTGGTGCTGCTCTTCTTGCGGAACTGCAGCTGCACCGACTGGCCGGTGTAGCCCGCGTACTTGTTCGTCTCCCAGTTGGCGCGGGACAGCTTGCCCGTGACCGTGATGGTCTTGCCCTTCTTCACCGGCTCCGGGGCGGCGTTGACCGTCAGCTTGGAGTAGCGCTGCACGTTCGGGGACGTGAAGCCGCCCTGGTCGGCGACGCCGACCTTGCTGATGTCGAAGGTGGGGCTGTCCGGGTTCTGGCCGTTGTACGCGATGGCCAGACCGGCGGCCTTCCAGGCACCCGCGTCCGAGTTGATGAGGTCGCCCTCGGCCGGGTAGACGTCGATGTTGCCCTTGCAGGAGGCGGTGGTCGACGAGGTGGCGGTGCACTTCGCCGGGTCGACGCCGAAGAGCGCGTTGTCCGGGCTGGTGAAGCTGCCCTTGTAGAGGTACGGGCCCGTCAGGAAGTCGGCGGCGGTGATGTCGACCTCGGCGCCGTGGGTCAGGGTGTAGGTGACCGGAACAGCGACGTGGTTGGTGGTGCCGACCGCGAAGGCCTTGCCGCCGTTCACCTTGATGCCGGAGAAGCTGACGTTGAGGGCGTACGGCGCGTCGTCGGCGGTGGTGGCGGTGAACGCGGTCTTTCCGGACGCGGAGTGCGCGGCTTCCAGGACCTTCGCGACGTCCGCACGGTAGGAGGAGCCGGAGTCGGCGGCGTGCGCGGCCGGCACGACAAACGCGGAGAGGGCCAGGGCACCGGTAACGGCAGCCACAGTGGCTCGAATGCGCATGCGATCCCCAAGTGGAGAAAGGGGCCCCTGCGGTGGTCGTTCCTCACGGCTCGTCGTCACTCGGGGCCCAAGTGATGTGGAGTCTCTTGACTCGGATGATCAGATCCGCGACAGGGGCGAATGGTTGTACGCGTGGTGAAATCTTTGTGCGTACATGACCAAAACTGCCGCCCGCGGCGGCCCGGGCTCTCCCGGCACCGCCGCGGACCGTCGAGGCGGTCTGCTCCCCGCGACGAACCGCCCTGCTACTGCACGTCGACGGAGTCACCCGTGGCGCTGACGCCCGGGGTGGTCGTCGTGCCCGCGAAGGAGTAGCGGTAGGCGCCGTCGACGGACGCCGTGACCGTCGTCTTCAGCGCGCCGGCCGTGGTCGTCTTGATCGTCTTGACCGTGGTGTAGGTGGTGGCGCCCTTCTTCTTGAACTGGAGCTTCACGGACTGGCCGGTGTAGCCCAGGTACTTGCCGGAGTTCCAGCTGGCGCGCGTCAGAGCGCCGGTGACCGTGATGGTCTTGCCCTTCTTCACCGGCTCCGGGGCCGCGTTGACCGTCAGCTTGGACAGGCGCTGGATCTGGAAGCCCTTGACGTTGTCCTTCTGGACGTAGTCGGCGTCGGTGCCCTGGGCGATCGCCCAGACCTTCCAACCGCCGGCCAGGCTGTCGACGAGGTCGACGTCCGCCTTGACGGTGAAGGCCGCCTTGCAGTTCGACGTGGTGGCGTTGACCTTGGTGCAGGCGGCGCGGCCGTCGGACGAGTCGGCCACGGCGCCGCCGTCCAGGTTGTCGAAGTTCGCGCCGTGCCACAGGATCGCCTGCGCCCACTTGACGCCCGAGTTGTCCTTCGCGGTGAAGGAGACGGTGAAGGTCTTCTTCGTGGTGGTGCCGAGAACGATGTCCTTGCCGCCGTTCACCACGACGTTCGAGATCGCGGTGTCGCCGTGCGACTCGTCGGCGGGAGTCTTCACCGCGTCGGCCACGACGGAGCGGGCGACCGAGGTGGCGCCGGGCCCCTCGGCGGCCTGCGCCGCCGGAGCGGCCAGGGCGGAGAGGGCCAGCGCGCCGGTAGCGGCGGCCACGGTGACTCGAATGCGCATGCAGTCCCCAACTGGGAAAGGGGCCCCGACGCCGGTCGTCCGCACGGCTCGTCGTCACTCGGGGCCCGAGTGATGTGGAGTCTCTTGACTCGGATGATCAGATCCGTGACAGGAGTGAATGGTTGTACGCGTGGTGAGGATTTTGTGCGTACATGACCAAGACCCTCTCGTGGGGCCGGGGCGGACGGTCGCCGCGCACCGTCCGACCCGGCCGCCCGCCTCAGTCGAACCAGCGGTCCCGGGCCATCTCCCCGGTGCGGGACGGGTCCTCCAGGAGGGCGGCGACCTCGAAGCGGCGCGGCCACTGACCGGCCGCCCAGGCGAGGCCCGCCGCGACGCCCTCCAGGGTGGAGGCGTGCAGCACCCCGTCCCGGGTGCGGCGCCAGTCCAGTTCGGTGCCGTCCACGACGAGTTCCCCGTGTTCGACGTAGGACGCGAGGGCCGAGGGGCCCAGCAGGACCCGTACGGACTCCGGCACGTCGTGCTCGGTGCCCTCGGAGGTCACCTCGCC
This sequence comes from Streptomyces fagopyri, assembly GCF_009498275.1. Lineage (NCBI taxonomy): Bacteria > Bacillati > Actinomycetota > Actinomycetes > Kitasatosporales > Streptomycetaceae > Streptomyces > Streptomyces fagopyri. The sequence goes on along the minus strand of NZ_CP045643.1, from coordinate 5,186,892 downwards.
GGTCACCGACTCGCTCAGGCGCCGCACCTGGAACAGCTCGGCGAGGTCGGCGGCGCGGGACGGGCGGACGGGGAGCAGGGGCATGCCGCCGGTGAAGGGCAGCAGGTCCGGCGAATCGACGACCACGGCGTCGGCCGCGTCCACGACGGTGACCCGTCCGTCCAGCACGGCGCGCAGCTCGTCCGGCAGGGTCACGCGCTCGGGATCCAGCTCGGCCAGAGCGCCGTACAGGGCGTGCAGTTGGGCGCCTGAGACCTCGCGGTCGGGGTCGGCGAGACGTTCCAGGAGCTCGGCGGCGCCCCCGGGCTCGTCCAGCAGCGCGGCGACGGACGTGCGGACGCCCAGCGCCCGCAGCACCTGCTCGTCGTCGAAACCGGTCGCGTCGGCCTCGTCGTACAGCCCGCGCAGGAGCGGGTCGCCGCCCGCGGCGAGCAGCCCGGCCGGGTGGCGCCCGTCCAGGACGGGATGGCCGCGCAGCCACCAGGCGGAGTACGGCCGGACGATCTCGTGGGTGCCGTCCGGGAGCAGGACGCGCACCGGCTGGGTCAGCGCGTCGCGCAGCGGCGGCCGGGACAGCAGCGCGAGCGCCTGCGGCCACCGCTCGTCGTCCACCAGGTCCAGGTCCCGTACCGCGACGATCTCGGTGGCGACGGGCGGTACGGGGGTGTCGGGCAGCCGGTCGAGGACGTCCTCGCACCACACGTCGACGGCGTCCAGCAGCCCCGCGTCGTCGGGTTCGGCGAAGTCGGAGTCGCGGGGCTCCAGTTCGTCCGGGTCGAGCACCACGTCGGTGGCGCGCACCAGGGTGAAGTTGGCCAGCACACCACAGGCGGCGAGCGGCTGCTCACCCCACCGCTCGGCCAACTCCGAGTCGACGAAAGCGAGTTCGTCCTCGCGCATGACCTGCGCGAACGGGCTTCCGGGCAGCACCAGTTCACCGGCGGGAGCGAGTTCACCCTCCTCGTCCGGCAGGGCGAGGGCGCCGAGCCACGGCTCGTCGCCGGGTTCGAGCGCGGCGTCGCGGACCAGGGCGAGGACCAGTTCCGCCACCTCCTCGGTGTCCGGTGCCTCCTCGTCCCAGCCGCTCCCCTCGTCGTCGAGCGAGGCGGCGACGGCCGCGCGCACCTGCGGGGTGGTGAGGACCGCGCGGGGAGTGGCCGGGAGGGCACCGAGCTTCTCCAGCAGCGGGTGGGCGGCGTCCGGGTGGGCGACCTTGAGGCCGAGGCGGGCGAGGGTGTCGGGGGCGGCGGCCCGCATGTCGTCGGAGCCCGGCAGCAGGATCTGCCGGGGCCCCACCGCCGTCCGGCCGTCGGCGAGCGGCACCGGCAGCCCGGACAGCCGGTCCGGGTCGACCCCGGCCAGGCTCTCGTACAGCCGCCACCACCAGCCCGGGTCCTTCTCCAGTCCGGCCAGCCGGTCCACGGCATCGGCGAGCGGTACGCGGACGACGCCCAGCGTCCGGAGCTCCACCCGGCGCTCCAGGCCGGCGGGCAGCAGGCTGGGCAGCACCTCGGCGAGCACCCGGACGGTCTCGGCGCCGGCGCCCTCGACGACCTCGGCGTCACGGGGCCGCAGGGCCGCCGGGTGCTCCGCCGCGCTGCTCTCGGGCCAGTCGGCTTCGGCGTCCGGGCCGCCGCTCTCCGGCGGGGCGGCCGGCGGCAGGAAGGCGGTGCGCGGCAGCCGGTCGAGGATCGCGCGGCGCAGGACTCCGTCCAGCTCTCCCTTGCCGAGCGGGCCCGGCACCAGGTCGATGATCCCCGAGTCCACCGGGCTCCAGGCGGCGAGCAGTTCCGCGTACGCGTCCGCCGCGCGCTCCACCAGGAAGTCGGTGAGGGGGCCCGGGGCGGCGTGGCGCCGGCTGGTGTCGAGCGGCAGGGAGGCGATCAGCAGGGCGGGGACGCCGAGGGGCTCGTCGCTGGGGGTCGGCGCGTGCACGACCGGGCTGGTGCGGGGGCGGCCCGGGGTGCCGTCGGTGTCGACCGGGACGGCCCAGGTCACCGACCAGTGCGGACGCAGCCGCTCCTCGACCGGACGATCGGCGAGGAGGGCGGGGTCCAGGGGGCCGTGGTGGGAGACCGTGCGCCAGCGGGTGGTGCCGTCCCGGGAGTCCTCCAGGGTGACCCCGTGCTCCTCGGTCCTGCGGCGCAGCGTCCGTACCTCGGCGCCGCCCGTGCCGGCGTCGCCGATCTCCACGACCACCTCCGCCAGGCCGGGCAGGGCGAGCAGGAGCGCGTCGTCGAGCCCGCGCAGCAGGCGTTCGGCGAGATCCTCGGCGGCGGTGTCCCGCAGCGGCAGGATGACGGCGGTGTCGTACGGGTCGGGGGCGGTGCCCTCGGCCGCGAACGGCAGCCGCAGCAGTGGCACATGGCCGTCACGGCGGCGGATCTCGTCGCCCAGTCCCGGGCTGTGGCGGGCGGTGTCCGCCGCCAGTTCGCGGGCCTCGGCGAGGGACCAGCGGATTCCGCCGTGGCGGCCGACCACGGCGGGCTCGTCGGTGACCGCGACGACCGCGGCGAAGCCGACGCCGAAGCGGCCGACGGCGGTGTCGTGCGCGTCGCGCTTGGCGGAGGCGCGGAGGGTGGAGAGCGACTCGACGCCGGTCGCGTCGAGGGGGGCGCCGGTGTTGGCGGCGACGAGGACCCCGTCGCGCAGGGTGAGCCGCAGGCGGCCGGGCACCCCGGCGCGGGCGGCCGCGTCGGCGGCGTTCTGGGCCAGCTCGACGAGGAGGCGGTCGCGGTATCCGCCGAGGACGAGGTCCTCCTCGGCGTTGGCGTCCTCGCGGAACCGGGCCGGGCTGGTGGCCCAGGCGTCCACCACGCCGCGGCGCAGGCGGGCCGTGCCGAACGGGTCCGCGCCCTCGGGTGCCGGTTGCACGAACTTGCTCACGGTTCACTCTCCCTCTCGCTTCGCGCGACCGCGAGCGCTGGGCTCGGTCGCGGCACGAAGGTACCGTGCGGGGCGGTGATGGTCGGTCGCGCAGTTCCCCGTGGGACTTCATGGGGGCCGCCCTCAGCACACGTGGTGTGGGCGGTGTGGGCGGTGGCGGACCGCGCCGTGTTTTCCGCCGCGCGCCGGTGGGGGCTGGGCGCGCAGTTCCCCGCACCCCTACAGGGCGTCATCCCCACGAGATGTGGCACGCGCCCGGCACGCGGTGACAGACCGCGCGATGTCCCTTCGCCGCGCGCCCGTGGACGCTGGGCGCGCAGTTCCCCGCGCCCCTACAGGGCGTCATCCCCACGAGATGTGGCACGCGCCCGGCACGCGGTGACGCGCCCTGCCGTGTCCCTGTCGCCGCGCGCCCGTGGACGCTGGGCGCGCAGTTCCCCGCGCCCCCTCGGGGGCGTCGGCCCTGGGCGCTCGTCCCCAGGGGGTTTCGGCGGGGGCTCCGGGGCGTCGGGGGGTTCAGCCCGTCCGGCGTTTGAGGACGAGGCCGTTCAGGCCGATGCGGGGGTCCGGGGGCGGCAGCCCCCGGAGACGGGACACCGGGGTTACGAGTGGCCCAGTTCAGACGACGGCTCGTCCGGGGCGATCGAGACCGAACCGGAATCCGGCGCGGGCCGGAGCGGGAAGGGATCGACCCGGGTCTCGTCGATGACCGGCGGGGCCGGACGCGGCGGCGTCGGCATGACCGCGGCCTCGGAGTGCCCCCCGCACCCGTACGAGAGCGCCACGACCCGCCCGTCCGCCGGCGAGAACTCATTCGCACAGACACCGAACGCCTGTCCGAGTGAGCCGCCGATCGGGTTCAGGAAGCCACAACTGACGCACGACGCGGGCGCCGCCTGCGCCATCGCCGTCTTGGGCCCGTACGACTCCTCCCACCGGTCGGCCGCGACATGCAGCCCGTACCGGGAGAGCACCCGCGCCCGGCGCAGTCCGAGCTCCTCCGCCACCGCCGCGATCGAACCGCGGCGCGGCGCGAACGGAAGGTCCGCGGGGCTGCCCCCCGTCACCTCGGCGTCCTCCGCCTCCACCAGCTCGGCCATGTCCTGCGAGACGGCGGAGTTCGGCGCGGGCTCGTCCTCACCGGAGAAACCGGGTTCGAGCCGCAGGTCCTCGGCGTCGGTGGGCAGCAGGTCACCGGGGCCCATGTCCCCCGGCCGCAGGCGCTCGCTCCACGGCACCCACTCGGGCGCGAGAAGCGCGTCCGTGCCGGGCAGCAGCACCGTCTCGTCCAGGGTGACGATCTTCGCCCGGGAGGCACGGGCGACCGTCACGGCCCAGCGCCAGCCCCGGTAGCCGAAGTCCTTGCACTCGAAGTAGTGCGTGACGACACGGTCCCCCTCGGAGACCAGCCCCACGTGTTCACCGACGACGCCGGGGGCGGCTGCCTCCTCGGCGGCGGCGCGCGCGAGGTCGACGGCCTCGGCGCACAGACGGTCGGGGGTGCGGCTTCGCGTGGTCGCTGCGCTCACAGGTATCGCTTCTCTCCTACGCCGTCTCACGGGTGCGCCCTTCCTCGGCGGCGGTGCGGACGGAGCGGACCGGTGGGCCGCGTCGACGTCCGCGCCCGATCGCGCTCGGGCGCACCTACGTCATCCATTCTGCGGGATGACCGAGAGGCGCGCGGCCGAGAACAACCGCCGCAGGCGCGTTACGCACGCTACCTTCTCCTGAGCCCTGGGCCCACACCGGCGGGGCGCTTCCGCACTCCGCGCCGGTGTTCTTCGCCGTCCCGAGGCGCCGTTTTCCCACCGTCCGCCCGTTCTCGGCCGCACCGGAGGGGCCTCGCCGCGCCGCTCCCGGTCGGCCGAAAACCGCCCGCGGCCCCTTCACGGCGGCCCGGCACGGCCCCGCACCGGCCCCACTCGGCCCCTATACGCGCGGTAACCGCACTACCCACGCCATTCTCGGGGCACTATTGCGGAGTGGCAGCCGCGAGGTCGCCCCAGGGAGCCGCCGGAATCGACGGCACCAGGGGGAACATCCGAAGTGGCGGATCGGGCCGGATGAGCGGGTCCGTCCGCGCGGTCGGCCGTGCCCTGCACTTCCCGTTCACCGGTACGGCCCGAGGAATCCGCAAGGCGACCCACGCGCACGGGGCGGGCGAGTCCGGCCTCGGCAAACTGATCGAACTGCACGCGGTCAACGGCGCCGGCGACGTCATGATCACCATCGCCCTCGCCTCCACCGTCTTCTTCTCCGTGCCCACCGACGAGGCCCGCGGGCGCGTCGCCCTGTACCTCGCCATCACCATGGCGCCCTTCACCCTCCTCGCCCCGGTGATCGGCCCGCTCCTGGACCGCCTGCCGCACGGCCGCCGGGCCGCGATGGCGGGCGCGATGCTCGCCCGCGCGATGCTCGCGCTGCTGCTGTCGGGCGCGGTCGTCAGCGGCAGCCTGGAGCTGTATCCCGCCGCGCTCGGTGTGCTCGTCGCGTCCAAGGCGTACGGAGTGGTGCGCAGCGCCGTCGTGCCCCGGCTGCTCCCGCCCGGGTTCTCCCTGGTGAAGGCGAACTCGCGGGTCACCCTCGGCGGCCTCCTCGCCACCGGCGTCGCCGCGCCCGTGGGAGCCGGACTGCAGGCCCTCGGCCCGCGCTATCCGCTCTACGGCGCCTTCGCGATCTTCGTCGTGGGGACGTTCCTGTCGTTCACCCTGCCGCCGAAGGTCGACTCGGCCAAGGGCGAGGACAGGGCGCTGCTGGCCGCGGACGAGGAACACGTGCGCAGGCCCCGGCGGGGGAAGACACCCCGTCCCGGGCTGCGCACCGTCGGTACGGGGGTCACCCACGCCCTCGCCGCCAACGCGGCCCTGCGCTGCCTCTCCGGCTTCCTGATCTTCTTCCTCGCCTTCCTGCTGCGCGAGCACCCGCTCACCGGCGAGAGCGCGGCCGTCTCGCTCGGGATCGTGGGCGTCTCGGCCGGCGCGGGCAACGCGCTCGGCACCGCGGTCGGGGCCTGGCTGAAATCCCGCGCCCCCGAGATCATCATCGTGACCGTGGTGGCGTGCGTCCTGGGTGCCGCGATCACCGCCGCCCTCTTCTTCGGGGCCGTTCTGGTGGCCTGTCTCACGGCGGTCGCCGGGTTCTCGCAGGCGCTCGCCAAGCTGTCCCTGGACGCGCTGATCCAGCGGGACGTGCCGGAACTCGTGCGGACCTCCGCCTTCGCGCGCTCCGAGACACTGCTGCAGGTGGCCTGGGTGTTCGGCGGCGCGATCGGCATCGTGCTGCCCCTCAACGGCACGCTGGGCCTGGCCGTGGCGGCCGCGATCGTCGCGGTCGGGTGGCTCACCACCGTCCGGGGGCTGATCGGCGCCGCCCGGCACGGAGGCACGGCGCGTCCACGCGTGGCATGACTGCGGCACGCCGTACCCCACGTGGGGAGAGCGGTGGACGTGCCCGATAGCCTTCGACCATGACCTCCCTGCCCCGCGGCAGAGCCGCCAATGGACATCACCGTCGCGCCGTTGCCGCTCTCGGCGCCGTTTCCGCCGGACTTCTCGTCCTGTCCGCCTGTGACAAGCCGACGCCGCTGGCCACGATCACGGTCGGCAAGAGCTCGGTGAGCTCCGAGACCGACTGCTACAACGACGGCAAGGCGGTGAGCAGCGCGGACCTGGCCAAGTGCCTCAAGGCCAAGGACATCAAGTCCATCAAGGTCGACCCCGACGACACCGTGCGGTTCGGCGTGGACCCGGAGATCGCGGACAACGGCTGGACGATCCTGATGAACGGTCAGCCGCTGACCGACTCCAGCAAGAAGACGTACCGGACGATTCCGGGAAGCGTGTTCTTCAACGCCCAGTACGGAGCCAGCGGCAACTCGACGCTCGTCTCCATCAAGGAGGGCGACAAGACGGTGACCGGACTGTGGTCGTTCAAGCTCAAGAAGGACGCCTGATCGCTGCCGCTGGACCGAAGGTGCTGGTGGCCACCGCGGTTCCGCTCGAACGGGACGCGGTGGCCGGGGCGTTCGCGGGCCCGCGCCATGAGGTGCGGCTTCCCGGGGTGACCCTCCACCGGCTGTCCCCCGCCACCGGGCCGGCCCTCGATCTGCTGGCGGCCGGTGTCGGCCCCGCCCTCGCCGCCTCCTCCGTCGCCGCCGCGCTCACCGCGGGCGCCCTCGAAGGCGCCCCCTACGACCTGGTCGTCTCCGCGGGCATCGGCGGCGGTTTCCAGCCGGACGCGCCCGTCGGGTCCCTCGTCGTCGCCGACGAGATCACCGCCGCGGATCTGGGCGCCGAGACCCCGGACGGGTTCCTCCCGGTGACGGAACTCGGCTTCGGCACCGTCACCCACCGTCCGCCGGGAGCACTCGTACGAGCGCTCGTGGCGGTCACGGGCGCACGGGCCGGAGCCGTACTGACCGTGTCCACCGTGACCGGCACCGCCGGGCGCACCGCCGCACTGCGCGCCCGGCACCCCCGCGCCCTCGCCGAGGCCATGGAGGGCTTCGGTGTGGCCGAGGCCGCCGCCGCCCACGGCGTGCCCGTACTGGAGCTGCGCGCGGTGTCGAACGCCGTCGGCCCGCGCGACCGCGCCGCCTGGCGCATCGGCGAGGCTCTCGCGGCCCTCACCGAGGGTTTCGGGAAGCTCGCGCCCGTCCTGGAGAGTTGGAACCCACATGAGCCCTGAGAAGCTGCCCGAGCCGCTGCGGATCGCGTACTCGCCCTGCCCGAACGACACCTTCGTCTTCGACGCCTGGGCCCACGGCCGCGTCCCCGGCGCGCCCGCCCTGGACGTGACCTTCGCGGACATCGACGTCACCAACGGCATGGCCGAACGCGGTGAGTTCGACGTACTGAAGGTGTCGTACGCCGTGCTGCCGTACGTCCTCGACGAGTACGCGCTGCTGCCCTGCGGCGGAGCTCTGGGCCGGGGCTGCGGCCCGCTGGTGCTGACCCGGGAGCCGGACGCCGACCTGACGGGGCGCACGATCGCCGTGCCGAGCGAACGGTCGACGGCGTACCTGCTCTTCCGGCTGTGGGCCGCCGACACGGTGCCGGGCGGTGTCGGCGAGATCGTCGTGATGCCGTTCCACGAGATCATGCCCGCCGTGCGGGACGGCAAGGTGGACGCCGGACTCGTCATCCACGAGGCCCGTTTCACGTACCAGAACTACGGGCTCCACAAGCTCGCCGACATGGGTGAGCACTGGGAGCTGACCACCGGGCTGCCCATCCCGCTCGGCGCGATCATCGCCAAGCGGTCGCTGGGTCAGGAGCGCCTGACGGCCCTCGCCGAGGCGGCCCGCACCTCGGTCCGCGCCGCCTGGGACGACCCCGAGGCCTCCCGCCCGTACGTCCTCGCGCACGCCCAGGAGATGGACCCCGCCGTCGCCGACCAGCACATCGGCCTGTACGTCAACGAGTTCACCGCCGACCTCGGCGAGGACGGCTACGCGGCGGTCCGCGGCCTGCTCACGCGTGCCGCGGCCGAGGGACTGGTGCCGCCTCTCGGCCCGGACGCGCTGACGTTCCCGTAGCCCGCGTGGCCAGGGGTTTCCCTGGCCGGGGGTTCGCGTGGCGGGGGGCTACACGTCGAGTTGGTCGGCGACCGCCCGCAGCAGGCCCGCGATCTTCTTCCCGGAGGTCTTCTCCGGGTATCGGCCCCTCTCCAGCATCGGTGTGATGTTCTCCAGGAGGGTCGTCAGGTCCTGCACGATGGAGGCCAGTTCGTCGGGCTTACGGCGCTGGGCGGCCGCGACGGAGGGGGTCGGGTCCAGGATGGTCACCGAGAGCGCCTGGTCGCCGCGCTGACCGGCGACGACACCGAACTCCACACGCTGGCCGGGCTTGAGAGCGTCGACTCCGGCGGGCAGGACCGAGGAATGGACGAAGACGTCGCCGCCGTCGTCACGGGAGAGAAAGCCGAAGCCCTTCTCACTGTTGAACCACTTGACCTGGCCGGTAGGCACGTCTGTCCTCGTCCTCGTACTCGTCGGGAACCGCTCTGAAAACTGCTCGGGCACTCGCGTCGGAAGTTGCTCCGGCAACGCCGGGCAACCACTGGAAATCCGCTCCGGACAGCACTGCGGCGTGCCGTCCGACCCGCCGGTCCAAGGCTAATGGTCCGGGGGCCGCTGACAAGACGTCGCCTGACTGTTCCTTCGCGCTGGGAACTACCCTGGTCCGGTGCGTGACAAAACCCAACCGAATTCCGCGGAACCGGGTGACCGGCTGATCCGCGCCGGTGCCCTCGTGTTCTTCGCGGGTGCCCTGGCCACACTCGTCACCGTGACCCCACTGCTTCTCGACACCAAACCCTTTCCGACCTACATGTTCGGATTGAGCATGCTCATGGGCGTCGGCTTCCTGATCGCCGGGGCCGGGGTGTTCCGGTCGGTCGCGGCCGGCCGCCGCCGGGCCCGCGCGGTTCAGGCGGGCGTGGCCTCGCGGTAGCCGCCCAGCCAGGCCGGGAACTGCGTCAGGTCGGCGAGGACGACGTCCGCGCCCGCCGCGCGCAGTTCCGCCGCGTCGCACGGCCCGGTGGCCACGGCGACGGAGTACGCGTCCGCCGTGCGCGCCCCGCGGACGTCGCCGGTGTGGTCACCGACGTACACGCTCGCGCCGTACGCGCGCAGGGCCTCCGCCTTCCGCTCGGCCCACAGGTCACCGACGACCGCGTCCGCGCCGATCCCCAGGTGCCGGAGGTGCAGTTCGGCGTTGGGCTGCCACTTCGCCGTGACGACGACGGCCCGCCCGCCCGCCGCCCGCACCGCCTCGACGGCCTCGTGGGCACCCGGCATGGCGAGCGTGCCGGTGATCGCGTACTCGGGATACAGCTCCCGGTAGAGGCCGGCGACGGCCGGGACCCGCTCCGCCGGGAACCAGTTGACGAGCTCCTCCTCCAGCGGCGGCCCGAGCCGGGTGACGACGAGATCGCAGTCGATGTACGTGTCCGTGCGGGCCGAGAGCGCCCGGTAACAGGCGTGGATGCCGGGGCGGGAGTCGATCAGGGTCATGTCGAGGTCGAAGCCGACGGTCAGCCCGCGCGAGGGCATCGGTGCGATATGCATATGGACCATTGTGCCCAGGGGGTCACGGAGTGGTCCGGGGCGGTCCGGTGGACGCCCCGGGGCGTCCTGGAGCGGGGCCGGGGCGTTCCGGGACCGGGGGTGGGGCGTTCCGGGACCGCGGGTGGCGCGGGGTGCCTCAGCGGCGGCGCTGGGAGCGCCACACCAGGTACAGCGCCGAGGCGACCGCCGCCCCGCGCACCACCCACGGCCAGGTCTCCGCGAGCGCCTCGTCCATGTGCCCCTCGGCGATCGGGTCGCCCCAGCGGCCGTCCGTACGGCCCCACAGCCAGACGATGCCGGCCACGGCCACCAGGCCCGGCATGCCGAGGACGGCCCACTTCGACTCGTGGGGGCTCAGCCGGCGGGACCCGTAGGCGATGAGCCAGCCGAGCCCGAGGGCGAACCAGTTGCCGAGGGCGGCGCCCGCGACGAGGAGCACGGCGGCGAGCAGGAGCAGCGGGTTGCTCCACGTACGCAGCCGGGGGAGCCGTACCCGGGGCGCCCGGCCCCCGTCCTCGGTGACGGGGGCCGTCTTCCCGGCCTTGGGCGTACGCGTCGTCCTGACCGGTTCGGCCCGTGCCCGCCGTTGCCACCACGATGTGGCCGGTTCCGGTACGGGGCCCGCCTCTTCGCGGTCACCGGCATCGGTGTCGGAATCGGTGTCGGACTCGGCCTTCCGGGGCCTGGGCGGTGGTTTGAGGAGTCCGGGGATCTCCACGCCGCCGACGAAACCCGGCACGCCGTCCCCGAGTTCGAGCACGTCGCCGTCCACGCGCCACCAGTCCGGTGGGGTGGAGGTGTCGCCCGGTTCGTAGGAACCGGCGTGGTGCGGTGGTGCGGGGTGGTCACCGGCGGCGGTCTCGCCGTCGTTGGCGTCGGAGGTGCGCCGCGGCCTCGGGACGACCCTGCGCAGCCCCTTCGGGCGGGCCTCCGGCTCACCGGCGCGCTGGGTGGGCACCGCGGCCCGGGTGTCCGCGCCCGGCCCGGGCGCCCCCTGACGGGCCGACGTGACGATCTCGTCCGGTGTGCCCAGCCGGGACAGGATGCGGCGGACCGCGGCCGGGTTGTCGACGGGAGCCTTCGACCGGCGGCGGTCGATCTCGTTGCGCAGCTCCGAGACGAGTCGCATACGGGTGGCCGAGGGCAGCTGGCTCTGCTGGGCCAGGTCGCCGACACGGCTCAGATAGTCGAATACGAGCTGGTCGCTCTCGATCCCCACGAAGTCCCCTCCGGGGCGCGTGCGTTGGATACCCCGTGGCCACGACGGTACCGCGTCGGGCCCGGTTCCCGGGGGCTGCCGCCCCGGACCCCCGCATCGGCCCGGACGGCCTCGTCGTCAAGCGCCGGACGGGCGGCGGACGCGGGCCCGCGTCGAAAGGGTGCGGAAGGCCGACGCCCGGGGTCATGTCTTCCAGCCCGTCCGGCGTTTGAGGACGAGCCCTTCGGGCGACGGCGGGGTCCAGGGGGCGCAGCCCTTTGGCGGGGTCCGGGGCGGAGCCCAGGCGATGGGACGGGTCGGGTAGGGGCGGAGGGGGCGAGGAACCACTACCGTTGAGCGGATGAGGACAGAGGAGCAGCGCGACCCGGACCCCGCCCCGGCGGGCACCCCCCCGCGCTCACTGGCGGAAGCCCTCCGCACGAGGGACGACACCTCCCTGTCGGCCCTCCTCCGCATCCGCCCGGATCTCATCACCCCCGTCCCCACCGACCTGACGCAACTCGCCACCCGCGCCGGCACCCGCGCCTCGGTCGTGCGGGCCCTGGAGCGCCTCGACCGGTTCGCCCTGCAGACGGCGGAGGCCCTCGCGGTGGCGTCGGACCCGGCGACGTACGACGAACTGCTGGGCCTGATGGCGGGCGACGACCGCGACCCGGCGGTCACGGCGGCGTTCCCGTACACGCTCACCACCCTGCGCGAGCAGGCCCTCGTATGGGGCACCGACGACCGGCTCCGGCTGGTGCGCACGGCGCGTGAGCTGCTCGCCCCGGGCCCCCAGCACCCCTCCCCCACCGGCCTCGGCCCGACGGTCGCCGAGGCCACGGCGGGCATGTCCCCGGGACGCGTCCAGGAGATCGTGGCCGCCTGCGGTCTGCCGACCACCCACGACGCCGTCTCCGCGGTCGCCTCGCTGACCGCCCTGTTCACCGACCGGGAGCGGATGCCGGCGCTGCTGGACACGGCACCCCCCGAGTCGCTGGAGGTGCTGTCCCGGCTGGTGTGGGGACCGCCGTACGGCCAGGTGACGGCCGATCCGGCGCGCCATCTGCGCTGGTTGATCGACCGCGCGCTGCTGCTGCCCACGGCACCGGGCACGGTCGTCCTGCCCCGTGAGGCGGCCCTGCATCTGCGGGCGGGCCGCGCCCACCGGCAGACGGACCCGGTGGCACCGGCCCTCGAAACGGCCCGGACGCACCGTCCGCAGATGGTGGACACGACGGCGGCCGGGCAGGCCTACACCGCGCTGGCCACCGTCGAGGAACTGCTCAAGGACTGGCACGAGGGCGGGCCGTCCGTGCTGCGCGCCGGCGGTCTGAGCGTGCGGGACCTGAAGCGGACGGCGGTGGCCCTGGACGTGGTGGAACCGGTGGCCGCGTTCTGGGTCGAGCTCGCCTACGCGGCGGGCCTGCTGGCCTCCGACGGCGAGGCCGAGGAACGGTACGCGGCGACGCCCGGCTACGACGAGTGGCTGGAACTGGCCGCCGCTGAACGCTGGGCCAAGCTCGCCTCGGCGTGGCTGGCCGCGACCCGCACGGCGGGCCTGGTCGGCGGACGGGACGCGAAGGACCGTACGTTGTCGGCGCTGGGGCCGGGCCTGGACCGCTCCGCGGCCCCCGAGGTCCGCCACCGGGTCCTCGCCCTGCTCGCCGGCCTCCCGGAGGGCTCCTCCGCCGTCCCTGACTCCGTCATCGCCCGGCTCCACTGGGAGCGTCCCCCGCGCGGCCCCCGGACCGCCGCCGGCGACGACCTGCGCGGCCGGCTCGCCCGCTGGACCCTGTCCGAGGCCGAGCTGCTGGGGGTCACCGGCCGGGGCGCGCTGTCGGCGCAGGGGCGGGCCCTGCTGGGGTTGCCGCCCGCGCCGGTTCACGAGACCGCGCCCGAAGCCGCTTCCGGGTCCGGGTCGGTCGGAACGGGCGCCGGCAGAGGTGCCGGTGCCGGGGCCGGTGCCGGTGCCGGTGCCGGTGCCAAGCTTCCCGTCCACCGGCACCTCCGCCCCGCCGTCGAACCGGCGGCCCTCCTGCCGCGTACCCCGGCCGAACAGGCCGCCGCCGCCGCTCGGGCCGCCCGGATCCTCGGGCCGCTGCTCCCCGAACCCCTCGACCACGTCCTCCTCCAGGCCGACCTGACCGCCGTCGCGCCCGGCCCCCTGCGACGCCCCCTGGCCGACACCCTCGGCGTGCTCGCGGACGTCGAGTCGAAGGGCGGGGCGACGGTCTACCGCTTCACCCCGGGGTCGGTGCGAAGGGCCCTGGACGCGGGCCGTTCGGCCTCCGACCTCCAGGCCTTCCTCACGGCGCACTCCCGGACACCGGTTCCGCAGCCGCTCGCCTATCTGATCGACGACGTGGCCCGCAGACACGGCCATCTGCGGATCGGCGCGGCGTCGGCGTACGTCCGCTGCGACGACGACGCCGTGCTGAACGAGATCCTCGCCGACAAGCGCTCCCAGGGCCTGCGGCTCAGACGGCTCGCGCCCACCGTGCTCGCCGCGCAGGCCGACCCGGCCGCCCTCCTGGACGGTCTGCGCTCGATGGGGTTCGCGCCGGCCGCCGAGTCCGCCGAGGGGGATGTGCTGATCACCCGCGCCCACGCCCACCGCACCCCGCCGCGCGCAGCCCCCGAGCCCGTCCCGGACGGGCCGCCGGTGCCCGACGCCACCCTGCTGGGCGCCGCGATCCGTGCCGTCCGGGCGGGTGACCTGGCCTCCACGACCCCGCGCAAGGCGGCCCAGGCCGGTCTGCCGGGCACCGGTGAGCTGCCCCGCACCAGCTCCGCCGAGACCCTCGCCACCATGCAGGCCGCCGTCATGACCGGCACCACCGTGTGGATCGGGTACGTCAACGCCGAGGGCGCCGCGAGCCAGCGAGTGATCGCCCCGATCCGCGTCGAGGGCGGCTTCGTGACGGCGTACGACCACACGGCCGACGAGGTCCGCACCTATCCGCTGCACCGCGTCACCGGGGTCGCGGAACTGGCGGACGACCAGCAGTGATCACCCGTTCGTAAGGCACACTTGAGGTTTGGCCGTGCGGAAGGGATAGGTACGTACGTGAACGGTCCCCTCATCGTCCAGTCCGACAAGACCCTGCTCCTGGAGGTCGACCACGAGCGGGCCGACGCCTGCCGCCGGGTCATCGCGCCGTTCGCGGAGCTGGAGCGGGCGCCCGAGCACATCCACACCTACCGGGTGACGCCGCTCGGGCTGTGGAACGCGCGCGCCGCGGGCCACGACGCCGAACAGGTCGTCGACGCGCTCGTCGAGTTCAGCCGCTACCCGGTGCCGCACGCGCTGCTCGTCGACATCGCCGAGACGATGGACCGCTACGGGAGGCTCACGCTCAGCAAGCACCCGACGCACGGACTCGTCCTGACCAGCACCGACCGGCCCGTCCTCGAAGAGGTGCTGCGGTCGAAGCGGATCGCGCCGCTGGTCGGCGCCCGGATCGACCCCGACACCGTGGCCGTGCACCCCTCCGAGCGGGGGCAGATCAAGCAGACGCTGCTGAAGCTGGGCTGGCCGGCCGAGGACCTCGCCGGGTACGTGGACGGCGAGGCGCACCCCATCGGGCTGGCCGAGGACGGCTGGGCGCTGCGGCCGTACCAGAAGCAGGCCGTGGAGAACTTCTGGCACGGCGGGTCCGGGGTCGTGGTGCTGCCCTGCGGTGCCGGCAAGACGCTCGTCGGCGCCGGGGCCATGGCGCAGGCCAAGGCCACCACCCTCATCCTCGTCACCAACACCGTCTCCGCCCGGCAGTGGAAGCACGAGCTGGTGAAGCGGACCTCGCTGACCGAGGACGAGATCGGCGAGTACAGCGGGACGCGCAAGGAGATCCGCCCGGTCACCATCGCGACCTACCAGGTGCTGACGACGAAGCGGAAGGGTGTCTACCCGCACCTCGAACTCTTCGACTCCCGCGACTGGGGTCTGATCGTCTACGACGAGGTGCACCTGCTGCCCGCGCCGGTCTTCAAGTTCACCGCGGACCTGCAGGCGCGGCGCAGGCTGGGGCTCACCGCCACCCTGGTCCGTGAGGACGGGCGCGAGTCGGACGTCTTCTCGCTCATCGGACCCAAGCGGTTCGACGCGCCCTGGAAGGAGATCGAGGCGCAGGGTTACATCGCGCCCGCGGACTGTGTCGAGGTGCGGGTCAATCTGACCGACTCCGAACGGCTCGCGTACGCCACCGCGGAGGCCGAGGAGAAGTACCGCTTCTGCGCGACGACCGCGACCAAGCGGAAGGTGACGGAGGCGCTGGTACGGAGGTTCGCCGGGCAGCAGATCCTGGTGATCGGCCAGTACATCGACCAGCTCGACGAGCTGGGCGAGCATCTGGACGCGCCCGTCATCAAGGGCGAGACGAGCAACGCGCAGCGCGAGAAGCTGTTCGACGCGTTCCGCGAGGGCGAGATCAGCGTGCTCGTGGTGTCCAAGGTCGCCAACTTCTCCATCGACCTGCCGGAGGCGACCGTCGCCATCCAGGTGTCGGGCACCTTCGGGTCGCGCCAGGAGGAGGCCCAGCGGCTCGGCCGGGTGCTGCGCCCGAAGGCCGACGGCCACCAGGCCCACTTCTACTCGGTCGTCGCCCGCGACACCATCGACCAGGACTTCGCCGCCCACCGGCAGCGGTTCCTGGCCGAGCAGGGGTACGCCTACCGGATCCTGGACGCGGACGAGCTGCTGGCCGACAGCTGAGCCAGCACCAGCAGCCCGAGCAGCGGGTACGGCGAGGCCAGCGGCTGCTGCCACCAGGGCAGCCGGAGGTCCAGGTCTCCCTGGTGCGGGACCAGCCACAGGGTGCGGGCCGTGAAGACCGCGGCGACGGCGGCGGCCGTACGCGGTCCGGGTCCGGCGTACAGCACGGCGATCAGCGGAACGCACCACACCCAGTGGTGCGACCAGCTGATGGGTGAGACGAGAAGAGCCGTGAACGCGGTGCCGAGCACTCCCCAGCGGTCGGGATGCGGACCGGCGTCCGGGGCGGGCCGCCCGGCGCGCGCGAGGAGACGGTCCTGGGCGTGCGCGGTCCTCGACGCGTAGGTGGTCCGCGGGGCGGGGGCGGTCCGCGGGGCGTGGGTCGCCTGCGGGGCGTGAGGTGTCTTCGACGCGTGGGTGGTGCCGGACGCGCGGGTCGTCCTCGTCACGTGGGTCGCCGTGGGGACGCGTGTGGTCTCCGAGACGCCCGCCGTCCCGGAGGCACGCGCGGCCTCGGACACGCCCGCCGTCCCGGAGACGCCCGGGACCTCGCAGACCCGCGCCGCCCCGGAGACGCGCAGAACCTCGGGGACGCGCCGGGCCTCGAAGACCCGTGGGGTCACGGAGACGCGCGCGGCCTTCCCGGGGTACGGGGCCCGAGCGGCGTGCGGGATCTTCTTGACGTACGGGATCCTCTCGGCGTACCGGATCCCCGTGGCGGTGCGGGTGCAGGACAGCCAGAGGCCCGCGCAGCCGACCGCGGCGGCCGGCAGGGCCCAGGCCGGGCCCGGTGACGGCTCCCCCAGCACACGGGCGATCAATCCCTGCAGCGACTGGTTGTCGACGATCCACGGCTTGCCGACGCGGCCGGTCTCGTAGAGCCGCCGGGTCCAGAAGTCCACGCTCGCGGCGGGCAGCACGAGCGCGCCCAGCAGCACGGTCCCGGCGAAGGCGCCCACGGCCGTGCCCGCCTCCCGCAGGCGACCCGTGAACAGCAGGTACGCGATGAACGCGACGGGTGTCAGTTTCACCCCGGCGGCGATCCCGAGCGCGACACCCCTGCCGGGGGCCCCGGGCGGACGGGTCAGGTCCCACAGGACCAGACAGGCGAGGGCGAGATTGATCTGGCCGAAAAGGACGCTCTGGAAGACGGGTTCGAGCCACAGGCCGAGCGCGGTGGCGGCACAGACCACGGGGAGCCGGGCGGGCAGGCCCGCGAGTCGGCACGAGAGCCTCACGAGTACCGCGAGCAACGCCGCGTTCCCGAGGACGAAGACCACTTTCAGCGTGGGCGGAGCGAGCCAGGCGGCCGGGACGAACAGGAGCGCCGCGAAGGGCGGGTACGTGGCGGGCAGCCGCCACTCGGTGACGGTGAACCCGTAGAGGTCCGTGCCGTGCGCGACGGCGGCACCCTCGGCCCGGTAGACGAGCGCGTCGGCCATGGGGGCGCGCTGGAGGACGCAGAGCGCGGCGAAGGCGGCGAGGGACACGGCGAGCAGGGCGGCCGCGGCGGCGGTCACGAGCGGACGGCCGGCGTCGACTCCGATGGGTGATCGCGTGGTCACGTTCCGCTGAAGCACGGAGTGACCCTAGTGCCGGGGCGCTTCGCTCCGGCGGACGGCTCACCGCGGTGGGCCGGGCGTACGACCGCGGCGGTGGCCGCGGCTCAGTGGCGCCGTACGCCCGCCTCCTCGCCGTACTCGCCGAGGACGACCACGTCGAGGGCCGCGCCCGCGAAGACCTTGACGGCGCGCAGGGCGTCGCCGAGGAGGTGCCGGTGGTGGCCGACGGAGAAGGCGGTCGCGCCGCGGGCGGCGGGACCGTGCTGGGCTGGACCTGGGGTGAAAGTGGCTGCGCTCATGTATCCATCATGCGAGCCTGCGCCCCTTATGGCGTCGGTCCATGGACCGAACCTCGGCGGCCCCTCGTACACCCGCGGGCCTCCCGGTGTACGCCTCACGACGGACGGCGCCCCCTAGGGATCCGGGGCCCGCGACCCTGACGCCGGCCACCCCGCACCCCCGCCGCCCGGGGACCCGCGCCCCCGGCACCGCGAAAACCGATTGGCCCGCGCCCGCCCCCTGACCTAGAATCTCCGCTCTTGCCCGCCTCCCTCGACGGAGTGCCGCCGCCCGGACGGAAACCGGCCGGCCCAGGAACACCCAGGATCCAGTCACGCCGCAGGTCTCCGGAGGCAACCCCGTGTCCACCCCGCCCGCCGACCCCACCGACCACGCCGACCGGACCGACCTCGCCGGTCGCGGGCCGGACACCCCGGACGACCCCCTGCTGCGCGAACGGACCCACCTCGGGGAGTCCCGTGCCGCACTGCGCGCGATGCG
Organism: Streptomyces fagopyri; assembly: GCF_009498275.1. NCBI lineage: Bacteria > Bacillati > Actinomycetota > Actinomycetes > Kitasatosporales > Streptomycetaceae > Streptomyces > Streptomyces fagopyri. The sequence goes on along the minus strand of NZ_CP045643.1, from coordinate 5,168,683 downwards.
CGAGGACGTGGAGAACCTCGACATCCGCGACGTCACCGCGAACTGGGTCAACGCCGCGGTGCTCCAGCGCCAGATGGACGAGCGGATCAAGGCCCTCGCCGATCTCAGCCACACTCCCCTGTTCTTCGGCCGTCTCGACTATCTGCACGCGCCCGGCGCCGACAGGGCTGAGGGCGCCGAGGGTGAGCGTTTCTACATCGGCCGGCGGCACGTGCACGACGCCGCGGGCGACCCGATGGTCATCGACTGGCGTGCGCCGGTGTCGCAGCCCTTCTACCGGGCCTCGAAGAAGGACCCGATGGACGTCGGGCTGCGCCGCCGCTTCGGGTACACCGCCGGCGACCTCACCGCGTACGAGGACGAGCACCTCTCCGACCCCTCCGAGACCGCCGCCACCAGCAAGCTGCTCCAGCAGGAGATCGAGCGGCCGCGCGTCGGCCCGATGCGCGACATCGTGGCGACCATCCAGCCCGAGCAGGACGAGATCGTCCGCAGCGGGCTGAGCGGAAGCGTGTGCGTCCAGGGGGGTCCCGGCACCGGGAAGACCGCCGTCGGCCTGCACCGTGTCGCCTACCTCCTCTACGCCCACCGGGAGCGGCTGGCCCGCACCGGCACCCTCGTCATCGGGCCGAACAAGTCCTTCCTGCACTACATCGAGCAGGTGCTGCCCGCCCTGGGCGAGCTGGAGGTCAAGCAGGCCACGGTCGACGACCTCGTCGCCCATGTGGAGGTGCGCGGAGCCGACACGGCCTCCGCCGCCGTCATCAAGGGCGACGCGCGGATGGCCGAGGTGCTGCGGCGCGCGGTCCGCGCGCACGTGACGCTCCCGGGCGAGCCGGTCGTCGTCGTGCGCGGCTCCCGGCGCTGGCGGGTTCCGGCGTACGAACTGGAGCAGATCGTGCGGGAGTTGCTGGACCGCGACATCCGGTACGGCGCCGCCCGCGAGGCCCTTCCGCAACGGATCGCGCACGTCGTGCTGGTGCAGATGGAGCGGGCCGGAGAAGCACCGGACGACCGGGTGCAGGACGCCGTCGCCCGCAACGGCGCGGTGAAGGCGGCGGTCAAGGCGATCTGGCCGCCCGTCGACCCGGCCCGGCTGGTCCTGCGGCTGCTCACCGACGCGGACTTCCTCGCCGTGCACGCCGAGGGTGTCCTCGACGAGGGCGAGCAGAAGGAGATCCTCTGGGCGAAGCCGGCCCGGTCCGTGAAGGCCGCCAGATGGTCCCCGGCGGACACCGTGCTGATCGACGAGGCGACCGACCTCGTACAGCGCACGCACTCCCTCGGACACGTGGTGCTCGACGAGGCGCAGGACCTCTCGCCGATGCAGTACCGCGCGGTCGGCCGCCGTTGCACCACGGGTTCGGCGACCGTGCTGGGCGACCTCGCGCAGGGCACCACGCCCTGGGCGACCCGGAGCTGGGGCGAGGCCCTCGCCCACCTCGGCAAGGAGGAGGCCGTCGTCGAGGAACTGACGGCCGGTTTCCGTGTCCCCACCGACGTCATCACCTACGCCTCCCGGCTGCTCCCGCACATCGCGCCGGGGCTGACCCCGGTGGCGTCGGTCCGTGAGAACCCGGGCTCCTTCGACCTGCGGGCCACCACGACGGATCCCGAAGTGGTCGACGCCTGCCGGGAGTTGCTTCGCCAGGAGGGCTCGGTCGGGCTGATCGCCGCCGATGCCCGCGTGCCGGTGCTCGCCGAGGCGCTGGCCGCCGCCGGTCTGACGTACCTCGGTCCGGGCGAGGAGACGACACCGGACACCCGGCTGACGCTCGTCCCCGCCTCCCTGGCCAAGGGCCTGGAGTACGACTACGTGGTCCTGGACGAGCCGCGGGCCGTGGTCGACGGCGAACCGGACGAACGGACCGGGCTGCGCCGCCTGTACGTGGCGCTGACCCGCGCGGTCTCGGGACTGATCGTGACCCACGCGGCGCCGCTGCCGCCCCAACTGGACTGACCCGGAAGCCACTCGGGACGGGACCGGCGGGACCCGGGAGCGGGAGGACCCCGGACGGGACCGGCGGGACCCGGGAGCGGGAGGACCCCGGACGGGACCGGCGGGACCCGGGAGCGGGAGGACCCCGGACGGGACCGGCGGGACCCGGGAGCGGGAGGACCCCGGACGGGACCGGCGGGACCCGGGAGCGGGAGGACCCCGGACGGGACCGGCGGGACCCGGGAGCGGGAGGACCCCGGACGGCTCGACCCGGGAACCGCACGGCTCCGCAGCGGCGGGGCGAGCGTCCGGGGAGCCGCCCCTGCCCCGCCCGGCCCGGGATCGGCCCGGCCCGGGCGGCGGCCACGCCCGGCGGGACACCGGCAGGACACCAGTCGGACCCCGGCCGGGACATACGGGTCCCTGCGCGTACCCGGCAAGGCGTGCGGGTCCGTGCACGTCCAGCGGGCGTGCGGGCCTGTCCCGTACCCGGCGGGGCGTGCGGTTCCCCGTGCGTCCGATGCCGGCCGGGGACCGGACCCCGTCGTGCGCGACCGGGGAAACGGACCCCTATGTGTCCAGCGCGATCCGCCACTGCCGTACCGCGTCCGCGGTCACCGGCCCGGCCCACCCGCCGGGCCGGGCCGCACCACCGATGTGGAAGGCGTCCACACCCGCGGCGCGCAGCCGGGGCACGTGGTCGAGGCGCAGCCCGCCGCCGACCATGACGAGCGGCTCGTAGCCGGGTTCGCCGCCACGGGCGGTCTCGGCGAGGAGGGTGGGGAACCCGTCGTCCACGCCGTCCGGGGAACCCGCCGTCAGATAGGCGTCCAGGCCGGGCAGGTCGGCGAGCTGCTTGCGCAGTGAGTCGCGGTCGGCGGCGCGGTCGATGGCGCGGTGGAAGGTCCAGGGGCAGCCGTCGAGTTCGACGACGAGCCGCTCCACGGCGGACAGGTCGGGCCCGCCCTGCTCGTCGAGGAACCCGAGGACGAACTCGTCGGCCCCCGCGGTCCGCATCTCGCCGGCCGCGCGGACGAGCGCGCCGACGTCCCCGGCCGCGAACCCGTCGGCCAGCCTGAGCATCACGCGCAGCGAGATGTCGACGGCGGCACGGATCCCGGCGAAGGTCTCCACCGTCGGGGTCAGTCCGTCGGCGGCCATGTCGGTGACCAGCTCCAGCCGGTCCGCGCCTCCGTCCTGGGCGGCGACGGCGTCCTCCACGCCGAGGGCGATCACCTCCAGGACTGCACGCCTGCGCTCACTCATAGGACCTCTTCCCTCGGACGGCTACTACAGGTCTAGTCCAATCCCAAGCCTACGCCGGGAACGGCCACCGCCGCGAGAAGATCCCCCAGGCGTCGTCCGGCCCGAACCCCGCCCGACACCACCGGTCCGCTCCGGTCCGCGCCGGATCCCGGTCCGCCCCCGCACCACGAACCCGTCCACGCCGCGACCCGCACCGGCGATGGCGACGGCACCGGCACCGGCACCGGCCGGGAGTTCCCCGCCCACACCCTGTGGTCCGCCGCCCCGGCGCGGGACAATGCCCGCATGCCCGACCTCGACGCGCTGCGCGCCCGCTGGACCCATGCCCTGGAAGGCGTCCGCCCGCCCGGCGGACCCGACCCCGCCCCGTACGCGGACAATCTCCTCGCCCGCTGGCAGGAGCCGCAGCGCCGGTACCACTCCGTCACGCACCTCACGGCGGTCCTCGACCACATCGATCTGCTGGAGAAGCACGCGGACGGTCCGGACCTGGTACGGCTGGCCGCCTGGTTCCACGACGCCGTCTATCACCCCGACCGCTCCGAGAACGAGGAGCGCTCCGCCCGCCTCGCCGAACGCGCCCTCGCCGAACTGGGCACCGGCCCGTCGCACACGCGGCAGGTCGCCCGCCTGGTCCGCCTCACCGTCACCCACGACCCCGCCCCCGACGACCGTGACGGCGCGGTCCTCTGCGACGCCGACCTCGCCGTCCTGGCCTCGCCGCCGGACGCCTACGCCGCCTACACCGCCGCCGTCCGCGAGGAGTACGCCTTCGTCCCCGACGAGGCCTTCCGCGCGGGCCGGGCGGCGGTGCTGCGCGAACTCCTGGACCTGCCTCGGCTGTTCCGGACGCCGTACGGACAGCGGGAGTGGGAGGAGCGGGCCCGGCACAACGTCGGGCACGAACTGGGCCTGCTGGACCCGACCGCGCCCGGTGGGGCCGGCGCATGACCGGCGAACGCACCCGTATGCCCCTCGCCGTCCACATCCTCGCCCTGTCCGTCTTCGCCCTCGGGACCAGTGAGTTCATGCTCTCGGGGCTGCTGCCGCCGATAGCCGACGACATGGGCGTCACCATCCCGCGGGCGGGCCTGCTGATATCGGCGTTCGCCGTCGGAATGGTCGTCGGGGCGCCGCTGCTCGCCGTGGCCACCCTGCGGCTGCCTCGCCGCACCACCCTCGTCGCACTCATCGCCGTCTTCGGGCTGGGGCAGATCGCGGGGGCGCTCGCCCCGACGTACACCGTGCTCTTCGCCTCCCGCGTGGTGAGCGCGCTGGCCTGCGCGGGCTTCTGGGCGGTGGGCGCGGCGGTGGCGATAGCGATGGTCCCGCAGACCTCCCGGGCCCGCGCGCTCTCGGTGATGATCGGCGGCCTGTCCATCGCGAACGTGCTGGGCGTCCCGGCCGGCGCCTTCCTCGGGGAGCACCTGGGCTGGCGCTCCGCGTTCTGGGCCGTCGGCGCCGCCTCGGCGATCGCCCTGGCCGGCGTCGTCACCCTGATCCCGCGCATCCCGCCGCCGGCCGAGAAGCCACGGCTGCGGCGGGAGGCGGCCATCTACCGCGATCCGCAGGTCTGGCTCGCCGTCACCGTCGTGATGCTCTCCGCGGGCGGCGTCTTCTGCGCGTTCAGTTACCTCTCGCCGCTGCTCACCGACGTCGCCGGGCTCGACGACGGCTGGGTGCCCGGCGTCCTGGCGCTGTTCGGGGTCGGCGCGTTCATCGGTACGACGATCGGCGGCCGTATCGCCGACGCGCACCTGTTCGGAGTGCTCCTCACCGGGATCGCCGCCTCGACCGCCGTCCTCGTCGCGCTCGCCCTGCTCGGGCGGTACGCCGTCGCCGCCGTCGCCCTCTCCTTCCTGCTCGGCGTCGCCTGCTTCTGCACCGCCCCGGCGCTCAACGCCCGCCTGTTCAACCTCGCCGGTGCCGCCCCCACCCTGGCCGGCGCGACCGTCACGGCCGCCTTCAACCTCGGCAACGCCGGGGGCCCCTGGGTCGGCGGCGCGGTCATCGACGGGGGCTTCGGGTACGCCGGGACGGCCTGGGCGGGGGCCGCCATGACGGTGGCCGGGATGGCCGTGGCGGCGGTCTCGCTGCGGCTGCACCGGCGCGGTGGTCCGTCCCGCGTGGTGGCGGCCAAGAACGCGAACAATCCAGTACGCACACAGGCGTGAGCGCGCCTATCCTCACCGGCATGCGAGACATGGGTGGGGACCGGGTGCAGGAAGCCGTCACCGGGGCCGTGGCACTGCTGCGGACGGTGACCGGACGGGACTGGGACGGGGCGCGGGCGGGCCGTCTGGAGTGGAGCTGCCGGAGGACGGCCGAGCACATCGCGTCCGACCTCATCGCGTACGCGGGCCAGTTGGCGGGCCGCGCGAGCGACGCCTATCTGCCCTTCGAGATCGTCATGGACGACGGCACCGGCACGGCGGACGTCGTCGACGTGATCGAGGCGACCGGCGCCCTGCTCGCCGCCGCCGTCCGTACGGCACCGCGCGAGCTGCGCGCCTTCCACCCCTACCCGTTCCGCAGCGCCGGCCGTGAGGGCTTCGCCGCGATGGGCGTCACCGAGGTGCTGCTGCACACGCACGACATCGCACAGGGGCTGGGGGTCGCCTACGAGCCCCCGGCCGAGCTGTGCGAGGACGTCCTCGCCCGGATCTTCCCGCACGTGCGGCCCGGCCACGCCCCCTGGCCCACCCTGCTGTGGGCGACCGGCCGCGGCGAACTGCCGGACCGCGCCCCGCTCACCGAGTGGCGCTGGAACAACGACCTGGTGATCGAGGCCGAACGGCTCACCCTCGCGGGCGTCACACCCGCGGCCGCCGCCGATCTGCTCGCGGGCGGCACGGGCGGCTTCCGGTGGATCGAGGGCGGCCCCTTCGAGGGCACCCGGGACGCCGCCGGGATGATCGTGAAGGCGTACGAGGCGGGCGCGCACCGCCCGGAGTGGGGCATGTTCGTACTCGTACGGACCGCGGACGGTGCGGCCGTCGGCGCCCTGGGCTTCCACGGCGCACCCGACGAGGAGGGCCGCGCCGAGGTCGGCTACGACCTCGCGGAAGGCGCCCGCGGCCACGGCTACGCGACCGAGGCGCTCGGCGCCCTCGCCGCCCGGTACCTCGCCCGCGACGATGTGAAGGTCCTCTTCGCGGTCATAGACCGGGACAACGCCGCCTCCCAACGGGTCGTCGCGCGCGCCGGTTTCACCCGGGTGAGCGAGGACGCCGACCAGTTCGCGTACGAGCTGACCGGTCCGGACCCGGCCCTGCGGGTGTACGCCCGCGAGGACTGACCCGCGCCCGCGGGGCCCACGCCGCCCGCCGCGTCCGTCCCGCCCCGCCCACGCCGCCCGGCCCCCGCCGTCCGTCCCGCCCCGCCCACGCCGCCCGGCCCCCGCCGTCCGTCCCGCCCGCTTACGGCCGGCCCGCGCTTCTCCATGGCGCCGGGGCCGCGACGGGGGCGGCCGGTGACCGCCGGCTCACGCCGGTCCCGGCGCTCCCCGGCCCGGATGCTTGCGCCGGCGCAACCCCGCCCCGTACAGCAGCCGCACCACCTCACGGCTGCCGACCTCCACCGCCCCGGCGCGCACGGCGTCCGCGTAACGGTGGGCCGGGAGGTCGTAGTGGTCGCGCTCGAAGGCGCGCGTCGGGACGCCGAGGCCGGCCGCGAACCGGTGCAGTTCGTCGTACGACCTGTCGCTGATCAGGTGGGACCACAGGCGGCCGTGCCCCGGCCAGGTGGGCGGGTCGATGTAGACGGTCACGAGGACGGGGTGTCGCCGGAGGCCGATGCCAGGGTGCCCACCGACGCGACCTTCACACCGGCCTTGTGGCACACCCAGTGCGGGTCGGGCCCCAACTCCGGCTCGACGTCGAGCGCGTGCGGGTCCCCGGAGCCGCAGACCGGGCACAGCGGCCACCGTCCGTACCGCTCCAGGAGCGCGTCCTGGACGTCCTGGGCGACCAGTCCGGCGACATAACCGGCACCCTCCGGCCACTGCTCGACCCACCAGCGGCGCTGCACCACCGAGTCCTCGACGAGCGAGACGACGTCCGCCTCGGCCACCTCCCCGGCGACCAGGTCGGCCAGGACGAGGGCACGAGCCGCGTGCAACGCCTGCTCCAGAGGGCTGATGGGATCACTGTGGGGGGCCATGCACCCATTGTGCGCACCCTTGACCGGATACCCCAGCAGAAAATATCTTTCAGAGGTGACCCGAGAAGTGAAGGAAATTTTCGCCGGTGAGGCCCCGCCCGCTCCGGCCGCCCTCGCGGCCAAGGTGCGGACGCTGGCTCCGTCGATGACCCGTTCCATGCAGCGGGTCGCCGAGGCCGTCGCCGCCGACCCGGCCGGCTGCGCGTCCCTCACGGTCACCGGCCTCGCCGAGCTCACCGGCACCAGCGAGGCGACGGTCGTGCGCACCGCCCGCCTCCTGGGCTACCCCGGCTACCGCGACCTGCGCCTCGCGCTCGCGGGCCTCGCCGCCCAGCAGCAGTCGGGCCGCGCCCCCGCGGTCACCGCCGACATAGCGGTCGACGACCCCATCGCCGACGTCGTCGCCAAGCTCGCCTACGACGAGCAGCAGACCCTCGCCGACACCGCGGCCGCGCTCGACACGGTCCAGCTCGGCGCTGCCGTCGCCGCGCTCGCCACCGCCCGCCGCGTCGACATCTACGGGGTCGGCGCGTCCGGGCTCGTCGCCCAGGACCTCGCCCAGAAGCTCCTGCGCATCGGACTCATAGCCCACCCGCACAGCGACCCGCACCTCGCCGTCACCAACGCGGTGCAACTGCGCGCCAAGGACGTGGCCGTCGCGATCACCCACTCCGGCGCCACCGGCGACGTCATCGAGCCGCTCCGGGTCGCCTTCGAGCGCGGGGCCACCACGATCGCGATCACCGGCCGCCCGGACGGGCCCGTGACGCAGTACGCGGACCACATCCTCACCACCTCCACGGCCCGCGAGAGCGAGCTGCGCCCGGCGGCGATGTCCTCCCGCACCAGCCAGCTGCTGGTGGTCGACTGCCTGTTCGTGGGGGTCGCGCAGCGGACGTACGAGACGGCGGCGCCCGCGCTGGCCGCGTCGTACGAGGCGCTGGCACACCGGCACGCCCCCCGGAGGCGTACGCGGTAGCGCACCGCCACGGGCCGAAAGAGGCCGGAGACCGTACGAGAACACCGGGCCGCTCCCGCCCGGCCCGCCCACGCGACCGGACCGCACCGGTCCCACCCCAGCGCCCCCGATAGGGCACACCCTTGTCACCCCGCACCGGAAAGAGCCGCTCCACATGACCTCCACCGCCGACGCCTCCTCCAACCACCGCGATCTGCGTGCCGAGCTGGAGACGCTGACCACCGAGGCGTTCCGCCCCGAACTCTCCGAGATCGACCGGCTGCCGACGCTGGAGATCACGAAGCTCATGAACGCCGAGGACGCGACCGTGCCGGCGGCCGTCGCGGAGCGGCTCCCCGTCATCGCCGCCGCGATCGACGACATCGCGGAGCGGATGTCCCGCGGCGGCCGGCTGATCTACGCGGGCGCGGGCACCGCGGGCCGCCTCGGAATCCTGGACGCCTCCGAGTGCCCGCCGACCTTCAACACCGACCCCTCCGAGGTCGTGGGCCTCATCGCGGGCGGCCCCGGCGCCATGGTCACCTCGGTCGAGGGCGCCGAGGACTCCAGGGAACTGGCGGCGGCCGACCTGGAGGCACTCTCCCTGACCCCCGACGACACGGTGGTCGGCATCTCCGCCTCCGGCCGCACCCCGTACGCCGTCGGCGCCGTCGAACACGCCCGCGCACACGGCGCGTTGACCATCGGCCTGTCCTGCAACGCGGACAGCGCGCTCGCGGCCGCCGCCGAGCACGGCATCGAGATCGTCGTCGGCCCCGAGCTGCTGACCGGCTCCACCCGCCTGAAGGCGGGCACGGCCCAGAAACTCGTCCTCAACATGTTCTCGACGATCACGATGATCCGGCTCGGCAAGACGTACGGGAACCTGATGGTCGACGTCCGGGCCTCGAACGAGAAACTCCGCGCCCGCTCCCGGCGCATCGTCGCGCTCGCGACCGGCGCCTCGGACGAGGAGATCGAGCAGGCCCTCACGGCCACCGGCGGAGAGGTCAAGAACGCCATCCTCGCCCTCCTCGGCGGGGTGGACGGACCGACGGCGGCCCGCCTCCTGGAGGAGAACGACGGCCACCTGCGCGCGGCACTCGCGACGGCACCCCGCTGACCGGCACGCCCGCGGCGTACGCCCGCGGCCGGGGCGCGTGCGGGGAACGGTCTCGCACGCCCGGCCGCCGCGCACGACGGTCCCTCCGGGCGGCCCCTCTCCCCGGCCCCGCCGGGTTGTCGGTGCGGCGTGGCAGGGTGGACGCATGAACCACGCACAGCTGACCGCCCTCGGCCGGGCCCTGCGCGTCCTCGGCGAGCACGGCGACGCGCTGAACGCCGACACGCCCGACGCGAAGCTGCACGAGGTCAAGGCCGACCTCAAGCGGGCCCTGGACCTGCTGGAGGAGACGGTCACCACGGCGGTGCCCACGACCCGCTGCGCCGAGCACCCGAACGGCCCGGTGGACGCGGCCGCCGCCGACCTCTGCCTGCTCTGTGAGACGCGCCGTCGCGCAGCCCGCCGCACCGAGGTCAACGACGCCTACGCGCACGCCCGCCCCACCGGCCCGGACGAGTCCCCCGAGCGCGCGATGTCCCGGTACGGCGTGCGCGCCGACCGCCCCCAGCCCCAGCAGCGCTGGCTCCCGGAGGTGTGGACGGGACAGGCCTGGGCGCTGTGCGGCACCCCGCGCCGCGACCGCCAGGAGGCCGAGCGCTATCTCGCCGCGGAGCGCCGCACGCCCCGGCCGGGGATGGCCTACCGCCTGGTCCACGAGTTCACCGACTACGAGGTGCTGCGCATCTGGGGCACACCGGTCAAGGTCGACATCGAACCGATGGGAAACCTGTAGCCCGGGTCCCCGGCCACCAGACCGGCAGACGGTACGGAGGCGGGCCCCGCCGGCCCCCGTCCCTCACCCCGCCAGCGGCAGCGCCGGGAAGTCGTATCCCTCCCAGAGCCTCCGCGCCGTCTCCCGCGGGTAGCCGGTGACCACGGGGTCGGCGTCGAGGACCTGCGTCAGGCGTCGCCCGGTCTCGTACGCCGGCCAGCCCGGATCGCCCGACGTCGCGAACGCCGTCCAGGACGCGCGCAGCCGGGACGACAACGCCTCCGCCTCGGGCGTGGGCCCGGCACCCGCGAACACCAGCGCGCCGAGGTCCGCGCCGAACGTACCGAACAGCAGCGGGACGTCCAGGCCGTGGCAGGCGCCCAGGACACCGCCGCCGCCCGGGGCCGGCCAGGTCAGCTCGTAGACGTGCGCACGGCCGCCGCCGGTGATCTGCGCCTCGGCCAGGTGCAGGGAGGGCATGGCGAACAGCCAGTCGGTGTGGACGCGTTCGTACAGCTCGCCCGGCGAGGCGTCGGGGAAGGCGGCTCGGTAGGCCCGTTCGCCGTCCGGACCCGGTGCGAACCTGCGCAGGGCGGCCGTCGCGTCCTCGTCGGTGATCTGCCCGAGCGAGCCGCCGAGCGCCATGAACAGCCGGAACTCGTCCCGGTTGTGCCCGGTGATCAGCTCCACGTCCCGTGCCGCGCCGGCCGCCAGCGCCTGCCAGGGCGTGGTCGGCAGCACCTCGCCGTCGACGACCGGTGAGAAGGGCGTCATCGTGTGGGCGACCGGTCCCCACCGCTCCTGGTGGGCGCGCATGCCGGCCCCCACCGCGGCCCCCGCCTCGGGCAGCCGGCGTGGATCGACGGTGGCCAGGTCGGCGGCGGTCGGGCGCAGTCCCGCCTCGGCGGCGATGGCGGACGCGATGTCCCGGGCCAGCTCGTCCGAGAAGAACGGGCCCGGCACGGACTGCGCGATCGCCCGCCGGAACAGTCCGGCGGCCCGCGGCATGGCCAGCAGCGACGCCACCGAACCGGCACCGGCCGACTCGCCGAAGACGGTGACCTGTCCGGGATCGCCGCCGAACGCCGTGATGTTCTCGCGCACCCATTCCAGGGCGGCGACCTGGTCGAGCAGGCCCCGGTTGGCGGGCGCCCCCTCGATCCTGGCGAAACCCTCGACGCCGACGCGGTAGTTGAGGGTGACGACGACGAGATCGCCGTCGCGGGCGATGAGCCGGGCGTCGTAACCGGGGCTGCCGGAGTGGCCGAGCTTGTAGGCGCCGCCGTAGATCCACACCATCACCGGGCGGCGGGCGGCCGGATCCGGGTCGGGCGTCCAGACGTTCACCGTCAGCCAGTCGTCGCCCGCCGGGGCGGCCGGCGCACCGGTACGGCCCTGGAGCCCCGTCTCCTGCGGGGGCGGCGGCCCGAAGGAGTACGCGTCCCGTGTCCCGTCCCAGGCACGCGGGGGTCGCGGCGCGGCGAACCGCGCCTCCCCCACCGGCGGCCGCGCGAACGGGATGCCCCGGAAGACGGCGAGGCCGTCCTCCCGGCGTCCGCGCACCGCACCGCTCGCGGTCCGCACCACCGGCCCGGCGAACCCGGCGGCCTGCTCACGGGACTCGGCTGTCGTCATGGGTGACCCCTCACTGGTGGCTCGGCGCAGCGACACCACCACGGTACGGATCCGCACCGCGCCGGCTCACACCCGCGCGCGAGTGTTCACCGGCCACACCGACGACAACCACCCGCACACCCGCCCGCCGCTCACCCACGAACCCATCGGGTCGGCCCGGGACCTGAACCCCGGCCCCGCCCCCGACCCCGAACGAAACGATTCCGGACCGCACGCGACCCGGGCCGAGCACAGCCGGACCGAGGCCAAGATCGGGCCGGTGCCGGGCAAGGGCCAGGCCCGGGCAAGAGCCAGGCCCGGGCAAGAGCCAGGCCCAAGGCTGAACCCGGGCCGGGCAAGAGCCAGGCCCAAGGCTGAACCCGGGCCGGGTTCAGCCTTGGGCCTCGGCCCCGCCCCGGGCGGCGGTCAGCTGAGCGTGCGCAGCGCCGCCGCGTCGTACGCCTTCAGCTCGTCGAAGCGGCCGGCGAGGACCTTCGCCGCCCACTCCGGGTCCTGGAGCAGCGCGCGGCCGACGGCGACGAGGTCGAACTCGTCGCGCTCCAGACGGTCGAGGAGGTCGTCGATGCCCCGGACGGAGGAACCCTCACCCTGGAAGGCCTTCAGGAACTCGCCGTCGAGGCCGACCGAACCGACACTGATGACCGGCTTGCCCGTCAGCTTCTTCGTCCAGCCCGCCAGGTTGAGGTCGGAGCCGTCGAACTCGGGGAGCCAGTAGCGGCGGGTGGAGGCGTGGAAGACGTCCACGCCGGCCTCGGCCAGCGGGGCCAGGATCGCCTCCAGCTCCTCCGGGGTCTCGGCGAGCCGGGCCTCGTACGCCTGCTGCTTCCACTGCGAGTAGCGGAATATGACCGGGAAGTCCGGCGAGACCGCGTCGCGGACGGCGGCCGCGATCTCCGCCGAGAACCTGGCCCGTGCCACGGGGTCGCCGCCGTACGCGTCGGTGCGGCGGTTGGTGCCCGACCACAGGAACTGGTCGAGCAGGTAGCCGTGCGCGCCGTGCAGCTCGACGCCGTCGAAGCCGATGCGCTCGGCGTCGGCCGCCGCCTTCGCGAACGCCTCGATGACGTCGTCCAGGTCCCGCTGGGTCATGGCCCTGCCGGTGACCTCGGCGCCCTCGGCGGTCAGACCGGACGGCCCGACCGGCGGGGCGTCGGCGAACGGCGGCTGGCCCGCCTCACGCACCATGCCGATGTGCCACAGCTGGGGCACGATCGTGCCGCCCGCCGCGTGCACCGCGTCCGCGACCTTCGTCCAGCCCGCGAGCTGCTCCTCGCCGTGGAAGCGCGGGACGCGGTCGCTCTGCCCGGCCGACTCGTGGCCGACGTAGGTGCCCTCGGTGACGATGAGGCCGACGCCCGCGGCGGCACGGCGGGCGTAGTACCCGACGACGTTCTCGCCCGGCACGCCGCCCGGCGAGAACTGCCGGGTCATCGGTGCCATCACGATCCGGTTCGGGACGGTCAGGCCGTTCAGGGCGACGGGGCGGGAGAGGATCTCGGCGGCGCGGGAGGCGGCGTTGGCAGTCACGTACGGGACTCCTCGGAGAGGTCGGTCGGTCAGCAGACGGGCGACTGACACGCATTCCGCACGGTATGTGCATGCGCATCAACCACCCGTCCCCTCAACGGCCGGGCCCGGCGCCGCATTCCGGCACCCACCGGGACCCTTCTGTGACCCCGGACACGCCCGAGGGCGGCACCCCTGGGAACAGGGGTACCGCCCTCGGAACGTCAGGACAGTGATCAGCCGGAGCGGATCAGAAGTCCATGTCACCGCCCGGCATGCCGCCCGGAGCGGCCGCGGAGGCCTTCTCCGGCTTGTCGGCGATGACGGCCTCGGTGGTGAGGAACAGCGCGGCGATGGAGGCGGCGTTCTGCAGCGCGGAACGGGTCACCTTCGCCGGGTCGATGATGCCTTCGGCGATCATGTCGACGTACTCACCGGTCGCGGCGTTGAGGCCGTGGCCGACGGGCAGGTTGCGCACCTTCTCGACGATGACGCCACCCTCGAGACCACCGTTGACGGCGATCTGCTTGAGCGGGGCCTCCAGGGCGAGCTTCACGGCGTTGGCGCCGGTCGCCTCGTCACCCGTGAGTTCGAGCTTCTCGAAGACCGAGGAAGCCTGGAGCAGGGCCACGCCACCACCGGCGACGATGCCCTCCTCGACGGCCGCCTTCGCGTTGCGAACGGCGTCCTCGATGCGGTGCTTGCGCTCCTTGAGCTCGACCTCGGTGGCGGCACCGGCCTTGATGACGGCCACGCCGCCGGCCAGCTTCGCCAGGCGCTCCTGGAGCTTCTCGCGGTCGTAGTCCGAGTCCGAGTTCTCGATCTCGGCGCGGATCTGGTTGACCCGGCCGGCGACCTGGTCGGCGGAGCCGGCGCCGTCGACGATCGTGGTCTCGTCCTTGGTGATGACGACCTTGCGGGCGCGGCCGAGCAGGTCGATGCCCGCGTTCTCCAGCTTGAGGCCGACCTCCTCGGAGATGACCTCGCCGCCCGTGAGGATGGCGATGTCGCCGAGCATGGCCTTGCGGCGGTCACCGAAGCCCGGCGCCTTGACGGCGACGGACTTGAAGGTGCCACGGATCTTGTTGACGACCAGGGTCGACAGGGCCTCGCCCTCGACGTCCTCGGCGATGATCAGCAGCGGCTTGCCCGACTGCATGACCTTCTCCAGGAGCGGGAGCAGGTCCTTGACGTTGCCGATCTTGGAGTTGGCGATGAGGATGTAGGGGTCGTCGAGCGACGCCTCCATCCGCTCCATGTCGGTGGCGAAGTACGCCGAGATGTAGCCCTTGTCGAAGCGCATACCCTCGGTGAGCTCGAGCTCCAGACCGAAGGTCTGGGACTCCTCGACGGTGATGACGCCTTCCTTGCCGACCTTGTCCATCGCCTCGGCGATGAGCTCGCCGATCTGGGTGTCGGCGGCGGAGATGGAGGCCGTGGAAGCGATCTGCTCCTTGGTCTCGACATCCTTGGCCTGCTCGAGCAGGGCACCGGAGACGGCCTCGACGGCCTTCTCGATACCGCGCTTGAGGGCCATCGGGTTGGCGCCGGCGGCCACGTTGCGCAGGCCCTCACGGACGAGCGCCTGGGCGAGAACGGTCGCGGTGGTCGTGCCGTCACCGGCGACGTCGTCCGTCTTCTTGGCGACTTCCTTGACCAGCTCGGCGCCGATCTTCTCGTACGGGTCCTCGAGCTCGATCTCCTTGGCGATGGAAACACCATCGTTGGTGATCGTGGGGGCGCCCCACTTCTTCTCGAGGACGACGTTGCGGCCCTTGGGGCCAAGGGTGACCTTGACGGCGTCGGCGAGCTGGTTCATCCCGCGCTCGAGACCGCGCCGTGCCTCCTCGTCGAACGCGATGATCTTGGCCATGTGAAGTGGTCCTCCCAGGACGGATGGGGGTCCCCCCTGCCCGAGCGGAGTCGAGCGCTGGGGGAGGTGCTCCGGACCGCGCTGGCGCCCGCGACGGACGGCCTGCCTGCCCCGTGGTTCCTTGCACCACCTGGCCTGCGGGCCTCACCGACCCGGTCCTTCGTTATCACTCTCACCTTCAGAGTGCTAACGCAATGATTAGCACTCGCCCCTGCCGAGTGCAAGCGACTCGGGTGGATCCCCAGGTGAACACGGGAGCCGGGACCGCCCCCCGGAGGGGGTCGCGCGAGCGCCCCGAAGAGGTCGCGCGGATGTCCCGGGAGAGGCCAGGCACAGCCCCCGCAGGACTCCCGGACCGGCTCCGGAGGGTTCACGGACCGGCCGCGGAGGGCTCACGGGCGGGCCCCCGACCGGCCCACGGGCATACCGAAGGGCTCGCACCCCAGAGGGATACGAGCCCTTCGTCACGTCGAACAGTCAGTCGGCGCGTGCTTCAGCCGGTCGCGAGCCGGACCATGTCCGCCTGCGGCCCCTTCTGGCCCTGCGAGATCTCGAAATCGACCCGCTGACCCTCTTCCAGGGTGCGGTAGCCGTCCATCTGAATCGCGCTGTAGTGGACGAAAACATCCGCACCACCGTCGACCGCGATGAAGCCGTACCCCTTCTCCGCGTTGAACCACTTGACGGTGCCCTGAGCCATGCCTAACTCCCCTATTACTGGCCCTTGCACAGGACCGCACTTCGCGGGCCCGGGTCAGACCTCCACCCCCCAACGGATTGGGGGTGTGCGCCGGAACGCGTCGACCGCGGCTGAATGTATCTGTCCAACTGCCGTCTGCAACAGGTCAATCGGACGAGAATTCTGGGCACGGCCGATCGGGAATATAGGGAGAATTCGCGAATATTTAGGGCAACTCGGGCCCTATAAAGGCCGCATAAGGCTCAAAAACGCCGGGCATTTTGGCTACTTCTTGCCGCAGGCCGGACGTGAACTCATATGCACCCGGCATGGAAAACGAAGCCGGTTCCCCAACTGTACCGTGCTCAACCATACAGAATTGCCCCCTCCGCTTCTCTCGCGGAGGGGGCAATTCGATGAACTCTCGGTGATTGGCATTACCCACGGTAATGATCTCACCGTGGGTAACCGCCCGTCAGCCTCCGGCGACGGCCGGGATGATCGACACGCCGGCGCCGTCCGGCGTCGCCGTCTCCAGGCCCTGCTCGAAGCGGACGTCGTCGTCGTTGACGTACACGTTGACGAACCGGCGCAGCTTGCCCTCGTCGTCCAGCACGCGCGCGGCGATGCCCGTGTGGTTCTTCTCCAGGTCGGAGATCACCTCGCCGAGGTTCCCTCCCTCGGCGGTCACCTCGGACCGGCCGCCGGTGTAGGTGCGCAGGATGGTGGGGATGCGGACGTTGACGCTCATGCGATGACCTCCCGGTCGGATTCTGGGGTACGGCTGGGGAGCGCCCCGGCAGGGGCACGGCGCGCGAAGCAGCGCGCCCGGCTTCCCACGGGCCCGTGGCCGGAGAACGACCTCCCCGGCCGGGCGGCTACGCGAGGCCGGCCTCGCGGAAGGAGTCCAGGCTGGGGCGGATGGTCGCGGTCAGTCCCGTACCGGCCACCGCGTCCAGCGTCTTGAGGCCGTCACCGGTGTTCAGCACGACCGTGGTGAGCGTCGGGTCGAGCAGTCCGTTCTCGATCAGCTTCTTGGCCACGCCCACCGTCACCCCACCGGCGGTCTCGGCGAAGATCCCCTCGGTGCGCGCCAGCAGCCTGATCGCGTCGACCACCTGCTCGTCGTTCACGTCCTCCACCGCCCCGCCCGTCCGCCGCGCGATGTCCAGCACGTACGGGCCGTCCGCGGGGTTGCCGATGGCGAGCGACTTGGCGATGGTGTTCGGCTTCTGCGGCCGTACGACGTCGTGACCGGCCTTGTAGGCGACGGACACCGGCGAACAGCCCTCGGCCTGCGCACCGAAGATCTTGTAGGGCTTGTCCTCGACGAGACCGAGCTTGATCAGCTCCTGGAGCCCCTTGTCGACCTTGGTCAGCTGGGAGCCCGAGGCGATCGGCACGACGAGCTGGTCGGGCAGCCGCCAGCCGAGCTGCTCGCAGATCTCGTACGCGAGGGTCTTGGACCCCTCCGCGTAGTACGGCCGCAGGTTGACGTTGACGAAGCCCCAGCCCTCACCGGCCGGGTCGCCGATCAGCTCGGAGCAGAAGCGGTTCACGTCGTCGTAGTTGCCCTCGATGCCGATGAGCTCGCCGCCGTAGACCGCGGCCATGACGACCTTGCCCTGCTCCAGGTCGTGCGGGATGAACACGCAGGAGCGGAAGCCGGCGCGGGCGGCGGCGGCACCCACCGCGCCGGCGAGGTTGCCGGTCGAGGAGCAGGAGAGGGTGGTGAAGCCGAAGGCACGGGCCGCCTCGATGGCCTGGGCGACGACGCGATCCTTGAAGGAGTGCGTCGGGTTGCCCGAGTCGTCCTTGACGAAGAGCCGGCCGGGGTCGACACCCAGCTCGCGGGCGAGGTTGTCCGCCTGGACGAGCCTGGTCCAGCCCGGGTTGATGTTCGGCTTGCCGGCGACGTCGGCCGGGACGGGGAGCAGCGGCGCGTAACGCCAGATGTTCGCGGGGCCCGCCTCGATGCGCGCCCGCAGTTCCTCGGTTTCGTAGGCCGAGAAGTCGTAGGCGATCTCCAGCGGTCCGAAACACTCCTCGCAGGCGAAGACCGGGCCGAGCGGCACCCGGTGGCCGCACTCGCGGCAGGTGAGCGCGGCGGCGGGACCCAGATCGACGGATCGCGCGGAATCGGCCGGGTTCGCGGAGGTCACGGTGTCCGGAGTGCTTGCAACAGTCTGCGCAGCCATGGAGGCGAGGCCCTTTCTCCTCATCTTCCTCACGACGCACTTCGCCGTGAGACGGATTTGGCACCTTCCCGAGCCGGGAGCCCCGCGACGCGATCAGCGATGATCGGTACGAGACCGGCTGGAGGGTTGCCGGGGCTTCATCGGGCCGTATCCCTCTGCCCCTCTGGATGAGCGGTATTCGGTTGTTGGTCTTCAATTCGGGATGATCTACGACATGCGATGGTCATCCGCGTTGTTCAAGACTGTAACCGAAGGCCAGGACAGTTGAGATAGTCGTCCGAACCGCGAGATGGATCACACCGGGGGACACCGGGTGATCAGACAGTGAGGAGCCGCAGACTGTGCTGAAGGAAGTCGAGCGCTGGCTGAGCACACGCTCCTGGTCCGTGGCCGATCGTCCGCTGCACGGAATCATGTCCGCCAAACGCGCCTCGGGCTCCACGGTGAGCGTCGTGCTGCCCGCGCTGAACGAGGAGGAGACGGTCGGCGAGATCGTCGCCGTCATCCGCGACGACCTGATGCGTCAGGTGCCCCTCGTCGACGAGATCGTCGTCGTCGACTCGGGTTCGACCGACCGCACGTCGGAGGTCGCCGCCGCGGCGGGCGCGCGCGTCGTGCACCGGGACGAGATCCTGCCCCGCATCCCGGCCGTGCCCGGCAAGGGCGAGGTCCTGTGGCGGTCGCTCCTCGTGACGAGCGGGGACATCGTCTGTTTCATCGACGCGGACCTGAGGGAGTTCTCGTCGGACTTCGTCTCCGGGATCGTGGGTCCGCTGCTCACCGAGCCGGACGTGGACCTCGTCAAGGGGATGTACGACCGTCCGCTGGCCGGCGCCGCGGGCCAGGGCGGTCGCGTCACGGAACTCATGGCCCGCCCGCTGCTGAACATGCACTGGCCCCAGCTGGCCGGCTTCGTCCAGCCGCTCGGCGGTGAGTACGCGGCCCGCCGCTCGCTGCTGGAACAGCTGCCCTTCCCCGTCGGCTACGGCGTCGAACTGGGCATGCTCGTCGACGCCCTGCACCTGGTGGGCCTCGACGCGCTCGCCCAGGTCGACGTCGGCGAGCGCAAGCACCGTCACCAGGACGGGCAGGCGCTGGGCCGGATGTCCGCCGCGATCTACCGCACGGCGCAGCTCCGGCTGGCCCGCGGGCATCTCATCCGGCCGTCCCTCACCCAGTTCGAGCGGGGCGAGGACGGTTTCGAGCCGCGTACGTACTCGGTGGACACGGAGGAACGCCCCCCGATGGCCGAAATCTCCGAGTACGTGAAGCGCAGGGCCGCGTGAGCCCGGCCCCTGGTGAGGGGCCGGCGGGCGGCGCGACCGGCCCCGCCGTCCCGCGGTCCGTGTCCTTCGTCGCATACGGCCGACGGGAACGTTTGAGCGTTTCGGTGCCGGGCTAGGTTTCGAGGCATGGCTTCGACGGCTTCATCGCACGGCACCCACCGGATCCTCGTCGCGTCCAACCGCGGTCCGATCTCCTACGAGGTGCTGGAGGACGGCTCGCTCCAGGCCCGGCGCGGCGGGGGCGGGCTGGTCTCGGGCCTCTCCGCGATCGGGCCGGACGCGGGGGCCCTGTGGGTGTGCTCGGCGCTCGGCGAAGGCGACCGCGAGGCGGTCCGGCGCGGAGTGGGCGAGGACGGCGTGCGGATGCTGGACATCGACGCCGCGGTGCACGCGGACGCGTACAACGGCATCGCGAACTCGGTGCTGTGGTTCGTCCACCACATGCTGTACCAGACACCGCTGGAGCCGGTCTTCGACCAGGAGTTCCGCCGCCGGTGGGCGTCCTACGAGGCCTACAACCGCGCGTTCGCGCGGGCCCTGGCGGACGAGGCGGCCGAGGGCGCCGTCGTGATCGTGCAGGACTACCACCTGACCCTGGTCCCGGGCATGCTCCGCGAGCTCCGCCCCGACCTGCGGATCGGCCACTTCTCGCACACCCCGTGGGCGCCGGTCGACTACTTCCGGATGCTGCCCGACGACATCGCCGGGCAGGTGCTGCGCGGCATGCTCGGCGCGGACCGGCTGGGCTTCCTGACGCACCGCTGGGCGGACGCGTTCACCGCCTGCTGCGAGGCGCTCGTCGGCGGGCTCGGCACCACCCGGGTCGGTGTGCACGGACTCGGCGCGGACGCGGACTTCCTGCGCGGGCGCTCCCACGAGGCGGACGTCACGGAGCGGATGGCCGCGCTGCGCGAGCAGATCGGCGAGGGCCCCGACGGCCGCGCCCGCCGGGCGATCGTGCGGGTGGACCGCACCGAACTGTCGAAGAACATCGTGCGGGGTCTGCTGGCCTACCGGCAGCTCCTGGAGGACCGGCCGGAGTGGCGCGAGCGGGTGGTCCACGTGGCCTTCGCCTACCCCTCCCGCCAGGACCTGGCGGTCTACCGGGACTACACGGCCGCCGTGCGGACCCTGGCGGACGAGATCAACTCCGAGTACGGGACGCCGGGTTGGACGCCGGTCGTGCTGCACGTCAAGGACGACTTCGCCCGCTCGCTGGCCGCCTACCGGCTCGCCGACGTCGCCCTCGTCAACCCCATCCGGGACGGCATGAACCTCGTCGCCAAGGAGGTGCCCGTCGTCTCCGACGAGGGGTGCGTGCTGGTGCTGTCCCGGGAGGCCGGGGCGTACGAGGAGCTGGGCGAGGACGCGGTCGCGGTGAACCCGTACGACGTGGTCGGCACCGCGCGGGCGCTGCACGAGGCCCTGTCCCTGCCGGCCGGTGAGCGGGCCGAGCGCACGAAGCGGCTCGCCGCGGCGGCGACGGCCCTGCCTCCGGCGCAGTGGTTCCTGGAGCAGCTGCGCGCGCTGGAGGCGTGAGGCCGTCGCACCACGGCCCGCCGGGCTACCGGTCCATCAGGCCGGCCAGCGACCTCAGCAGGTGGACGACTCCGGCCGGACCGTCCACGACCAGGTCGGCGCGTTCCGCGAGTTCCGTGACCTCCGGGCTGCCGCTGCACACCAGCAGGCCCGGGACGCCGTCCGAGCGGAGTTTGTCGACGGCCGCGAAGGCGGGGAGGTCGCCGAGGTCGTCGCCCGCGTAGAGGACGGCTTCGGCGCCGACCTCGCGGACGTACTCCAGGAGGGCGACGCCCTTGTCCATGCCCGGCGGGCGCAGTTCCAGGACCATCCGGCCCGGTTCGACGATCAGGCCGTGCCGGGTGGCGAGGTCGGCGAGGGGTTCGCGCAGGGACTCGAAGGCGGCCTGCGGGTCCGTGGCGCGGCGCGTGTGGACGGCGAGGGCGCGGCCCTTCTCCTCGATCCACGTGCCCTGCCAGACCCCGATCCGGTCGAGGAATCCCGGCAGCTCCGCGCGGACGGAGGCCACACCCGGGTGCGGTGCGGGGGCGCTGACGGTGCCCGTGCGGGCGTCCCAGCGTTCGGCGCCGTAGTGGCCGAGGACGACGAGGTGGTCGAGGCCCGGGACGCCCGCGAAGCCGCCGTGGCGCACCGCGACGCCGGCGGGCCGGCCGGTGACGACCGCGACGGAGGCGACCTTCGGGGCGAGGGCCGCGAGGGCGGGGACCGCGGCGGGGTGGGCACGGGCCTGTTCGGGGTCGGGGACGATGGGGGCGAGGGTTCCGTCGAAGTCGAGTGCGATCACGGTGCGGGCGGGCCGCGCGAGGATGGCCTGCAGCCCCTCCGCTCCCGCGGTGGTCGCCGGTGTCGGAACGGTGTCCGTGGTCTCGGGGTGTTCCGGGAATTCCGCATGACTGCCCATGGGCCGACCCTATCGGCGCCGCCCCGAACCCACCCGGACTTCCTCCGCCCCCGGGTCAGCGGTCCTCGCGACGCCCCGCCCTGATCCGGCGCAGCCGGTTCACCGTGATCGGATCGTGGGCCAGCGCCCGCGGATCGTCGAGAAGGGCGTTCAGGAGCTGGTAATACCGCACGGGCGCCAGCCCGAGCTGCTCCCTTATCGCCCGCTCCTTCGCCCCCGGCCCGGCGAATCCCCGCCGCTCCAGGGCGAGAACCGCCCGCTCCCGCGCCCCGAGCTCCTCCATGGACGTCATGGAAAGCACCGTAACCCCGCCCACCGACACCCGCGCCGCCGGTCCGCGCCGCCCTCAGTCCGTGCTGTCCCTGATGGTCGCCGTCCGCTGCAGCGCGCCGAGGACCCCGGCCGGGCTTCCGCCGGGACCGACCGCCTTGCCGATGTCCTGCTTGATGTCCGCGCTGACGGACGCCCAGGAGGTCTTGCCGACCGGATAGAGCTGCGAGGTGGGCAGCTCGCCGAGGAACGGGGCGAACTCCTTGTCGTGCGTGTCGGCGCTCATCGCCTGGGACGCGGACGTCGTCACCGGCAGCAGGTCGTACTCGTGGGAGAAGGCGAGCACGTTCTTCTCGCTGTACACGTAGTCCAGGAACGACCCGATCTGCTCCCGGTGGCCGTTGTGCTTGAACGCCATCATCCAGTCGGCGACACCCATCGTCGCCTTGGCCCTGCCGTTGACGCCCGGCATCGGCACCATGCCGAACCGCACGCCCTTGTCGGCCGCCGCCTTCATCAGAGTGGGGTGCCCGTTGAGCATCCCGACCTCACCCCGGGCGAACGCCGCGAAAGCGTCCGCACGGTTGAGCTTGGCAGGTGCGACGGGTCCGGTGAGCCCCTTACCGACCAGTTCGTTCTTGAGCCAGGTGAGGGTGTCGACGTTCTCCGTCGAGTCGAGGTGGTACGTGCCGACGTCGTCGGTGTAGCTGTCGCCGCCGCTCAGCAGCCACTGCATGGTCTCCGCCTGCGCCTCCTCCGGGCCCAGCGGCAGCGCGTAGGGGAACTTCACGCCCCGCGCCTTGAGCGCCGCCGCGTCGGCCGCGAGCTCGCTCCAGCTCCGCGGCGGCGTGAGGCCGGCGTCCGCGAAGAGCTTCTTGTTGAAGAACAGCAGTCGCGTGGAGGCCGCGAAGGGCATGCCGTACTGCACCCGGTTCATCTGCCCCGCCTCGGTGAGCTGGGAGACGAAGTCGGCCTGGACGGGGATGGAAAGCACCTGATCGGCGCTGTAGAGCCCGCCCTTGGCGGCGTAGTCGGCGTACGCGCCGATCTGCGCCATGTCGGGCGCCCGGCCCGCCGCCACCCGCTCGGCGACCTTGCGGTCGACATCGGTCCACGGGTACACGGTGACCTCGACACGCACACCCGGGTGGGCGGTCTCGTACCCCTTGACCACCGTGTCCCAGTACTTCTGGGAGCTGTTGGCCCTGGAGTCGCCGTAGTCGGCCGCCACGAGTTCGAGGGTCACGTCTCCGGACCCGTCCGAGCTGCCGCAGCCCGCGAGGGTCGCCGTCATGCCCAGCGCGGACATCACCGCGACCAGTCCAGTCCTACGTCGCTGCACCCTGTCGTCTCCCACCCCTGCGCCGTGTTGCCGTCTTTGCTTCTGCGTCCATTGCATCCGTCTCGGAATGCGGATACAAGGTCTACACCACGTGAGTGGACTAGACCTCTCCTGGGGTAAGGGGCGACACTGTCCCCCGTGAGACATGTCATCGCCCTCGATGTGGGCGGCACCGGGATGAAGGCCGCCCTGGTCGGGCCGGCGGGCGAGTTGCTCCACCAGGCCCGCCACGCCACCGGCCGGGAACGCGGCCCGGACGCCGTGGTCGGCACGATCCTCGACTTCGCGGCCGAACTGCGCGCGCACGGCGAGCGGCTCTTCGGCACACCCGCCGCCGCCGCCGGGGTCGCCGTTCCCGGCATCGTGGACGCCGGCAGCGGCACCGCCGTCTACTCGGCCAACCTCGGCTGGCGCGACGTACCGATGCGCCGGCTGCTCGGCGAGCGGCTGGGCGGGGTGCCGGTGGCGCTCGGGCACGACGTGCGCACCGGCGGCCTCGCGGAGGGCCGGATCGGCGCGGGGCAGGGGGCCGACCGCTTCCTGTTCGTCCCCCTCGGCACCGGCATCGCGGGCGCCATCGGCATCGACGGCGGGGTGGAGGCGGGCGCGCACGGCTTCGCCGGCGAGATCGGCCACATCGTCGTACGCCCCGGGGGCACCGCGTGCCCGTGCGGACAGCACGGCTGTCTGGAGCGGTACGCGTCCGCGGCGGCCGTCAGCCAGGCCTGGGCCGAGACCTCCGGGTCACCCGACGCCGACGCGGCGGACTGCGCGCAGGCCGTGGCGGCGGGGGACGCGCGGGCCGTACGGGTCTGGCAGGACGCCGTCGACGCGCTCGCCGACGGACTCGTCACCGCGCTCACCCTGCTGGACCCGCGCACCCTGATCATCGGTGGCGGTCTCGCCGAGGCCGGGGAGACCCTGTTCACACCCCTGCGGGCCGCGGTGGAGCGACGCGTCACCTTCCAGAAGCTGCCGTCGATCGTCCCGGCGGCCCTCGGGGACACGGCCGGCTGCCTGGGCGCGGGCCTGCTGGCCTGGGACCTGCTCGAAACTTCCCACACCGACCGCTCGGAGGTAACCATCTGATGGCCCCTAGCAAGGTTCTCTCCGGTGCCAGGGTGGTCCTGCCCACCGGGGTCGTCGACGGCGGACGCGTGATCGTCGACGGCACGCGCATCGCCGGGAGCGCGGCCGACGACACCCCGGCCACCGATCTGTCGGGCCACTGGCTCGTCCCCGGCTTCGTCGACCTGCACAACCACGGCGGCGGCGGCGCCTCCTTCACCTCCGGCACCGTCGAGGAGGTCCTGCGGGGCGTGCACACGCACCGGCTGCACGGCACCACCACCGTCGTCGCCTCGACCGTCACCGGTGACATGGACGGCCTGGCGCAGCGCGCCGGACTGCTCTCCGAGCTGGCCGAGCAGGGCGACATCGCGGGCATCCACTTCGAGGGCCCGTTCATCTCGCCGTGCCGCAAGGGCGCGCACTCCGAGGAACTGCTGCGCGACCCGGACCCGGCCGAGGTCCGCAAGCTGATCGACGCCGCGCGCGGCCGGGCCCGCATGGTCACCCTCGCCACGGAACTGCCGGGCGGCCTCGACTCCGTGCGCCTGCTGGCGGAGCACGGGGTGATCGCGGCGATCGGGCACACGGACGCGACGTACGAGCAGACGGTGGAGGCCATCGACGCGGGCGCGACCGTGGCCACGCACCTGTTCAACGCGATGCCCCCGCTCGGCCACCGCACGCCGGGGCCCATCACCGCCCTCCTGGAGGACGAGCGGATCACCGTCGAGCTGATCAACGACGGGACCCATCTCCACCCGGCCGCCCTCCAGCTGGCGTTCCATCACGCGGGCGCTGACCGGGTGGCGTTCATCACGGACGCCATGGACGCGGCGGGCTTCGGTGACGGCCGCTATCTGCTCGGCCCGCTGGAGGTCGAGGTCAGCGAGGGTGTCGCGCGGCTGGTGGAGGGCGGCTCGATCGCGGGCTCCACCCTCACCCTGGACCGCGCCTTCCAGCGGGCGGTCACGGTCGACCGGCTGCCGGTCGAGGCCGTCGTCGCGGCCCTGTCCGCCAACCCGGCCAAGCTGCTCGGCGCGTACGACAGGGTCGGCTCGCTGGAGCCGGGCAAGGACGCCGACCTGGTGGTTCTCGACGCGGAGTTCGCGCTCAAGGGCGTGATGCGCAAGGGCGAGTGGGTGGTCGATCCCCAACTGGGCTGATTCATCCGTTTGTTGCCGTACGGCGGTCGGCCCGGGGGACTGGGCCGACCGCCGTCGCGTTTGGCATGATCGTGCCTCCGGAACTGTCGGCAAGCGCATCGGGGGAGGTCGGCCCAGGTGATCCTCACGGTCACACTGAACACCGCGGTCGACATCACCTACCGCGTACGGTCCCTGCGTCCGCACACCTCGCACCGGATCACCGAGGTCACCGAACGCCCCGGCGGCAAGGGGCTGAACGTGGCGCGGGTGCTCGCCGCCCTCGGCCACCGGGTGACGGTCACGGGCTTCGCCGGCGGCGCCACCGGCCGTTCCCTGCGGGAGCAACTCACCGGCAGCCCCGGCCTGGTGGATGCGCTGGTGCCGGTGTCCGGCCCGACGCGCCGCACGATAGCCGTGGTCGACACGACGACGGGTGACACCACTCAGCTCAACGAGCCGGGTCCGCAGACAACCCCGGCGGAGTGGGCGGCCTTCCAGGAGACGTACGAGCATCTGCTGCGCTCCGCCTCGGCGGTGGCCCTGTGCGGCAGCCTGCCGCCGGGGGTGCCGGTGGGCGCGTACGCGGGGCTGATCCGCGCGGCCCGCGCGACGGCCGTCCCGGTCCTCCTGGACACCAGCGGCGAACCGCTGCGCCGGGGGGTCGCCGCCCGCCCCGACATCGTCAAGCCGAACGCCGACGAACTGGCCGAACTCACCGGCTCCCACGAGCCGTTGCAGGCGACCCGTGACGCCCGCAGGCGCGGGGCGCACGCCGTGGTGGCCTCCCTGGGCGACCAGGGACTGCTCGCCCACACGCCGGAGGGCCTCTGGCGGGCCACCCCGCCCCGCCGGGTGCACGGCAATCCGACGGGCGCGGGCGACTCGGTGGTCGCGGGCCTGCTGTCGGGACTGGTGGAACATCTGCCGTGGCCGGAGCGCCTGGCACGGGCCGCCGCCCTGGCCACGGCGACCGTACTGGCCCCGGTAGCCGGCGAGTTCGACCGGGAAGCGTACGAGGAACTGCTCGGGAGGGTACCTGTCATGGTCGGCCAGCCGGTGTAGCCCTTACTGGCCGAAAATGCTCTACCGATATCGCATTTTTCCACCAAAGATCATCTGTGACCGTAAGATCAGTCTTGTTGGGGGAAAAATGAGCAGAACGGCTATGGCCGCACGGCTCGCGGCTGTCGGAATCGCCTCGCTGGGTCTCGTCGCCACCATGAACTCCGCGGCCTCGGCGGCCCCGGAGGCCGGCAGGGTCTCCGCCACCGCCCAGGAGTGGGGCGGCGGGTGGAACGACACCCGCGACGTCACCATCCGGGAGAAGCCCAGCACCACCGCACGGAAGGTCGGCACCCTGAAGAAGGGCGACCGGGTCAAGTGCTGGGTCTCCGGATGCAGCAGCGTCACGGGGGGCACCTACAAGTGCACCAGCGGTTCGCCGACCGAGAAGCAGTGGCACGAAGTCCGCTGGGCGGGCAGGAAGGCCTACGCGGCGACCCGCTGCCTCGAGTGGGGCCGCGTCGAGTGAGCTGACCCGCGACGACGGCGCGAGGGCCCTGCCCCTGTCCCGGGGAGGGCCCTCGCGTTCCTACTTGAGCTTGCTGAGCCCGACCTGGTCGAGATACGCCTCGCACTGGTTTCCCGTGGCGCAGGTGATCTCGATGACGTTCGTCCCCTTGTTCAGGTTGACCTGGGCCCAGGTCGTCTGCCAGCCCTTCTCCCAGTTGCCCTTCGGAGCCTGCGCCTCGCCCACGAAGTTCTTCATGTTCAGCGGCTGCGTGTTGGCCTTGCCGTTGACCACCAGCGTCGCGTTGGCGTCGACGCCCGGGATGCCATAGGCCACATCCAGCCGGTACGCGCCCGCCTTGTCGATGCCGTTGACGGTCCAGACGGCCTTGGCGCCCACCTGGTTGAAACCGTTCACGTACACGCCGCCGGCCGCCTTCGCGCCCTTGACGTCGGAAGCCGTCGTGGTACCGCCCTCGAGCCGCAGCGCCTTCGCGTCCGACTTCGGCAGTTCGCCCGCCGCCGCGGGCGAACTGGTCTCGGCGCTCGCCGACGCGCTCGTCGACGGCGTGGAGCCGGCCTGGTCGCCGCCCTTGTCCTTGTCGCCGCTCGAGTCGCCGCCCATCATGGCGATGCCGATGCCGATGACGACGGCCGCGACCACGGCGATCGCGCCGATCAGCAGACCCTTGGTGTTCGGGCCGCGACCGCGGCCGCCACCGCCGGACGACTGACGGGAGGTCGTCGCACCGCCGGGGCCCGTCTCGGGTGCCGCGTAGTGCGCGTTCGGCTGGCCGTAGCCGGGCTGCTGCTGACCGGGCTGACCGTAGGTCCCCTGCTGCGGGACCTGGCCGTAGGGCGCGGTGGGGGCGGCGGCCTGCTGCTGACCGTAGCCGGGCTGCTGCTGACCGTACTGGCGTTCGCCGACCGCCCGCACCCGGTTGACCGAGCCCGGGTAGCCGTAGCCGCCACCTCCGCTGGGCGGGGTGGCGCCGTTGGCCTGACCGTCGGCGTACAGGTAGCCGAACGGGTCGTCGTCCTCGGGCGTGCTCGCGCCGTTGTTGCCGGGCGTCATCCCTAGGTACTCCTCAACAGGTGCGGTACAGATGCGGTACACGAAATGAAGCACGTGGAGGGCGAGCCTACCCGCTCCCAGGGGGCCAAACGGGTGGCCTTCACCGCATCAACCCACTGACCTGTGACTTATCCGGCACGCCGATGCTGTTTGGGACGAGACCGTTTCTCCACGTACATCCGTTCGTCAGCGGATTTCAAGACCTCGTCCGCCGTCATGCCGCAGTGCGCCCATCCGATGCCGAAGCTGGCGCCCACCCGGACCGCCCGGCCGTCGACCCGGATCGGCGGGATGATCGCGTTCCGCAGCCGTACGGCGAGGTCCGCCGCGTCCGCCCGGCCGAGGCCGTCGGCGAGCACCACGAACTCGTCACCGCCGAGCCGGGCGACCGTGTCACCGTCCCGGACGCCGTTGGTCAGGCGCCGGGCGACCTCGATGAGTACGGCGTCGCCCGCGTTGTGGCCGAACCGGTCGTTGATCGACTTGAAGCCGTCGAGGTCACAGAAGAGCACCGCGAGCCCCTTGGCGCCGTCGTCCGTCTCCCCCTCGGGCGCGATGGTGTGCACATGGTGGTCGAAGGCGTCGTACGCCGCCGCGCCCGGCCCGAAGTCGAAGCCGTGTGCGGCCGCGTGCCCGTCGAAGCCGCTGTGCTCGGCGGCCTGCTCCGCGTACGGCCCGTGTCCGTAGGCGGCGTCCAGCGACTCGACCGCGCCGGGCTGGAGGGCCTGTGGGCGCTGGCACAGCCGGGAGCCGAGGCGGGAGCGCAGCTCCGCCGAGTTCGGCAGGCCGGTGAGCGAGTCGTGCGAGGCGCGGTGCGCGAGCTGGAGCTCGCGGCGCTTGCGCTCCTCTATGTCCTCGACGTGTGTGAGCAGGAAGCGCGGTCCGTCGGCGGCGTCCGCGACGACGGAGTTGCGCAGCGAGACCCAGACATAGGTGCCGTCGCGGCGTCCGAGCCTGAGCTCCGCGCGGCCGCCCTCGGCCGAGGTGCGCAGCAGGGTGCCGATGTCCTCGGGGTGCACGAGGTCGGAGAAGGAGTAGCGGCGCATCGCGGAGGCGGGACGGCCGAGCAGGCGGCACAGGGCGTCGTTGGTGCGCAGGATGCGTCCGTGCTGGTCGCCGCCCATTTCGGCGATGGCCATGCCGGAGGGCGCGTACTCGAAGGCCTGGCGGAAGCTCTCCTCGCTGGCGCGCAGGGCCTGTTGCTCGCGCTCCAGGCGGACCAGGGCGCGCTGCATGTTGGCCCGCAGACGTGCGTTGCTGATCGCGATGGCGGCCTGGAAGGCGTACATCTGCAGGGCCTCACGGCCCCAGGCGCCGGGCTGCCGTCCGTTGCGCGGCCGGTCCACGGACAGGACACCGATGAGTTCGCCCGTGTTGCCGCCGACGCCGGGGGTGTACATCGGCGCGAAGAGGCGGTCGGAGGGGTGCCACTCGTCCTCGAAGCGCGGCGCGGGACCGTCGGTGTACCACTGCGGTACGTCGTCGTCGTCGAGGACCCAGCCCTCGGTGTGCGGTATGAAACGCAGGTCGCCCCAGGCCTCGCCCATGTTCAGCCGGCGGTCCCAGGAGGTACGGGAGCCGACCCGGCCGGTGATCAGCGCCTCGGCCGCGGAGTTGCCGGCGAGCGCGGCGACCACCAGGTCGCCGTCGGGGCGTACGAGGTTGACACACGCCAGCTCGTAGCCGAGGCCCGTGACCACGCCGTCGGCGACGGTCTGCAGCGTGTCCGCCAGGCTCCGCGCGGTGTTCATGTCCGCCATCACCTGATGCAGCTGCCGCAGGGTCGCAAGACGGACGTAGGGCTCCGACTCGGTCTCCATTCGCCCTCCCCTCGAGACCTCGCAGCAACTCCAGGGTTGTCTTCGGCGTTCCTGGTTCTCTGTACCGGTTCTCTGTACCTGAGTTCTCTTACGCGTACTGGTTGGTAGCTTCTCGTGCAGCTTCCCCGCCACTGAATCACAGCGCGCTGCCCACTCGGTACACAGGGTCAACAAAATATGGCCCCTGTGACTCAAGTCACAGCGTAAGATGAACAATTGAGTGGGGTTTCTGCATTTTCCCCGTGTGTTAACTGAACACATATTTAGATGCCGTGCAGACACTGTGAGCGGTTGTGTCCGTCCTGGGACCTAGGACCCGGCTCGGACCGAGGTCCGATGTGGACGCCCCGGGTCGGAGACTAGCGTTTCGGCGTGCTGAACACTCCCCCTGCCGTTCCTTCCACCCCCTCCGTGCATGCTGAGGGGGTGAGCAACGACGAGTTCCGCGCCGCCATGTCCCGGCTGGCCGCGGGTGTGGTCCTGGTGACCGCGCACGAGCCCGCGCTGGACCCGGAAGGACCCGGCGGCGAGGACGTCGGCATGACGGCGACGGCGTTCGTGTCCGTGTCCCTGGACCCGCCGCTGGTCATGGTCAGCCTGCGCGAGGGCTCCCGTATGGACGACCTCCTCGACGAACAGCCCCTGTGGGGCGTCTCCGTGCTCGCCGAGAGCCAGCGCCACATCGCCGGCCGCTTCGCCATGAAGGGCCGCATCAGCGACCGTCTGCTCTTCGAGGACATCCCGTACGTCCGCGGCGAGGCGGCCGGGGCACCCCTGGTGGGCGGCGCCCTGGCGACCCTGGAGTGCCGCACCGAGCAGCGGGTCACCGCGGGCGACCACACGCTCGTCGTCGGGCGGGTGCTGACGGCGTCGGTGCCGAGCGCGGACGGGGGGCCACTGGTGCATTTCAAGGGGCGCTACCGGCAGCTGGGCTGACACTCCGCGAGCAGACGCCCCGGGAGCCGGGCCGCCGGGAACCGGGCCGCCGGAAGCAGGACCATCGGGAGCAGGACCATCGGAAACCGGCGTCCGCGGAGGTAGGGGGCCGCCGGCCGTGGTGATCGAGGAGGGACGTCCGTCGGTGTCCTCGCGTTCACGGCCGTCCGGGGGAGGAACGCGGTGACCGGCGCCCTCGGCGATCCGCGCCGGCCGGTGGCGGTGGGGGTGGCGGTGGACGGCACGGCCCTCGACCAGTGGCCCGAGCCCGCGGCCGACCCCCGCGGCGCCGTTGCCGAAGGCGGCCCGCACGGCACGGGCCGCACGGGCGAATCGGCTCGCTTCGAGTCCACATTCACCACGCCAGGTCGTCACCCCGCACTGGGACCGCGCCACCACATCCGGGTCGAACACCACGTCCGGGGCCGTGAGGTCGCTCTCCGGCGCCGCGCGCGGGGCGGCGCCCCGGCAGCCGATCCGGGGCCGGCCGGCGAGCGGCCGGGAGGCCGCCGGATACGGCCCGCGATGGGCGCGATCTCGTCGAAGAGCACCGCGAACAGGCCGTACGGCACGAAGGCGAGCCGTTCGGCGGGCGTCAGCGTCTCCGGGACCGCCGGCGGCGCGGGACCCGCCGAGCGGGCGAGCAGCGACCGCCGTTCGGGGTCGACGCCGCCGAAGGGGCCGAGCACCGGCTCGGGCACGCGGACCCCGGGCGCCTCCTCCGGCGGCTCCGCGCCGCGGGTCCCCCGGAAGCGGAGCATGCCGAGACGGACCCGACGCACGAACGACGGCGGTCGTCAGCCGGCCGCCGGGACGGCCGGCCGGGCCGGCGTCCGCGCGGCTGAGCCCGAGCCGGGCCTCCGGCACGGCGTCAGCGGCCTCCGTGAGCGAGCGGGCACGCGGTGGGCGACGGCGCGCGGACGGCCGCGACGCGATGCGAAACGCTCGGCGAGGAATTCGTTCCCGTTCCCCGAGCAGTTCCGTGAGCCGTTCCCCGGGACGTTCCCGGGGCCGCCCCGCGCCATTGCCGTAATGATTCGCTTTCGCATTTCCGGACGTGTTCCTGCCCGCGTTCCCACCGTTGTCATGGTTCTCGTTCAGAAATTCACTGTCGCCCATCCGTCACATCTCCCCGTCGGGCCCGCGGTCCTTCGTCCGTCGGCGGATTGACGGACCGCGGGCCCGGTGATGTGGCGTCAGACCTCCGGCACGGCGCTCAGCCGCAGCCGGCCGGGGTCGCCCGCCCGCTCCACCTCGACCTCCGTCACGGAATCGTCGCCGAAGCGGAGGGTGAAGTACGGGCTGGCCTCGATCAGGAACTGCATGTCCTCCCGCGCGCCCCTGTCCAGCGGCGGCGAGACGACGGCGTCCCAGGCCCGGGAGCCGGGCCCGGCGGCCAGCCGGACGGGGATCCGTGCCAGGCAGCTCGATCGGTTGGCCCACCACTCCAGATGCGCTTTGTCCTCATTTCCGTCCATTGTCCGAGCGTAGCCACGAGTGGCCGACTCGGCCCGTCGCTCAATACGCGTACGGTGCCGGGCGTTTCGCACGGCACCCGCGGAGCCCCGGTGTCCGGAACGGGACGGCCCTCAGCCCCAGTCCCGCCCGGACCGGCCGCGCTTGGTGTCCCCGCGCTGCTTCTTCTCACGCAGCCGCCGCTCGTTGATGCCCCTGGGGATACGGGTGGCCCGGCGCGGCTTGGGCGGCACCGTCGCCTCGGCGAGGAGCGAGGCCAGCCGTACGGCCGCGGTCTCCCGGTTGCGCCACTGCGAACGGTGCTCGGAGGAGCGCACGCTGATCACGCCGTCGACGAGCCGCCCGGCGAGCTTGGCGAGCGCCCGCTCCTTCCAGACAGGGGGCAGCGCCTCGGTCTTCGCGAGGTCGAACCGCAGCTCGACCTGCGAGTCGGTGGTGTTGACATGCTGTCCGCCCGGTCCGCTGGACCGCGAGAAACGCCACAGGAGCTCGGCCTCGGGCAGGGAGACGGAGCCGCGGATGACATAGGGACCGGACATGAGGTCCATGGTCCCCCGGATGTCCGGTCCACGTCACCCGTTTTTCGCGCGGCGACCCGTCCGACGCGAAGGTAAAGAGAGTAAAGACAGCCGGAACCTTCGGCACCCCTCTTGGCGTTCTTAGGGGTAGCTGTAGCTTCGTGGCCGTACGAAGCCCAACCGTACGGGCACACCGCACGTACGCAACGAGGGAAGGGACTCCCAACAATGGCTGTAAGCCTGTCCAAGGGTGGCAACGTCTCGCTCACCAAGGAGGCTCCGGGCCTGACCGCCGTCACCGTGGGCCTCGGCTGGGACGTCCGCAGCACCACGGGCACCGACTTCGACCTCGACGCCTCGGCCATCGCGGTCAACCAGCAGGGCAAGGTCTACTCGGACGCGCACTTCGTGTTCTTCAACAACAAGCAGACCCCGGACCAGACGATCGTCCACACCGGTGACAACCGCACCGGCGAGGGCGCGGGCGACGACGAGGCGATCAACGTCAACCTGGCGGGCCTCCCCGCCGACATCGACAAGATCGTCTTCCCGGTCTCCATCTACGACGCGGAGACCCGCTCGCAGAACTTCGGCCAGGTCCGCAACGCCTACATCCGCATCGTCAACCAGGCCGGCGGCACGGAGATCGCCCGCTACGACCTGTCCGAGGACGCGGCGACGGAGACGGCGATGGTCTTCGGCGAGCTCTACCGCAACGGCGCGGAGTGGAAGTTCCGCGCGGTCGGCCAGGGCTACGCCTCGGGCCTGACGGGCATCGCCCAGGACTTCGGCGTCAACGTCTGATCCGTACGCGCGAGTCGACAGAGCCTCTGACCCGGCAACCCGGGCCAGGGGCTCTTCGCATGGGCTCGGGTGCGGCCTGACGGGGTCCGGGACGGCGGAGCCGTCCTCGGCCGGTCCCGGCCATTAGCCTGCACCGCGTGATCCTCGAATCCCTGCCCCTCGCCCCCGACCACGACATCCCGGGCCCGCTCCTGACCGAACTCACCGCCCTGCACGTCTCCAACCGTGAATTCAACGCCCTGAGCGGCGACTTCCCCGACCCGGACGACATCCGCCCGGAGCAGGTCGCGGAGGCGCTCGCGGAGGAGGCCGCCCAGCCGGGAGTGGAGTTGCTGCTCGCCCGTGGCGGAGGACGGCTCGTCGGCTTCGCCATCACGCTGGCGCGCCATCCCGACCCGGCGGATCCGGACCCGTGGATCGGCCTGCTCCTCGTGGACGCCCGCGAGCACGGCAGGGGATACGGCAGGGCGCTGGCGGCCGGGGTCGAGGAGCGGTTCCGGGCCACCGGCCGCACCGGCGTGCGCCTCGCGGTCCTCGACAACAACCCCAAGGGCCTCGCCTTCTGGACCGCCCTCGGGTACGAGGTGATCGACCACCGCGAGGACCGGCGGCTGGGCCGTCCGTGCGCGGTCCTGCGCAAGACCCTGGACTCCTCCGGCCCCGAGCGGGCCGACACCGTCTAGGACCGTGTCGCGGGGGTCCCGCCGTCCACCCGGAGAGCGGGCCGGGCGTCGCGAGGCGGGCCGGCGGACGGACACGCCGGGCGAGCGGGCGAGCGGGCGAGCGAGGCGGGACTCCCGCGGCACGCCCGGCCGTTCAGGCCCCCGGGACGAAGAGGCAGAACAGGTGGCCGTGCGGATCGCGCAGGACTCGTACGTCCTTCTGGGGCTGGTACTCCTCCAGCGTCGCGCCCAGGGCGCGGGCCCGCTCGGTCTCCGCCTCCAGGTCGTCGACCTGGAGGTCCAGGTGGGCCTGCATCTGCTGGGTGCCCGGCCGTTGCGGCCACACGGGAGCGGTGTGGCCGGTCTCCAGCTGGAAGCTGAGGCCGGGGCGTTCCTGTCCGGGAGCCCGCAGCCGCACCCACGCCGGTTCGCGGTCGACTTCCTGCCAGCCCAGCAGGGCCCGGTAGAAGTCGGCCAGCGCGGGCGGATCCGGAGTACCGAGGACAAAGGAACCGAGCGTCGTCGTCATGCCCCCACCCTGCCCCCGGCGCTCGCCCCCACGCGTCCGCCCGCGCACGGCGGGGGCCCGGGCCGGGCCTCAGGGCCGGGCCGGTCTGCCGTCGCCGTACAGCCAGTCCTTCCAGATACCGCCGAAGTCCTTGTCCGGCGCCTTCTTCTCGACGTACGCGGTGAAGTCGGCGGTCGTCGCGTTGCCGTGGCGGTGGGTGGCGGCCCAGCCCTGGATGATGTCGTAGAAGGTGTCGTCGCCGACGGTCCTGCGGATCTTGTGGAGGACCATGGCGCCGCGTTCGTAGACGGGACTGTTGGAGATGTGGGCCGCGCCGGAGGGCTTGGCGGGCGGGAAGTCCCAGATCGCCCGGCCGGCGGCGACGTCGTCGTAGTAGTCGCCCCGGTAGAGGGCGTCGAAGATCTGGTCGGCCGTGTCGCCGTCGTGGTCCTCCTGCCAGAGCCACTCCGCGTACGTGGCGAAGCCCTCGTTGAGCCACATGTCCTGCCAGGACGCGGGGGTGACGGAGTCTCCGTACCATTCGTGGGCCAGTTCGTGGACCAGCGTCTCGATGTCGGGGGCACCGGGGAAGACGGGGCGGTTCTGGGTCTCGAGCGCGTAGTCGGCGACGCCGGCGCGCTCGACGATCGCGCCGGTGGACGAGAACGGGTACGGGCCGAAGTTGTACGTCTCCCACTCCATGATCTCCGGAATGCGGGCCAGCACCTTCGCGCTCGCGGCGGTCTGTGCCGGGTCGACGGCGACGTACACGGGCAGACCGCTCTTCGTCACGCCGCGGGTGATGTCGTACGCCCCGACGGCGAGCGTCGCGACGTAACTCGCCATCGGTTCGGCGGTGTGCCAGGCGAAGGTCCTGCGGCCGTCGGCGGCCGTCGTCTCGCTCCTCAGCTCCCCGTTGGAGACCGCGCTCAGCCCCTTGGGGACCGTGATCGTGATGTCGTACGACGCCTTGTCGGAGGGGTGGTGGTTACCGGGGAACCAGGTCATCGAGCCGACGGGTTCGCCGAGGGCGAGCGCGCCGCGCGCCGTGGGCAGCCAGCCCTCCCGCGAGCCGTCCGGGTCCGTGAGTGTCTCCGGCGTGCCCGCGTAGCGGACCGTGACGCGGAACGTCCCGCCCTTGCCGAGGGCCGTGCGCGGGCGCACCGTCAGCTCCTGGCCCGCCCTGCTCCAGCGGGCGTCCCGGCCACCGACCAGGACGCCGGTGACGTCCAGGCCCTTCAGGTCGAGGTTGAAGGCGTCGAGGCTCCGGGTCGCCCGCGCGGTGATCCGGGCGGTGCCCCGCAGCCGTTTGCCACCGGGGTCGTAGGAGAGGGTCAGGCCGTAGTGCGAGACGTCGTAGCCGCCGTTGCCCATCTTCGGGAAATAGGGGTCGCGCAGGCCCGGGGCGCCTGCCGAGCCGTCCCCGCCGCCGCACGCGGTGAGCGCGCAGGTGAGGGTGAGAACCAGGGCACAGGGGACGATCACGGAAGATCGGGGCACGTCCGCGATCCTACGAGCCCATGACACCATCACGTACGTGCTCGACATCGGCTACGCCCTCTCCAACCGGTTCCCCGACCCCCCGCAGACCGACTACCGCCGCGCGGACGTCCACGCCCTGCGGCACGACCTGTTCTGCGGCGACGTGTATCTCGCCGACACCAAGGCGGACCGGGAGGTGTCCACGGCGTGGGGATGGGTGCCGGTGCTCGACTTCGCGTGGGCGCTGTGCGACATCGTGGAGCAGCTGGACCGGGACCCGCACGGCAGCCGGGCCTCCCGCCCCCAGCACGCCGAGCTCGACTTCACCGAGTCGACGGACCGCATGCTCTTCGAACGCCGCTTCGGCTGGGTCGACATCGAGGCCGACTGGATGCACCGTGACGAGGAGCCGCTGACCTTCGCGCACTCCGCGCTGCGCCGGGAGGCCCGCGACTTCCTGCACGACCTGATCGCGGACCTCACCGACCTGCACGAGGACCTCGCGGAGAACCCGGCCCTGTGGACCCTCCAGGCCCGCTTCCCCCGCGTGACCTGATCCCCCCGCGGGCCTCCTCCCCCGCCTCGGTCCCCCTCTCCGAGCCGCCCCGTGCCCCTCGGGCGGACCCCCTCCGCCTCGGGCCGCCCTTCCCCTTCGCACCGCCCTCTCCCCTGGGGCCGCCCTTCCCCCCTCGGACGCCACCCGCCTCCCCCTCTCAGATCTCACCCACCTCGCCGAGCACCCGCACGCCCAGCGCGGCCGCCAGCACCGGTGCCAGGTCGAGCAACTGGGCCGGGCTGATCACCGCGCCCGCCATCCGGTCCACGCCCCGCGCGACGTCCAGTTCCGCGGCGCGGCGCAGATCCACGTCGACCAGAGTCGCCGCGGTGAGGTCGGCGCCCTTGACGACACAGTCCACGAATTCCACGCGCTCCAGCCGGGCACCGCCGAAGTCCGGCTCCACCAGCACACAGCCCTCGAAGACGACGTCCTTGAGGCGGGCCCTGCGCAGGTTCAGATAGTCGATCTTGCCGCCGCGGATCAGCACGCGCTCCAGCACGGAACCGTGCAGCTGCACCCCGCCCAGACGGGCGTCGACCAGCTCGACGTCGCGCAACGCCGACTCGGCCAGATCGGTGCCCACGCCCCGTACGCCCGTCAGGACCGAGTCCAGCACCCGCGCGTGGTGCAGCCGCGTCTCGTCCAGCGCGCACCCCGTCAGCGCGCAGTCCATGAAACGCGCGCCCCCGCCGTCCTGCCCGGCGAAGTCCCTCTCCCGGAACTCCAGCCCGTCGTAGTCCCCGTCCGGCTCCAGCGCTGAGCCCTCGTGGGGCTCCAGCGGCGGCAGCCGCACCTCCGGCCGCCGCGCCCCCTTCACCGGACCGCCCGCCCTGCCCGGACCGCCCGCCCTGCCCGCCGCTCTCCGCACCATGACCCCATCCTGCACTCCCCCACTGACAAGGCCTCCGACCTGCGGTCCTGTCCCCCGGTGTCACATTCCGGGCCCGCGGACAGTCGTACCCGGCAAGACGACCCCGACCGCAGGGAGAGGCCAACCATGGACCACCTGACCGTCATCGGCGGCGGCCTCGCCGGACTCACCGCCGCGATCACCGCCGCCGAGGCGGGTGCCAGGGTCACGCTGTACGAGGCCCATCACACGCTCGGCGGCCGGGCCCGCACCGCCCACGGCCCGTACCGGACGGACAACGGCCCGCACACGCTGTACGGCGGCGGCCCGCACTGGACCTGGCTCAAGCAGCGCGGCCTCACCGGACCGCTCGCCCCCGTACCGGCCCGCGAGAGCGCGCGGCTGCGCCTGCACCACCGGGGTGTCCTGCGCCGCACCCCGCCCCGCTCCCTGTTCAGGCTGCTGCGCCGGGATGCCCGGCAGGCGCCCGTGGACGCCGACTTCCTGAGCTGGGCGAGCGCGTGGACGGACGAGGAGGGCGCCCGCGCCGCCGCCCACTACTCGGCGGTCACCCTGTTCCACCACGATCCCGGCTCGCTCTCCGCGGCCTTCGTGCAGGAACGGCTGCGCAGGGCCGTCCGGATGCCCGCGGAGGCACGTCATCCGCGCGGTGGCTGGTCGACCGTCGTCGACCGCATGGCCGCCCGCGCCTGGAACCTCGGCGTCCGGGTGGAGACCCTCTCCCGCGTCGACGCGCTCCCCGACCGTCACGGCCCGGTCGTCGTCGCCACCTCCCTCGACTCCGCCCGCCGTCTCCTGCGGGACGACTCCCTCATCTGGACCGGCGGCCGGACCGCCCTCGTCGACCTGGCCCTGCGCACCCGGCGCGGCGATCCCCGCTCCCTCTCCGACCTGGACGCACCCGGCCGGCTCGACCGTCCCACGGCGTGGGACCGCACCCTCGCCCCGGCCGGGGAGCAACTCGTCCAGGGGCAGTTCCCGATCGCCGCCGACGAGTCACGCGGCGACGGCGCCGTCCGCGCCGAACACCTCCTCGACCTCGCCTTCAAGGGCTGGCGCGAGCGCGTGACCTGGCGGCGGGACGGGGTGGCGCTGGGACGCACGGGAGCGGTCGACCCGCCGGGCACCACCTGGCGCGACCGCCCCGCGCTCGACCGCGGCGACGGCGTCTACCTCGCGGGCGACCAGGTGGCCGCCCCCGGCATGCTCTCGGAGGTCTCCTTCAACAGCGCGCTCGAAGCCGTCGCGCTGGCCTTCGGCATCCGGGAACGTCTTGACCTCAAGCGTGCTTGAGGTCGAAGGCTGGGCTCATCACCGCCCGCACCCGAGGAGCCCTCCGCATGCACGCCGTCCGTCTGCACGCCTTCGGCCCGGCCGAGAACCTCGTCCACGAGAGGACCGAGGACCCCGAGCCGGGTCCCGGCCAGGTCCGCGTCGCCGTGGCCGCGGCCGGTGTCCACCTCCTGGACACCGCCCTGCGCGAAGGGGCCCGGGGTCCCGCGCCCGCTCCCGCCCCGCTCCCCACCGTCCCCGGCCGCGAGGTCGCCGGCACCGTCGAGTCGCTCGGCGAGGGCGTCCCCGGTCACTGGCTCGGCAGCCGGGTCGTCGCCCACCTCGGCTTCGCGCCCGGCGGATACGCCGAACTGGCCGTGACCGACGCGGCCCGCCTGCACGGGATACCGGACAACCTCGGCTTCGCCCAGGCCGTCGCCATGATCGGAACGGGCCGTACGGCGATGGGGATCGTGCAGTTCACCGAGTGGGGCCCGGACACCGTCGCCGTGATCCCCGCCGCCGCGGGCGGCATCGGCACCCTTCTCGTGCAGTACGCCAAGCACGCGGGCGCCATCGTGATCGGCGTCGCGGGCGGCCCGGAGAAGGTGGCCCTGGTCCGGGAGAACGGCGCCGACCTGGCCGTCGACCGCCGGGACGGCACCTGGCCGGCCCAGGTCCGCGACCACCTCGGCCCCCGTACCGCGACCGTCGTCCTCGACGGTGTCGGCGGAGCCACCGCCCGCGCCGCCGTGGACCTGCTCGGCCCCGGAGGCAGACATCTCGTCTTCGGCTGGTCCGCCGAGGGCATCCGGGACGGCGGCCCGCTGATCGTGCCGGGCGTGACCGAGCAGGTGCTCGGCCCCGCGATGATGCGCAGGGCGGGCGGCCCCGACCCCCTGCGCACCCTGGAGCTGCGGGCCCTCGCCGAAGCCGCCGCCGGCCGCCTCACCCCGGCCCTGACCCGCTTCCCGCTCGCCTCGGCGGCCGCCGCCCACCGCGCGCTGGAGGCCGGCGCCACCGTCGGCAAGGTGGTACTGGAACCCTGAGCGGGAGGGCTCCGCCGAAAGGTGCGGCACCCACCGATCCATGGTCTTCTGGGCAGGTGAGTGTCACCCGAACAGGTGAACCCTCCGACGCCGATCCGCACCGCTGGTGGGGTCTGGTGATCATCGCTCTCGCCCAGCTGATGGTCGTCCTGGACGCGACCATCGTGAACATCGCGCTCCCCTCCGCACAGCGTGACCTGGGCATGTCCGACGGCAACCGTCAGTGGGTCATCACCGCGTACACCCTGGCCTTCGGCGGCCTGCTCCTGCTCGGCGGCCGGATCGCCGACCTGGTCGGCCGCAAACGCACCTTCGTCATCGGGCTCATCGGCTTCGCGGCCGCCTCCGCGCTCGGCGGCGGTGCCACCACGCCCACCATGCTCTACGGCGCCCGCGCCCTGCAGGGCGCCTTTGCCGCCCTCCTCGCCCCGTCCGCGCTCAGCCTGCTGACCACCGCCTTCACCGACCCGAGGGAACGCGGGAAGGCCTTCGGCATCTACGGCGCCCTGGCGGGCAGCGGCTCGGCGATCGGACTGCTCGCGGGCGGACTGCTGACCGAGTACCTGAACTGGCGCTGGTGCCTCTACGTCAACGTCCCCGTCGCGATCGTCGCGGTCGTCGGCGCGGCCGCCCTGCTGCGCGACCGCCCCGGCCACCGGGGCGCCCGCCTCGACGTCCCGGGTGCGGTGCTCGGCTGCGGCGGCCTCGTCGCCATCGTCTACGGCTTCAGCGAGGCGCAGCCGCGGGGCTGGACGGACCCGTCGGTCCTCGCCCTGCTCGCGGCCGGCGTCGCCCTGCTCATGGCCTTCGTGTGGTGG
Source organism: Streptomyces fagopyri (assembly GCF_009498275.1). Classification (NCBI taxonomy): domain Bacteria; kingdom Bacillati; phylum Actinomycetota; class Actinomycetes; order Kitasatosporales; family Streptomycetaceae; genus Streptomyces; species Streptomyces fagopyri. Next base: position 5,127,720 of record NZ_CP045643.1, on the reverse strand, counting down.
CAGCGGCGGGCCCCGAGCCCCCTGCTGCCCCTGCACGTCGTCAAGGACCGCAATCGCGCCGGCTGCTTCCTGACCATGGCACTCGCCGTCATCGGCCTGTTCGGCATGTTCCTGTTCCTGACCTACTACCTACAGGTCGTCCTCGGCTACTCGCCGGTGCGGACGGGCCTGGCCTTCCTGCCGCTGACGGTCGCCATCGTCGTCGGCTCGACGCAGATCTCCGCGCGGCTGCTGCAACACGTGGCCCCGCGTGTGCTGATGGTCCCCGGCACACTCCTCGCGGCGGCCGGCATGCTCGTCTTCACCCGGCTGAGCGTGCACTCCGACTACACGGGCCTGATGCTGCCCGGCATGCTCCTGACGGGGCTCGGCATGGGCCTGATCTTCATGCCGATCTTCGCCACGGCCACCGCCGGGGTCTCCCCGCAGGACTCGGGCGTGACCTCCGCGACCGTCAACACCTCGCAGCAGGTCGGCGGTTCGATCGGCACGGCCTTGCTCAACACGGTCGCCACCACCAGCGGCGCCACCTACATCGCCGCGCACCTCACCGGCCCGGCCCACAGGGCGCTGGTCGTCCGCGAGGGCATCGTGCACGGCTACACGACCGCCATCTGGTGGGCCTGCGGCATCATGCTCCTGGCCGGTCTGATCGCCGGCCTGCTGGTCACCGCGAAGGCCCCCAAGCACGCGCTCGGCACCGCCCCCGTGCCCGAGTCAGTCCCGTGAACCCAGCTCCCGCAGCGCCCCGTCGGTCAGCCGGTACACCGTCCACTCGTCCTGCGGGCGCGCGCCGAGCGCCTCGTAGAACTCGATGGACGGCCGGTTCCAGTCCAGTACCGACCACTCCAGCCGCTCGTACCCGCGCGCCACGCAGATCCGCGCCAGTTCGGTGAGCAGCGCCCTGCCGTGCCCGCCGCCCCGCGCCTGCGGACGCACGTAGAGGTCCTCCAGGTAGATGCCGTGCACTCCGCGCCAGGTCGAGAAGTTCAGGAACCACAGCGCGAACCCGACCACCTCGCCGGCCTCCTCCGCGAGGTGCGCGAACGCCGCGGGGTGCTCGCCGAACAGCGCCTCGCGCAGCTGCGCCGGGGTCGCCCGGGCCTCGTCCGGCACCTTCTCGTACTCGGCCAGTTCACGGACCATCGCGTGGATGACGGGAACGTCTGCGGGGGTGGCGGTGCGAATCATGGGCGCAGTGTCACACACCCCTCGCACGGCGCGGCCGGGCGTGTTCCCGTCCGTCCCGCCCTGCCGGCGGCGCCCCGCCGGGCCCGCCCTGTCAGTGCCGCCCGGCCACCCGGTCCGCCAGCCGCGCCAGCCGGGACGACTCGGCGCTGTGCGTGGTCAGTTCGCGGCGGTCCGCGCTGCGGTAGGTCGCGTACATGCCGTGCACCCCGATCCAGCGGAACGGCTCCGGCTCCCACTTGCGTACCTTGTGGCCGACCCAGGGCAGGCCGGTCAGCCCGGTCGGGCCCGCCTGACCCGAGTCGAGGCGGACGAGGTCGCGCAGGGTGCGGGCGGCGAGGTTGGTGGTGGCGACGCCGGAGCCGACGTAACCGCCGGCCCAGCCGAGGCCGGTCGCGCGGTCCAGGGTGACCGTGGCGCACCAGTCGCGCGGCACACCGAGGACACCCGACCACGCGTGCTCCACCCGGACGCCGGCCAGGGACGGGAAGAAGCGGACCAGGATCCCGTACAGGGCGTCGACGGTCGCCTGCCGCGTGCCGCCGTCGTGGTCGGTGCGCGAGCCGAAGCGGTAGGGGACACCCCGGCCGCCGAGCGCGATGCGGTCGTCGGCGGTGCGCTGCGCGTACATGTAGGCGTGCGCCATGTCGCCGAGCGTCTCGCGGCCCTCCCAGCCGATCCGCGCCCACTGCTCGGGCGACAGCCGCTGCGTCGCGATCATCGACGAGTTCATGGGCAGCCAGGTGCGCCGTTGGCCCTTCAGCGAGGCGGTGAAGCCCTCCGTGCAGCGCAGGACGTAGGGGGCGCGGACCGTTCCGTACGGTGTCACCGCGTGCCCGGGACGGATCTCCGTGACCGGCGTCCGCTCGTGGATCGTCACCCCGAGCGCCTCGGCGGCCGCCGCCAGACCCTTCACCAGTTTCACCGGGTGCAGACGCGCCCCGTGCGGCGTCCAGGCCGAACCGACGGCGCCCGCGACCCGGACCCGCTCGGCGGTCTCGCGCGCGCCGTACAACTCGCGGTCCCGCTCCCCGTACGACAGCTCGTGCTCGTGGAAGGCCTTCAGGCGGGCCAGCTGCGCGGGCGTGTACGCCACCTCCAGGACGCCGCCCTGGTGGACGTCCGCCTCGATGCCCTCCCGCGCGGCGACCCGGACGACCTCGTCGACCGTCTCGTTCATCGCCCTCTGCAGCCGGACGGCGGCCTCGTGGCCGTGCAGCCTCGCGTACCGGTCGCGGCCCGCGACACCGTTGTAGAGCCAGCCGCCGTTGCGTCCCGACGCGCCGTACCCGCAGAACCTCTGCTCCAGGACGGTGACGCGCAGCGAGGGCGCCGCCTCCTTCAGGTAGTACGCGGTCCACAGACCCGTGTAGCCGCCCCCGACGATCACGACATCGGCGCTCGCGTCGCCCGGCAGGGGCTCGCGCGGGACGGGCAGCCCGTCGTCCGCGTACCAGAAGGAGATGCCGCCGTTGACGGTGCCGCTGCTGCTCATGGCCGGGACGTTAACCCCTGGGAGTGGCCAGTGTCTCCTTCGGATTCCGTGTTTTTCCACGGCCTCTGACCAGCGGATAGCAGCCCAGACCGATCACCACGGAGAGGAAATGCCCGCATTGGGTGAGGGTGGGATCACCGAGGACCGGCAGCCCGTAGAAGACCAGGACCGCCGCCAGATACGGATACCGCCAGGGCGCCGCGATCCGGTACGTGAGCACGGCGATCACCCCCGCCAGTGAGTAACTCACCCCGATGTCGAGGGTGTTCACGGCGGACTCCGGTGCCAGCCCGCGCCGTACCGCCCCCAGCAGCGCCCCCTCGCTGGCGAGCGTCGCCAGCACGTGCGAGGCCACGCACACGATCAGCCAGCGCACGGTGCCGAGCCAGCGCTCCGCCTGCGCGAGGAACACCGTGAAGAGAAAGGCGTACGGGAACCAGTAGCCGCCGTCGATCCACATCGCGCTGGAGATCAGCACCCGCAGCGGGTCGTTCGACAGTTCGTGGATGTTGGTGGACCGCTGCCGCAGGAACTCCTCCTCGAAGTCCGGCGACATGTGGTGCAGGGCCACGGTGGTGAAGAAGAGGACGCCCAGCCAGGTGTAGGTCCCGGGGGCGCTGCGTATGTAGCTCCGCGCGGAGCGCAGGATCCGGTCAACGCGCATGGGCCGCCGCTCCCCCGCGCGTAGGGTCGGCCGGGTGATCGACGTACCGGACGCCCTGGCCGCCTCGCAGCACCGGTACAACGGAGCGGCGGGGCGTGCCTTCGTCGCCGCGCTCCCGCGGCAAGCGGCCCACTTCCTGGACCGCTGGGAGCTGCGCCTCGACGGCCCCTCGATGCACGGCGTGGGGGCGCTGGTGCTGCCGGTGCGCCGGGCCGACGCGACCCCGGCCGTGCTGAAGCTCCAGCTTCTCGACGAGGAGAACGCGGGTGAGCCGCTCGCGCTGCGCGCCTGGGCCGGCGGCGGCGCCGTACGGCTTCTCGACCACGACAGGGCCACCTGCACCCTGCTGCTCGAACGGCTCGACCACACCCGTATGTTGACGCACCTTCCCGACACGCGCGAGGCCGCCCTCGTCGTCGCGCGGCTGCTGGCCCGGCTGACGGCCGTGGCGGCGCCGGAGGGCGTGCGGCGGCTCGGGGACATCGCGGCGGACATGCTGGAGCGGGTACCGGGCGCGCTCCGGCGGATTCCGGACCCGTCCGACCGGCGGCTCGTCGGGGACTGCGCCGCGGCGGTGCGCGAGGTGGTGACCGAGCCGGGCGACCGTCTCCTCCACTGGGACCTCCACTACGACAATGTCCTGCGCGGCCTCCACCACGACGACTCCGACGAACACCACGACGACGACAACGACAACGGCGACCACGACCATGGCCAGGTCGCCGGACGCGCGCCCTGGGTCGCCATCGACCCCAAGCCGCTCGCGGGCGACCCCGGATTCGAGCTCTGTCCCGCGCTCCGCAACCGCTTCGAGCCCGCCGAGATCCGCCGGCGCTTCGACGCGATGACCGACGTCATGGGTCTGGAGCGCGCGCGGGCCCGCGCCTGGACCCTCGGCCGTGTCCTACAGAACACTCTGTGGGAGATCGAGGGCGGCCGCCCGCTGGAGCCGGTCGACCTGGAGATCGCCCGCCGGTTGCGGGCGGTCACGTAGTCCGCGTGTCCGCCATTCGTGTCACGGGCCCACCGGCGCGGCCGGCGCCGGGAGTGCCCGTGGGCCGGGCCCGGCCCAACGCCTCACACCTGATGGCCCACGCCTCACGCCCGAGGGCTCACGCCTCACGCCCGAGGGCTCACGGCTGAGCGCTCACGGCTGAGCGCTCACGGCTGAGCGCTCACGGCTCACACCGGACAGCTCATGGCTCACACCCCACACACGGGAGCCAGGGCGCGCCCCAGTTCCAGCGGGTCGGCTCGCCCGTCCAGCGCGGTGTGCAGGGCCATCGCGAGTTCGGGGTGGGCCAGCAGGCCCTCGCCGGCCAGGTCCGCGCCGGCCCGCGCCGCCAGCCCGAGGCCCACCCAGGCGTCGGGGTCACCACCGCGGACCGCACGCTCGTGGAACGCCTGGAGCGCCTCCGCCGTACGGCCCTCCACCAGCGCGACGTCCTCGTCGAGGGCGCCCGCGACCACGGCGCCGGGATCGTCGCGCAGTGCCGCGAAACCCGCCGGGTCGGCCAGCAGCCAGCGCAGGAGCACCGCCCGTGTGTCGAACCCGCGGCGCGGGCTGCCGTAGGAGCCGCCGGGGACGGGCGCCGGGTCCACGGCGAGCGGGAGCGGTTCGCCGAGGGACCAGGCCGCCGCGTGCGCGCGGACCGTCTCCGCCGCGGGCCGCAGATGGTGGGCGCGCCAGCTCGCCCGGTGGTCCGCGACGGCCAGGGCGGCCGCGCCCCTGGCCCGCACGTCGACCGGTTCGTCCAGCCAGGGTTCGACGCGCCGCGTCAGTTCGGCCACCAGTCGCCGCCCCAGCTCGTCGAGGCCGTCCGACGAGCCGATCGCGCGCAGCGCGTGCGCCGTCTGGCAGCGCCACAGGGCGAACTCGAACTGCCCGAGCACATGGACGCGCCGCCGCCAGAACGCGGTGACGCCGAAGAAGGCGTACACGCCCTGGAGGAGGCCGCCCAGCGGTCGTGGATCGTCGCGCCAGGGGGCGTAGTGCAGCCGGTCGTCCCGGTCGTCGTACAGGGTGAACAGGTGCATGAACGCACTGAGTTTGTTGTGCTGGAACTCGTGCACCAGCGTCGCCGCGAACTGTTCGGCGTCGTCCGGCGCCGAGGCCAGGGCGCCGCCGAAGGCCTCGCCCGACGACGCGCTGTGCGGCCGGAACCGCTCGGCGCGCGGGCGGGGCACCACCGACACCAGCCCGCCCGCCAGCGCCCGCGCCGCCTCGGTGTCGGTGCGCCGGAGGATGTCCCAGGCCGGGGCGAAGAGTTCCTGCCACTCACCGGCAGCGGCGACCGGTTCCACCCGGCTCGGTCTCCGCAGGTCACGGTAGGGGTCGGTGTCGTCGAGGAGCAGGGTGCAGCCGGCGGCGCGCAGCTCCGTCAGGGCGTGCCAGTCCGGTCCCTCCAGCGGGCGTCCGGCGATCCGCACGCGTCCGGCGGAGGCGGAGACCTCGGCCACGTCCCAGTCGGCGGGGCCGGGTACCCGCATCGCCCCGAGCGCGGGCAGCACCGCCCATCCGTGCCGGACCGGGATCTCGGCGCGGAACTCAAGGCCGGCGCGGACGGCCGCGGCCGCCGCGATGGCGTGGAGGTGTCCGGTGTCCGCCCAGAGGGGCGTGTCGTCCTGGGCGGTCCCGCGCAGCCGGCGCAGCGTGTGCGCGGCCCACACGCCGACCGCCGGATATCCGAGCAGCCGTTCCACCGCCTCCCGCGCCTCCTCGGACGCGGCCCAGGCGCGGGACAGCAGCCGCCAGCCCTCCGCCAAGGGGGGCAGTGGGCCGGGCGGCGCCGTCGCCGCCGAGTCGAGCAGGGCCCGTACGACGAGCAGCCGCCAGCTCCGCTCGCTCCTGCGCAGCATGTCGACCGTCGCGGGGCCGCCCCCGCCGCCCAGCAGCTCGTCGAACGACCGCGGTGAAAGGACGTGGGGTCGGGCCGTCTGGTGCATGGGGGAGCCTGTTCGTTGCTGCTGGGGAGGGTGCGGCGACGCCTTCGGGCGGTCGCCTCCGGCGGCTATGCCTCGCGCTGCGGGTTGTAGCCGCCGAGGCTGCTGGCCGGGTCGTCGATGCGGCTGAGCAGCCGGCGCATGGAGCCCGACGCGGACGGCAGGTCGAGAAGGGGCCACGCGTCCAGCGGAACGTCGCTGAGGTCGATCAGCTCGGACTCGACTCCGGACTTCTCCATGGCGGCGCCCCTGTGCGGTGAAGGTGTGCGATCGGGTCTGTGATGCGCGATCCGCGTGCGGAATCCGTGCACGGGATCTGCGATCAATGCCCTATGTACCACTGAAATATGGCTTTCCATCGGATTTCAGACCGCTTGAGTGACTCTAGTGCATCGGAGGGGTCACACAGAGCCACACCGCACGATCGTCCCGGATCGGGTGACGGCCCCGGACCGAGTGGCGCGTGGGCGGTTCGGGTAGGGACCAGGTGTGATTGAACTCGCTGAACTGATCGAGGAGTTGCGCAGGGAACTGACCGCGGCCCGGACGGCGGCGGAGGGGGAGGATCTGTACTTCGAGGTGGGTCCGGTGGAACTGGAGGCGGCCGTGGTCGTGGAGCGGTCGGCGGCGGCGGGCGGGAAGATCCGTTTCTGGGTGGTGGAGGCGGGCGCGGACGGACGCGTGGCCGACAGCGTCACGCACCGGGTGAAGCTGACGCTCGATCCGCGCACCCACAGCGGCGGCGGACGGGCGCCGTGGGTGGGCGGGGCCGAGGCCGACCGGGAGCGCTGAGCCGTGCCGGGGCACGACCCGCGCCGCGGACTGGATCCGGTCCGGGTGGCGGAGGTGATGGTGCGTCCGCTGGCGGGCCGGGGTCCCGGGCGGCGCGGTTCCGGGTACCGGGTCGGGCTCCGCTGGGTACTCACCGCGGCGCACGTGGTCCGCGGCGCGGAGGGGGGAACCGCGGGCGTACGGTTCGAGGCGGACCGCGCCGCGGAGTGGACGGCGACCGCGCGGGTGGTCCTGGCCTCCGACAAGGCGGACGTGGCGCTCCTGGAGATCGCCGGGTCCGTGCCGCTGGACGGGCACGCGACCGGACCCGAACCGCCCTCCTACGGCGCGGTCCCCGACGCGGACGTCGTCCTGCCGTGCAGCGCGATGGGCTTTCCGCGGTTCAAGCTGCGCGAGGACCGGATGCGGCTGCTCGACGACGGCTCGGCCTCCCAGTACCGCGACTCCTGCCACGCCACGGGCATCACCTCGGTGCTGTCCAACCGCCGCGAGGGCACCCTCGAACTCGCGGTCACCCCACCGGAGTCGGACGCCGAACCGGACCGGTCGCCCTGGGAGGGCATGTCGGGCGCCGCCGTCTGGCACGACGGCACGCTCGTCGGCCTGGTCAGCGCCCACCACCGCACGGACGGGCTGGGCCGGCTGGCCGCGGTGCGCGTGGAACGCTGGTACGGGCTGCTGACCGGGACCGAACTGGCCGTGCTGCGCGAGTGCGCCGGCCTTCCCGCCTCGGCGTCCGGGCTGGTCCGGCTCCCCTGTCCCGGGACCGCCACGCCGGGCCCGGCCGCCCTGACTCACCTCCCCGACCGGCTGCCCCTGCGTGAACTCAACGGGCTGGTGGGCGCGTTGACCGACCTGCCGGCGGTGCGCAACCCCGCGTCCCTGGCCCTGCTCCTGGACAGCGTCGACCCGGTGGTCTCGGCGATGAGCCCCCGGTCACCGGCCCTGCGGCCGGACCTGTTCGGGATCCTCGGCACCTGTCTGCGCTATCCGGGAACCCTGGACCAACTGCTGGAAGCGATACGGTTGTTGGAGGGCGACTCCGCCGGGGTGGCCCGAATGGACCAGGAGGCGGTGGAGTTGTCCCGGCGCCACCGCCGAGCCGATGGAAACCGCTGACCTGATATGGCGGGGCCGCGCGGACACGGGGTTTCATCCCCGGTGCGGCGGGCCATTATCAGGAGGATGTGAGCAGCCCGTATCCACATCTGTAGCCGGGGGGAAGGGGTTTGGCCGTCATGGAGCCGTCTGTGGCCGCCGTCGAGTCCAATCTTGTCGATCTCGCGGGGGTGTCCCTTGAAACGCTGCGCTCCATGGACGGTCGGGATCTCGCCATATCCCTGGAGGAGCTGCTGCAGAGGATCGATCACACCCTCGCCAGCGTCAACGGCTTCGGCGGTGGCGAGGCGGAACGTTTCGATTGACGACGCCGAGGCCGCCCGTGCGCGCTGAGCCCTCTCTGCCGCGTCATCGCCTGCCGCCCGGCAGTCTGGCCGAACTGGCCCGCGGTGAAGGAGGACCGGCCACCGTCGAGCTCATCCTCGGAGCCGAACGAAGCCGCCGCCTGCTGCTGTTGCGGCTCCTCGACGACGCGACCGGCCTCGGTCCCGCCTGGGACCTCCTCAGCGAAGCCCAGCGTGCCTCCCCGTCCGTCGTCGACGACGTCCTGATGTATCCGCAGACAGGCATGTGGCTCGCCGGGACGCTGCGCAGACTGCGCGCCACGGTGCCGCGGGACGAGCCCCCCCTGTGGGTCGATACCGGTCATGTCTGCGCCCTCGCCGCCGCCGCGGGACTGCTCGCCGGCCTGGACTTCACCATCGAGGTCCCCGTGCGGCACGGCCGGGTGCCGCTGCCGACCCTGGGCTGCGCGGTGCTGCCCGCGACCGGGCCGTGGACGACGGCCACGGTACGGGCCGAGGCCGGACACGCCGTGGTGGAGACGCCCGGCGCGACGGTCCCGGTGCCCCTCCCGCCCGGCACGCCGGGACCGGGGTGGCACGCCGTGCGCCGGCTCACGGTGGGGCCGGCGGACCGACGGCTCGCGGTGGTACTAGACGACGTGGACCCGTACCGCACGTACCCCCGCCCGACGGAGCCGCGTCCGCTCTCCGAGGAGGCCGCCGCGCAGTGGCGGCACGTGCTGGAGCGGGCCTGGACGGTACTGCTGCGGGAGCAGCCCGCGACGGCCGAGGCCATGCGGCGGGGCGTGTTCTCCCTCAGCCCCACCTCCGCGAGGGAAAGGTTCCGGCCGCGCAGCGTGACGTCGGGGGACGCGTTCGGCGGTATCGAGCTCTCGGAGCCGGACGACGCCGTCCAGCTGGCCGTGACGCTCGTGCACGAGTTCCAGCACACCAAGCTGGGCGGACTGCTGCACCTGACGCCGCTCCTGGACCGCCGTGCCGACGGCGGTACCGAGCGGTGGTACGCGCCCTGGCGGGACGACCCCCGACCGCTCCAGGGACTGCTCCAGGGCATCTACGCGTTCATGGGAATCACCCGCTTCTGGCACGCCCACCGCGAGGGCGCCGGGGCCCACCGGAGCATGGCGCACTTCGAGTTCGCGCTGTGGCGGGCCCACGTCGCGACCGCGATGGACCAGGTCCACGGCCATCCGCACCTCACCCCGCTCGGTGCCGGCCTGCTGGACACCCTGCGCGACCTGTGCGCCCGGTGGCTGGCGGATCCGGTCCCCGAGGAACCGCTCGCCCTGGCCCGGCTGTGCGCCGCCGACCACGCGACCCGCTGGCGGGCCCACCATCTGCGGCCCGCCGCACCGGCGGTGGACGAGGCCGTGCGCGCCTGGCTCCGGGGGGACAGCGCACCGCCGGCCGCCCTGGCCGCCACGCCCGACGTGGTGTTCGACCCCTCCGCGCGCTGGCTGGACAGCCTGGCGATGCTCGTCCGTCACCACCTCGCCGGCCGGGACGACGACCGCCGCTCCCCCGAGGAACCCGAGAAGACCGCCGCCCGGGTCACCGGTGCCCTGACCGGCGACGCCCTGCTGGCCGTGGGCGACGCCACGGCCGCCCGCCACGCGTACGTGGCACAACTGGCCCTGGATCCCGGGCGGGCCGGAGCCTGGGCCGGTCTGGGCCGGGCGCTGGAGATGGCCGGCACGGACCGGGCGGCGGCCCGGCTGCTGTGCCGCCACCCCGAACGGGCGCGGGCCGTGCAGTCGGCGCTCTCCGGTTCCGCGGGCACGCCCGCGGAACCGGTCCGCCTCGCCGCGTGGCTCGGCTCGTCCCTCCCCTGACCGGCCCGACCGCCCGGGGTCGGCCCCGCGGAGCCGACCGCCCCCGGGTCACAGCTGCATCGGGTCGATGTCGCAGTCGCAGCGCTCCCCGGAACGGGCCTGTTCGGTGGCGGGGTGCGGGGTGAGCTGGGCCGCGCTCAGCCGCGGCGCGTCCAGCACGCGCTCCATGCGCTCCAGGACGTCCGCGCGCAGTGCCTCTCCCTCCGCCTCCTCGCCGACGGCGACGAGGTCGAGGGAGAGGTTGGCCGCGCACACCAGCGTGGTGGGGTGATCCTCGCCCTGGCGGGCCCGGCACGACGCCAGCGTGCTCTCGCCCAGTTCCCGGGCCTCCGCGGTCCGCCCCAGCGCGCTCAGGTCGCTCGCCAGGTTGATGGCACAGACCAGCACGGTCGGATGGTTCGCCCCGAGCCGCGCGGTCAGCGACTCCAGCGCCGCCTCGTCCCGCTGCCTGGCCTCCTCCACCCGGCCGAGCAGCCGCAGCGTGACCGCGAGGTCGATGTCGGCCGCCAGGACGTGCGGGTGATCGGACCGGAAGATCTTGCGGAACCGCTCGCAGGCCTTCTCCCCGCGGTCGCGGGCCGCTTCCAGCTCGCCGTTGTGCCGCAGGGCCACCGACAGGGCGAGGGCCGCCATCAGCGCCTCGGGGTGCGTGTCCCCGTAGCGGCGGGTCAGCTGATTGAACGCCTCGCGCGCCAGCTCCAGCGCGGTGGCGTGGTCACCCTCCTTGCGGCAGGCCTCGCTCAGCTGCCGGACGGCCTGCAGGGTCGAGGGGTTGCCCGCACCCAGGACAGCCTGATAGCCGTCGGCGACGGCCTGCTGGAGGGACCGCGCGCCGACGTAGTCGCCCGTCTCGCGGACGTCGATGGCGATGCTCGCCTCGGTCATCAGCGACTGCGTGTGATCACGGCCGTACAGCCGCGCCTTCATCGCGTGCGTGTGCCGGTCCAGCTCCAGAGCGCGCTGGAAGTCGCCGACCATGCGCAGGCTCACGCCGAGGTTGTGGGCGGTGACCAGGGTCGTGGGGTCGTCCTCGCCGAAAGCCCGCCGGGCCCGCTCGTAGGCCATCTCGTCCAGCTCGGCGCCGGCGGCGAAGTCGCCCTCCACGCGGCGCACCGCGGCTTCCAGGTTGATCGTCTCCAGGGCGTCCTCGCGGGTGTCCTCCCGGTCCGCCGGCGCGGTGCGGGCGTAGACGTCCTTGAGCTGGGCCACCACCCGGGCCGCGTCGTCGTGGCTGCCGACCTTCAGATACAGGAAGCACAGCCACCAGCCCATCAGCCGTGTCTGCTGGTCCTCGTCGCCGTACAGCCGCTGCCAGGTCCGCCACGCCTGCTCGGAGAACTCGACGGCGACCTTGTGGTCGCCCCAGTACCAGAGGTACCTGGCCACGTTCCGCACCAGCTCGCGCACCCACGGCTGATCGGACTCGATGGCACCCGACGCGATGACATGCCCGTACAACTCGGCGTAGCGCGGCCAGTTGGCCGCCTGGTTGGGCCCCTTGGGGTCGGCGGCGGCCAACAGCGTGTGGGCGCCGTTGCGCATGCGGTTCTGCTCCTCGGGCGTCATCCGGTTGATCAGCACCGCCTGGACCAGGCGGTGCATCTCGATCGAGTTCGTACGGTGGTCGATACGGGCCAGCGAATAGCGGTTGATCTCCCGTATGGCACGCGCGAGCCGCATGGGGTCGTTGAGGGCACGGTCGAGTTCGGTGTCGATGCTGCTGCCGCCGAGGCCGGAGAAGATGGAGCGGGAGATGGGGTCCGGCGCGAAGTAGGAGCAGAGCTGGAGCAGCCGCAGGGCGGTGAGGCTGCGGGTCTCCAGGTGGTCGAGGGAGACGTTCCACGCGGCCGCGACCGGGAGCTGGTAGTCCGGGGGCGGCGACACCTCGAGCAGCTCACTGCGCTTGTGTTCGAACAGACGCAGATACTCCGAGACGGGCATCCCGGTCTCCGCCCGCCAGGCGGCGGCCTGTTCCAGCGCGAGCGGAAGGTCACCGAGAGCCTCGGCCAGCCGGTCCGCCTCGGCGTCGGCGAGATCCTCTCCGTAGGCGCTGGAACGGCGCAACAGCTCCTTGCTCTCCGCCCTGGTGAAGACGTCGACCTCCAGGGAGGGGCCGACGACGCTCCAGCGCCGGTTGCGGGAGGTGACGAGGATGGTGCCGCTGCCGCCCGTGGGGAAGTAGTCCCGGACGCGTTCCGGACTGTCCGCGTTGTCGAAGATCAGCAGCCAGCGGGAGTACGGCCGGCCCTCGCGCAGCGCCTCGCGCACCGCGGGCCCGGCGATGTTGGCCTCGGCGCTGGTGCCGAGCCCGAGCCTCTGGGCGAGTTCCACCAGGGCCTGGCCGATCTGGCCGGGACGCTCCGCCGGGATCCACCAGACGATGTCGTACTCCGACTGGTGGCGGTAGGCGTACTCGATCGCCAGCTGGGTCTTGCCGACACCGCCCATGCCGTGGATCGCCTCGGGCAGCACGGTGGTCGTGCCCTCCCGCCGCAGACGGTCGCTCAACTGCTCAAGGAGGTCCACGCGGCCGGTGAAGTTGGGATTGCGCGGAGGGATGTTCCCCCAGATGCGCGGCTGCGCCGAACGCGCGTTCTCCACCGTGGGCTGCTGCGTGGTGGCCATGGTCGTGGCTCCTTCTGAAGTTGTCTCGGGCCCCCTCGGGGCGTCTGCGGCGTCCCGGTTCGCCCGGCCGGCCGGAGGCCGGGGCCGGGCGCGGGTGCCCGCGTCCTTGCGCAGATCGACGGTGTTCTGCCGGTCGTACTCCCGCACGGCCCGCGCCAGACGCTCGGCCCGGGGCAGGAAACGTCCGGACAGGGCGCGCAGCGCGGTCAGTTCGACGCGCAGGAACGCCACGTTGCGTGGGGTCACGGGCGGCACACCGGTCGCCTCGACGGGTTCGTCCGGGGCGGGCAGGACCGGCTCGGAGTCCTCCGGAGCGGCCGCCATCAGCACCCGTACGTCGTGCAGCACCCGGGCGGTGTCCCGGCGCCGGGCCAACGCCAGTAACTCCTGGCGGATGTTCGGGCCGAAGGCGAAGACCATCTCGGCCGCGCGCTCGGTCTCCGCACCGGCCGGCCGTACCAGACCGCTCATCAGCAGCTCGGTGACATGGGCCGGTCCGGCGCCCGGCACCGACGCCGTCAGGGCGCTCATCACGCGCAGCGTCAGCGGTGCCGCGGCGAGACGGGTGGCCAGGGCGAACGCGGTGGGCGACGCGGCGGCCCGGAACTCCGAGACCCGCTCCCACGGCGGCACCGCGCTGGCGGGGTCGGGAACGTCGTCGACCCACGGGACGGCACGGGCGGCGTCCGGCCGCCGCTTCCAGTCCCGGGCCCGGACGCCCGACATCTCCACCCAGTCCCCGGCGCGGGCCGCCACCAGGTCCGCCCAGTCGGAGAGCGAGTGGTCGGTCCGCTCCAGGACGGGGACCGGCACCACACCGGAGCGCGCCGCCGGATCGTCGTCCACGGGTTCGAGGGGGGAGGTGCGCAGCTCCCATCGCAGGGAG